>JBLFZR010000005.1:0-40341 GCA_047610595.1 Nitriliruptoraceae bacterium | reverse complement strand
CGACCGATGAGCCGACCGACGCCGCGACCGATGAGCCGACCGATGAGCCGACCGACGCCGCGACCGAGGACGAGAGCGAGGACGAGAGCGAGGACGAGAGCGAGGACGAGAGCTTCGGTGACCGAGTCTCTCGCGATGCGACCGGCGAGGACGATGGCGTCAAGGGTGTCGACGGGCGCGAGATCTCGTCTGAGGCCTCCGACGGTAAGGCTGGAGGCCAGGGCACCGGTCGCGTCGACGATGACGATGATGCCGATGATTCCGTCGACGATGACGTCGATTCGGCCGATTCCGTAGATTCCGTCGATTCGGCCGATTCCGTAGATTCCGTCGATTCGGCCGATTCCGTAGATTCCGCCGACGACTCAGTCGATGATTCCGTCGACGATGACGACGCGGACGACGACCTCTGACCCGCACCTACGCGCGTACAGACGGCCTCTCCGACGTGGCACCTGACTCGCTGATCGACGGTCGAGGGTTCGAGGGTTCGAGGAGCATTACGCTGTCGACGATGATGAAGCGGCTGACCTCAACGACGATGCGGACGACGTCATGGTCATCTCGAAGGTCGGGAGGCCGCAGACGACGAGGCCCCAGATGAGGCGCACGATGCGCACGACCCCGTCGGTTCGGACGGCGCGTGCACGCTGATCGCCTGAGAGGCGGGTGGTTGCGTGCTCGGAGCAGCCTTCGATGATGTCCTTCGTGCGGCGCAGGCGGGCGCTGGCTGGGCATGCACACAGATCTACGAAGACCTCGCTGGGTCGGTGACTGCGTACCTCCGCCGGCGAGGCGCCCCGGAACCGGACGATGTTGCGAGCGAGACGTTCCTCCATGTGTTTCAGTCCTTGGGCACGTTCACCGGTGACGAGGCAGCGCTGCGGGCCTGGGTGTTCACGATCGCTCGCCGTCGGATGGTCGACGCGACGCGACGGTGGGCCCGTCGACCAACGGTCGTCTCGATGTCCGGCGCGCCCGAGCCGACAGACGGCCACGGCGCCGACGAGCCTGCGCTCGAAGCGGATGGGCTCGATCAGCTTCGCCCCCACCTCGAGACGCTCAGCGAGACGCAGCGTGACGTCGTGCTGCTCCGCGTCGTCGGTGGGTTCTCCGCGGAGGAGGTCGCGTTGATCGTCGGTCGGTCGCCGGCCGCCGTGCGTCAAGCGCAGCGTCGAGGTCTGCGGGCTCTGGCGTCGTCGCTCGCGAGACCGTGACCTGCCTGGACCCGGGGTAGCGTTTAGAGGAGTCCTTCTCCTGTTCGGAATCTGTTGTGACCCGCACCGTCCCCAACGTCCTCGCCGACCGCTACGCGTCGGACCCGATGGTCGACATCTGGTCGCCGACCGGGAAGATCATCCTCGAACGGCAGCTCTGGATCGCGGTGATGCGCGCCCAGCAAGGCCTCGGCATCGAGCTGCCAGAGGACGCAATCGCCTCGTACGAGGCCGTCGTAGATCAGGTCGACCTTGCGTCCATCGCCGAGCGCGAGCGCATCACGCGCCATGACGTCAAGGCGCGACTCGAGGAGTTCAGCGCGCTGGCTGGCCACGAGCACGCACACAAGGGCATGACCAGCCGCGACCTCACCGAGAACGTCGAGCAGCTGCAGGTTCGCCGCGCGCTCGAGCTGGTCGGCGACCGGCTTGTCGCCGTGCTCGCGCGCCTCGCCGAGCGGGCGGAGGAGCACCGTGACACGGTGATGGCCGGCCGCAGCCACAACGTGCCGGCGCAGGCCACCACGATGGGCAAGCGGTTCGCCAACGCCGGCGAGGAGCTGCTGCAGGCCTACGGCCGTATCGAGGACCTGCTGGCGCGGCAGCCGTTGCGCGGGCTGAAAGGCCCGGTCGGCACCCAGCAGGACCAGCTTGACCTGCTGGGCGGCGACACCGCCAAGCTTGCCTCGCTGGAGCAGGCTGTCGCCGATCACCTCGGCTTCGCGAACGTGCTGGACAACGTGGGGCAGGTGTACCCGCGCTCGCTTGACTTCGATGTCGTCAGCGCGCTGCTGCAGGTTGGATCAGGCCCCGCCAACCTCGCTACGACAATCCGCCTTATGGCTGGCCAAGAGCTGGCGACCGAGGGCTTCAAGCCCGGGCAGGTCGGCTCGTCAGCGATGCCCCACAAGATGAACTCGCGCTCGTGCGAACGGGTGAACGGCTTCGTCGCGATCCTTCGCGGCCACGTCACGATGGCATCGTCACTGATGGGCGATCAGTGGAACGAAGGCGATGTGTCGTGTTCGGTTGTGCGCCGTGTCGTGATGCCGGACAGCTTCCTGGCGATCGACGGCCTCCTCGAAACGTTCCTGACCGTCCTCAACGAGTTTGGTGCTTACCCGGCGGTGATCGAGCGCGAGCTCGACCGGTACCTCCCGTTCCTGGCCACCACCAAGGTGCTGATGGCTGCGGTCCGTGCGGGTGTCGGGCGTGAGGTGGCCCACGAGGCTATTAAGGAGCACGCCGTCGCGGTTGCGCTCGAGATGCGTGAGCAAGGTCGGTCCGAGAACGACCTGCTTGACCGCCTGGCTGCTGACGCGCGGCTGCCGATGTCGCGCGATGAGCTCGGGACGCTGCTCGATGACCGTGCCGGCTTCATCGGCAACGCCGGCGCGCAGGTCGACGCGTTCGTCGCCCGTGTCGGTGTGCTTGTTGCCGCGAACCCGGCCGCCGCCAGCTACGGCGGCGGCGAGATCTTGTGAGCTGTACGTCGTACGCACCGCTCGTGACGTAGCTGCGAGCGGTGCCGAGGTTTCTGTTTCGCTTGCAGCCCTGTGCTCGTTCGGGGCAGCGATCTCGAGTCGCTCAGCCAGCAGCGGCGGCGGCCGCGGCGGCCTCGAACACTTCGATGGCCTGCTCGATCCGGGCGAGGCAGCGCTCTTGGCCGATGAGCTCCATCGATTCAAACAGCGGTGGCGAGACGGTCGTGCCGGTCACGGCGACACGGATCGGCTGCGCGAGCTTGCCGAATCCGACGCCCTGCTCCTCGGCGAGCGCCCGCAGCGCTGCGTCGATGCTCGCCAGATCCCATGTGATGGTGGGCAGCATCGCGCTGGCCTGCCGCAGCAGCTGTGCGCCGCCGGCCTTGCGCAGCACCTTGGCGGCGCCGACAAGGTCGATAGAGATCGTGTCGGTCAGGAACGGACCGGCGTAGGCCCGCACCTCGTCGAGGCGCTGCATGCGCTCCTGCACCAGCGGCACCAGCCCGGCCACAACCGTGTGCTGCGCTGGCGTCGCCGGCTGCGTGGTGAGGGGCGGGTACGCGATCCACTGCTCCGCGCCGTCGGCGCCCGGCTCGGGCGCGACCTGCGGACGGC
This sequence comes from Nitriliruptoraceae bacterium, assembly GCA_047610595.1. Classification (GTDB taxonomy): domain Bacteria; phylum Actinomycetota; class Nitriliruptoria; order Nitriliruptorales; family Nitriliruptoraceae; genus JBFGFG01. The sequence continues at coordinate 37,025 of JBLFZR010000005.1, read as the reverse complement.
TGCCATCGAGGAACGGCAGCAGCTGCTCGGTGAGCAGCGCCGCGTCCATCTCGCGGATGCGCTCACCGTTAAACGCCGTGAGCTTGTCCGTGTCGAACATCGCCGCCGAGCTGCCGACGGTCGCCAGATCGAACTTCGCAACAAGCTCGTCTCGGGTGAGCCGCTCGGTGCCGTCGGACGGCGCCCATCCGAGCAACGAGACGTAGTTCAGCAGCACATCCGGTAGGAACCCACGGTCGCGGAACGACTGGATCGCCACCGAGCCATGACGCTTAGAGAGCTTCTTGCGGTCGGCGCCGACGATCATCGACAGGTGCGCGAACGAGCTTGGCGCGCCCCACGACGGGTCGCGGGCGGGCAGACCGACCTCGGCGAGCGCCTCATCGATGAGGCCGTTCGCAAGCAGCAGCCCGTACAGGTGCACCTGGCGTGGCGTGACCGACAGCAGATCGTCACCGCGACAGATCAACGAGACGCCCTGCGCCACATCGTCGGTCGAGTTCGCCAGCGGGTAGGTGACGGCACCGTTGGATCGGACCAACACCGGGTCGGACTCGTTGGCCCATTCCCACGTGATGTCGCCTCGCACCTCATCGTGGACGGTGATGGAGCCCTCGGTCGGGAGCGCGAGGCGCAGGGTCGCGGGTCGGTCGCCCGTCGGGGCTGGCACGTCGACCTGCTTGACGATCGGGGGAAGTCCGGCCTCGCGCTGTGCGGTGCGCCACGCGTCGAGCTCGTCGGGGGTGCGATCGTCGGCGTACAGATGTCCAGCCGCCTCGAGGCGGCGTGCGACGGCGGCGTGCAGCGTCTTGCGGCTGGACTGGCGGTACGGGCCGTGCGCTCCGACCTCGACGACGCTGCCGTCCTCGGCGAGGGTCACGCCCTCATCGACCGAGATGCCCAGCCAGCCCATGCCCTCCAGCATCGAGCGCATGGACTCGTCCGTGGCGCGCTCCGCATCTGTGTCCTCGATGCGGAAGATGAAAGTCCCGTCGTTGCCCTGGGCGTGCAGCCAGTTGTAAAGCGCCGTGCGAACGGAGCCAACGTGGAGCCATCCGGACGGAGCGGGCGCGAAACGAACACGGGGACCGGACACGAGGCAGCCTGACGATCAGCACGAGGGCGTCGACAGCGGACCCGTCGAGCGATAACGGATGCTAACTGGCCATCGTTCACAGACGACGACCCTCGCGTGCCCCGTCGATGCGAGGCATCCATCGCTCGATCAGCCGCGAACGCGTTCGACCGTCGCAGACAGGCTGTTGGTGCGTTCGGTTCGCACGGTTGGACCGACTGAGGCACCATCGCACGGACGGCGCTCATCGCAGCCGTCGTTTCGCGCGACACCGTCATCTCGGCTAGTCTCCGCGACCGCCCTTCGGGGGTGGTGTAATTGGCAACACGGCTGGTTCTGGTCCAGTTATTGAGGGTTCAAGTCCTTCCCCCCGAGCAACGTGCATGACGCCGTACGCGGTAGACTGCACGCGCGGCCGCCCCTCGTGGGCGGCTGAACAACTGCCCCGACTCCGGTCGAGGCAGACATCCTGCTCCCGTCGTCTAGCGGCCCAGGACGCTGCCCTCTCAAGGCGGTAACGGCGGTTCAAATCCGCTCGGGAGTACGACAAGAACCCGCAGGCCTCACGGTCTGCGGGTTCTTTCGTTTCGGTGCGCTCTGACGCGACCGGAGCATCAGTCGGATATCGCTGGCGTCACAGCAACCGCTGCATCCGACGAGGCAGCGTCGTCGGGTGTGGCGGGCTCCTCTGGTGCGACGTTGGGTGCTGTCGTGCTGCAGTAGCGAACGGCGGCGTCGTCGATAACGACGTAGCTGTAGCCGCCACCGTCCAGGAGGGCCCGGAGGATGGGCAGGTCATGGTGGGATGCCAGCGCAACCAGCTCGTCGAGGTCGATCACTGCCACGGTGGTGTCGGGTCTGGCGGGCGACAGGGACGCGACGTTGATGATGCGGCTGCCGTGGTTGGCCACGGCGTGTTCGTCCGGACTCCAGCTCTGGGCCGCGCGACGGGCACCTACGGCTGTCAGCACCGCGAAGGGCGTCGCGAGAGCCAGCAGTGCCAGTGTGACCCAGCGGGCCTTCTGGACCGGGATGGCACGGCCCGCGATCGTCACGTGGTTGGCCGCTGCTGCTGGTGCCGTAACCGACCCGGTGTCGGTGAACACCAGCCCACCGGTCGATGGCTCGTCGGTCGCATCCGGTGGCGTGCTGAGTGTGGCGCGCAACGGCGTGACATTGAAGGTCATGCTGGGCGAGAACGTGTCAGCCACCGGCGTGCCGGCTACGACGCCCTCTACCTCGAGGTCAGCGGTGATCGTGACGGTCTGCCGGTCGTCGCCGATGCCCGTTGAGCTGCGTGCCTCGGCCGCCAACTGCTGGACACGGTCGAGGTCGAGGGTGCCTGTGAGGGTGGCTGCGGCGCCGGTCCACTCGACTGCGGGCCCCAGGGAGATGGTGGTCTGCCAGCCGCTGCTGTCGGTTATGCGAGCCGATAGCTGTCCGATCCCCGCGAGGTTCCTGACCTGACCTGTCTCCCATGTCCAGTCAAGTGTCAGCTGCAGCTCGTTGATGAGGCGCAGGAAGATCAGATCTCCCGTGTCTACTCTTCCGTCCGGATACACGGAGTCGAAGGCCACGTCCGCGTCGTAGCTGAACTCGGCTCGCTGGCCGAAGTCGACAGGCTCGTCGACACGTGCAGGACGGGTCCACGCCACAGCCGACAGCCCGATGGTCACGAGCAACACGATCATGGCGATGGACATCAGCTGGGCGGGGGGGCGGCCGGCAGCCGGGTATCGGCCCGTCATCACGTCGAGGGCGCCCCGAAGCGATTGGGGCCGCTGTGGCGGGGTCGACCGCCGTCGACTCAAGGACCCCGTAAGCCCGATCACGCCTGCCACGAGAAATACGGGGGTGGCGGGGGCAGGCAGCTCGAACAGCCGGCCCAGCTGGGGGACCGCCAGCCAGACACGTCCGATTATGTCATCAGCATCGGGCCGGTCCGGATCGATCCAGTCGTTGTTGTCGCCCTTCGTGATAAACCCGTCCGAGTCACGATCGACGATTCGGTGCAGCACCACCGTGTCTAACGATGCACTGCGGTAGGCCACGACGTCACCGACGTCGTACGAAGCGGCTCGTTTAACCACCACGAGGTGGTGAGGTCGGTAGGTCGGGGCCATGCTTTGCCCGGAGGTGGACACCGCTGCCACTGGGCCGCTCAGCTGCCGGGGGCCCACCAGAAGCCAGGCAACCACGGCCGCGACGATCCCCGCAGTTCGTAGACCTGCCGACATCCCGCCTCCGTTTACTCGTAGATGGTCGCCGGGCCCGTGTACGGGCCCGGCCACCATCGGCTGGTCGCGCGACTCACCATCGGATGGGTCAGCTGACCGCCACGGCCGTCTTGACAAGGCTGCTGCTGGGATTCGAGCTGAAGTTCGCCGCATCGTTACAGGTGTAGGTGGTGTCGGTCGAGAATGATCCGGCGCCACACGACGACGTGGCCCCATCGTTGAACCCGATCTCGACGGACGAACCGGTGGTGTCCCCGTCGAGCACCAGCGTGACCGAGTCGATGTTGGTGCCGTCACCGCTGAGTGTGTAGCTGAGCGAGTCCACGGTCGCGCCGGTGATAACGGTCTCGCCGTAGCCGACGACCGTGTCTGCGGCAGTCATGGTGTTGCCGGCAGTGAAAGCGTTGCCTCCCATCATGGAAACCGCCGCAAACGCGGCGAAGACGAACCCACCGCGGCGGGTGAGGCTGGATTTTCTAGCTGTAGGTGTGCGCATGTGTAGGGGCTCTTTCCTGTTGGCAGCCGGGCTGACATCGCGGCCTCGCGGCTGCCCGATCCCGCCACACGGCGGGCGTGTCCTTTTGTGGACTACTCCCTCATCGGCCGGCCGAGCGGCCGACTTGAGCGCGAGCCCCAATTACGGTGTATTTCGCACAGTCAGTTTCGATACAGATGTGTTCGGACCAGCTCGCATCTCAATAATTTAGTCCCCACGATCGATGATTCGATGCGGCGCCAGCGTGTTTATGGAGCCATTGCGGTAGTCCACGATGTCACCGACGTCATACGAAGCAGATCGTTTAACCACCACCGGGTGGTGAGGCCGGTAAATCGGGGCCATGCTTCGTCCGGAGGTGGACACCCCTGCCACTGGGCCGCTCAGCTGTCGGGGCCCGTATGCGGGCCGGCCACCATCGGCTGGTCACGCGACTCACGGTCGGATGGGTCAGCTGACCACTACGGCTGTCTTGACAAGGTCACTGGTGGGATTCGAGGTGAAGTTCGCCGCATCCTCACAGGCGTATGTGGTGTTGGTTTCGAACGTCCCGCTACCACACAACGAGGCGGTCCCGTCGTTGAACCCGATATCACCGTCGCTCCGGCGATAGTGGTCTCGGCGTAACTGACGACCGTGTCTGCGGCAGTCATGGTGTTGCTGGCAGTGAAAGCGTTGCCGCCCATCATGGTGATCGCTGCGAGCGCCGCCACGATGAGCTAGCCGCGGCGGGTGAAGCTGGATTTTGTAGCTGTAGGTGTGCGCATGTGTAGGTGGTTCTTTCCTGTTGGCAGCCCGGCGTGCCTCGTGGCCTCGCGGCTGTGCGTCCCCCCAGACGGCGGGTGTGTCCTTTTGTGGACTAACGCTTCAACCGCAGGTCGAGCGGCCGACTCGAGGGTGAGTCCCACCGTGCGGTGTTGGGCTTTTTTTCAGTGGGTTTCGACACACAAAAAGACACGCATGATGACCCATCATCAGCCAGGGCCATCGCAGCTTCAGCGCAGCAGTCCTACGCAGCGGTTGGGCTGCACAGCCTCCCCGCCCTCGCGGCGCTCCTCGGGGCTGCATCACGTCGTGCTCCGAGCTGAGCTATGTCGTCATCGGTGACGCAGCACCCCCGCATCATGGGTCGGCCACTCGGTCGAGATCACTGATGCGCTCCGCTCTTTCGGAGTGCGCAGTGGTTTCGCCGGCACCAGCGGGCACACTCCGAGGCATGCACCAGGCTGAACCGCACGAGCTCCGCGTCGATCCCGAGGGGGATGGCTTCGTCGTGTCGTTGCGTGGCCAAGACCGTGCCCGACGCTGGCGGTCCGCGACGGCATGGCCGGGGAACCAGGCCGTACCGCTGACGCCCGTGGGCGATGATGTGGCGGCCGATGACGACGGCGTGGTCTACCGGGTGCTGGACGCCCGGGTGGTCGGAAGCTCGTTAGATCTGCTGCTAGACCGCAGGTCGGACGGATGGCTGCGGATCGACACGACGGCGACGAACCTCGATGGCCGGGGACACCGGATCGATGGCGCAGAGCACACGGTGTGGATGACGCAGCGCGGCATCGCAGACCTCGCCCCCAAGCAGCGCATCACGACGTTCACTGAGCACGGGCCCGAGTCCTTCGTCATCACGGTGGACAACCGTGAGCAGATGGCGTGGGAGTTCGAAGGGCTCACATCGACGACGGTCGCCGGGACGCTCGGCTGCGGTGACTACGCAGTCCATGACGTCACCGGCGCCGTGCGCTGCGCCGTGGAGCGCAAGAAGAAGTCCGATCTGCAGTCGTCGGTCAGCCGCGGACGGCTGCTCTCGCAGATGCACGCGTTGTCGCTGCTACCGCGGGCCGCGGTCGTGATGGAGTGCTCGTACACGCAGGCGCTTGCGAGCAAGCGCGTGACGGGCCCGCGGCTCGCTGACATGCTTGCAACGGTCCAGGCCAGCTACCCAACGGTCCCGATGGTGTACGCGGGCAACCGCGCGGCCGCCGAGGCGTGGACGTTTCGCTACCTCGCCGCCGCGGTCACGTTGGACGGGCAGCGCTGACGGCTCTTACCGGCGGCGCCGTCGGAGCAGCACTGCGAGCCCGATCAGCACCACGGCAACGCCGGCAGCGCCACCGCCCGTCTCTGCTAACGCGCCGGCGCGCACATCATCAGCGTCGAGGGTGATGCCGAGGACATCCTCAGCGTCTGGCGCGTCGGCCACCGCGTCGGATGCGGGCTCGCCGGCCATCGCGGCCGCGCAGTGCGCATCGCGGATCGCTCGGCGGTCGGGGCGCTCGCCGACCGACATGGCCTGGCCCCATGTGTCAGCGTGCAGCTCGAGCGCTGTTACGAACCCGTCGTGCAGCGGTGTGCCTTGGGTGGATATGAGGGCCTCGGCGTTGCGCCAGACGCCTTCGCGCCAGCCAGCCACCAGCTGCATCGCGCCGATGTTGCCCGGGTCGCCGAGGTCACCGATCTGTGACATGAACGGGTCGTAGCGACGCGTGACCTCGGCCACGATGATCGGGTAGGCGACGTTGAGGACCTCGTTGAACAGGTCGTGGTCGCCCTTGCGGCTGGTGCCATCCGGCAGGTTGAGGCCGGTCGCCGCGAGTGCGAACGGCATGTCGCGCTGCACGTGCGCGTTGATCGCCAGCAACATGTCCTGGCCGCCGCTCCAGTCACCCTCGGCCGCGGCCGAGATCGAACGCTGCCACGCGTCCGGGATCGGATCTCCCGCGAGGTGGTCGGTGATCATCTGCTCGTACAGCGAGTAGAAGGCCAACGCCTCCTTGCCAAGCCCGGCGGGGTCGTCGAAGTAGGACGGGTCCTCTTCCAGCACCAGCCGGGTCTCCTGTGTCAGCAGCCGGTAGACCGTCGGGAAGACGGCCCGGTGGTCGCAGCCAAAGAAGCTCTCCCAGCCCGCAAGCTGCTGCTCAACGAAGCGCACACAGACCAACCCATCGTCGCCGCACTCGTCCGAGAAGTCCCGCCCGGGTCCGGCGGGCACCAGCGGCGGCAGCACCGATGTCACGGGCGGGTACGGCGTGGCGAGCGCCGGCACGGCAACCAGCATCTGCGTGGCGATGAGCAACGCAGCGACTCCGACGCGGCGGCGGCCAGGCCGAAGGGCGGGGCGAATGGCGGGCCAGGAACGGGGCATGCGTGAACTCCCAGGACAGGCTCGCAGATCGGGCACACGAGCGGTCGCGACCATGTTTGGTCACCACGGGGTTTCGACATGTGATGCCGCGGAACCTGCCGCAGCTCAGCGTTCGGGTGTGAGCACGCGCTGGACGATGACACGCAGCGCAACGGGGCCACCGAGCGTCTCGGCCAGGCGGTCCTCGATCTCGGCGAGCTCGGAGGGTGTGATGTCGCGGCTCGATCGGACCGTGGCGAGCACCGCGATTGGGCTCGCGTTCGCGTCAACCTCGACCCGCACCACCTCAACACCGTCACCGACATCGAGCTCGACGCGCACGTTCTGCGCCGCGGCCTGCGTCTTGCGCGACGCGTCCAGCAGCCCGACCGCAGCGGTCACGACCAGCAGCACGAGCGCCGCGGCCACCACCGCGGACACGATGCGACGACGTGTCGCGCGGTCCTGCGCGACGGGGTGCATGCCGAACCAGAGGAAGCCTGCAGATCCGGTCACGATCACGGCCGAGATGTTCACCAAGAAAAGCAGCAACGCACCACCAGCCAGCGCTGGCTGCCCCAACGCCAGACCGAGACCGACGGTGCACAGCGGCGGGATAAGGGCAGCGGCGATCGCGACCCCGGCCAACGCGGCGGGGATGTCCTTGCGCGCGATCGCGTACGCGCCGACCAGGCCTGATGCCATCGCGACGCCGACGTCGAGCAGGGTCGGACTGCCACGCAGCAGCATCTGCGAGGTCGGCGTGGTCAGCGGGAGCAGCCAGCCGACGAGCAGCGACACCAGCATGGCCGCGCCGGTGCCGAGGACGAGGGTGGACAGGCCGCGTCGCAGCAGCGGCGTGCGGGCTGTGACCAGCCCGATCGCGATCGCGGCCAACGGCCCCAGCAGCGGTGCCACCAGCATCGCGCCGATGATCACGGCGACCGAGTCCTGCACCAGACCCAGCGTGGCCAGGACGGCCGAGATGACCAGCAGCGTCAGGTAGTCGATCGTCGTGGTGGCGTCCCGGCGGGCGGCCCACAGCAGCGTCTCCTGCTCGACGTCGGTCAGGCGCGGCCGCAGCCAGCTGGCCGCCCGATCGCGCCATGTCAGCGCGTCGCCGGCCGCTCCCACCTTGCGGGCGACCACCAGCACCGGCCCGGTGGCGTGGCGCAGCAGGTCGCTGGAGACCGAGCCGAACAGCCAGCGCTGCAGGGCGCCTTCGCTGTGCAGCCCGACCAGCAGCAGATCGGTCGACTCGCCGTCTGCGATCACCGCGTCGGCCACGTTGGCGCCGTGCAGCAGCTTGCGGCGGCAGACCTCGCCGCCCGTTACCTCGTCAAGGGAGCGCGCCAGCACCGCGTAGCCGTCCCACACGGGGCGCCCCGAGTCCTGTACGTGCACCGCCTGTACCGGCAGCTGCAGACCACCGGCCAGCACCACGCCCGTGCGGACGGCGGTCCGGCTGGCGTCGTCGCCGTCAACGGCAACGACGACGCGGGTCGCGTCCCAGACATGCTCGTCGCTGAGCCCTGGTCGCACCAACACGACATCGCACGGCGCGAGCCCGATGATGGCATCGGCGACCGGTCCCAGCAGCGCCCCGTCGCCCTCGGCCACAGGGATGCCGAGCACGATCAGGTCGGCGCGGCTCTCGCGGGCCACCTCCAAGATCCCACGTGCGATGGACGGCGCGGGCCGGGCGAGCAGCTCGATGGTCCGGTGTTGCGTCTCGGCGGAGAGCAGATCGACGATGCCCGCCAGCCTCGCATGGCTGTCGCGGTTGACATGCGTCGGCGCGTCGTCGAGGGCGACCGTGAGCGCGATGACCTTGCCCCCGAGCTGGCAGAAGGCCGCGGCCAGCGCCAGCAGCTCGGGCGCCGAGGCAGGGTTCGCCACGGGCACCAGCACACGCTGCGCTCGCTGTGGGAGCGGCGTCCGTCGTGGGGCGGGCGTCGGGATGGGTGCACCGTCCACGCCCACGCCGCTGCCGTTCGTCCCCTGCACGTCGCGACCCATGGCACCTCCAGCGTGGCGGAAGCCTACGCTCACGACCCCCCGTAACGCTGCGAACGAGGCCCGTATGCGCCCGACTCTCACCGTGCTCACGCTCGGTGCGGCGTGGGGGGTGGCGCAGCACCGATCGCGTGGTCGGACCCGCGCAGTCCAGCAGCAGATCGCCGCGCTGGACCCGGTGACCGATGCGCGGCAGATGGTCTGGTTGCTCGCGACGCGCGAGCTCGCGTTCGACACCGAGCTGTCGCTCTCGCTGGCCTTGTTTCGGACGTATGCGGTGCCGTCGATCTCGGTGCTGCTGGAGGCCACCGGCGAGTTCACCAGCGCGGCTCGCAAACGGTACGACGACACCGAGCTGATAATCGCCGAGATGAGCAAGCACGGAGTCGCGACGCCGGGACCGGGGAGGGACGCCCTGCGGCGGATGAACGCGATGCACGCCGCGTACGACATCGACCCCGACGACACGCTGTACACCCTGACCACGTTCATCTGCGAGCCGGTGCGATGGGCCGCGCGGTTCGGATGGCGCGCGATGACCGCCGCCGAGGTTGCGGCGCAGACCCGGTGGTACGCCGAGGTCGGTTCGCATATGGGCCTGGGTGATCTGCCCACCGACTACGCCTGGTTTGACCGCTTCAACCGCCGGTACGAGGCCGAGCGGTTCGCGTTCCACCCGGCCAACCGCATCGTTGCCGACGCGTCCGTGCAGCTGCTGCTGGATATCTACCTGCCGCCCGTGCTGCACCGCGTGGGCGCGCTGGCGGTCCGCGCGATGCTCGACCAGCCGCTGCGGGAGGCGCTGGGATACCAGCCAGCACCGCCGGCGATGACCGCTGTCGTTGAGGCGTCACTGCGCGCCCGCGCGTTTGTCCAGCGGCACCTCATGCCGGAGCGTCGCACCGACTGGGACCTCACCACCGTCGCGCGTGCGACGTACCCGGGCGGCCACCGCGTCGCGCAGCTCGGCACGTTCCCCGGCGGTGCGGCGCGTATCCACGCCAACGCCGCGCTGTCCGCGCTGCGCGCTGCACCCGGCGGCAGCACAGAGGTGTAACCCGTGTCTGCCTAGGCCTCGCCGAGGAACAGCGACAGCCGGTCGAACACCTCGACCATCGCGTCCACCGCGACGTGCTCGCCCCGCTGGTGCGCCTGCGTCGTCATTCCCGGCCCGTAGTTCACGGCCGGAACGCCGAGGGCGGCGAATCGTGCGATGTCGGTCCACGCCTGCTTGCCAGCCACCTCTGCTCCGGTGACCTCGACCAGCTGTTGCAGCAGCGTGGCGTCCATACGTGGCGGGGCCGGTGGCGCGATGTCAACGACTTCGACCGTCACGGTCGCGCCGCTGCCGTCCAGCGAGGCGGTCCAGGCGGCCACCTGCTGGCGTAGCTCGGAGACGGCTGTGTCGGCGTCGCGTGAGGGCGCGAAGCGCAGGTTGAGGTTCACACTGAACTCGCCCGGAATGACGTTGCGGGCGCTGGTGGTGGACGCCATCGTGGCGGACCACACGTCGCGATACTCGATGCCGTCGATCATGACGACCTTCGGCTGCAGCGCGTCCAGCGCAGCGAGGAACGGGCCGGCGGCCGTCAGCGCGTTGCGGCCGTGCCATGGGCGGGCCGAGTGGGCCTGCTGGCCGTGGAACGTCACGGTGGCGTGCACGCCACCGAGGCACCCGGCCTGCAGCTGTCCGTCGGTCGGTTCGAGGATGATTGCGAGGTCGATATCGCGTAGCCATGACACCTGCGTCAGCACCTCCGCGAGCTCGTTGGCGTCGGCCGGCCCTTCCTCGCGGGCGTAGAGCACCAGCACGATGTCCGCCGGTGCCGCGTCGCCCAGCGCTGCCTGCTGTGTGAACAGCTCCAGGGCGACTGCGTTCCCAGCGTGCATGTCGGAGGTGCCGCGCCCGTAGGCGATGTCGGTGCCTTCGACTGACTCGATTCGCATCGGCAGGTCGATCTCCGTCGGCGGAACCACGTCGATGTGGCCTACGAGCGCGATCACGGGCCGCGTGCCGGTTGGGCTGCCGACGATCAGCGAGTCGCCGACGCGCTCGACGTCGTAGTCGAGCCCGAGCACTGTCTCGAGGTCGTCCGCGAGACGGCGCTCGGTTCCGGTGACCGCACCTGCGTCCACCAGCAGCCGCAGCCACCCGACCAGTCGGTCCCGTACCTCGTCCATGCCTGCCCCTGATTTTTATCGTCACGATTTATCGTGATCATTTATCGCGCCGCTACGTGCTTCGCGCCGCTATCTCCTTCGTACCGTCAGTTCGTGTGCAGCGCGTCGTTGAGGGCGCCCCAGTCACCCGTGCGTGCGATGACCTCGACCACACCATTGACCGAGTTGCGTCGAAATAGCAGCTCATCGCGTCCCGACAGCGTCCGTGCGGCCACGACCTCGCCGTCGGGCTGGGTGACCTTCGTGCCGCCTGTGACGTACAGGCCGGCCTCGACGACGCACCGGTCACCGAGGCTGATGCCGATGCCTGCGTTCGCGCCGATGAGGCAGCCCTCGCCGACGCGGATGGTTTCGGTGCCGCCGCCAGACAGCGTCCCCATGATCGACGCGGAACCGCCGAGGTCGCTGCCGTCACCGACGACGACGCCTGCCGAGATGCGGCCCTCGACCATCGCAGCGCCGAGCGTTCCGGCGTTGAAGTTCACGAAGCCTTCGTGCATCACTGTGGTGCCGGCGGCGAGGTGGGCGCCGAGTCGCACGCGGTCTGCGTCGCCGATGCGCACGCCGGACGGCACGACGTGGTCGCTCATGCGGGGGAACTTGTCCACGCTGCGCACCTGCAGCCGCTCGCCGCGGGCGATCAGGGTCAGCCGCAGCGTGTCAATCTCGGTTGCGAGCACCGGCCCCCGGTCGGTCCACGCGACGTTCGCAAGCAGTCCGAAGGCGCCGTCCAGGCTCGCGCCGTGCGGCTGGATACGCCGCTCGGACAGCAGCCGGAGCCGCAGGTACACGTCGATGGCGTCGACGGGTGCGACCGCCAGGTCGTCTAAGACGCACACGACGGCCTCGCGCCGCGTCCCGGGTAGCAGTCCGTGGTCGGTCGCAGCAGCCTGCAGCAGCGGCGCGAACGCCACCTCTAGAGACCCATCAAACGGGTTCTGAATCATGCTGGCCGAGACGGTGTCGTCACCGAGGCCCGCTCGGATCGCGGCCACGGCATCGGCGTCAACGACGGTGTGCGGGAACCAGACCTCCAGGACGGTCCCGTCCTGCGTCAGTGTGGCGAGGCCGAGCCCCGCCGCACGTGTTGGGGCGATGGGCGGGGAGGCGATGCTGGTCACGGTGAGGGGCTCCGGGTGGGTGCGGGCGGCGCGGGATGAAGCCTACGTCCCGTCCATCGCCGTACTGTTCGCAGCATGACTACTGAACCTGCCATGCCTGCCGAGCTCGACACGGATGCGACGGCTCGGCGCACGCCTGCCAGCTCGTTGCCGCGCATCGCGTTAACCGGCTTCGTCATGGGATCCGCTGACATCGTGCCCGGCGTGTCCGGCGGCACAGTTGCGCTGGTTCTCGGCGTGTACGACCAGCTGGTTGGTGCCATCCGGCAAGGCGTCCGAGGGCTGTCGTCCTTGCTTCGCGGTCGGTTCAAAGACGGGGCTGCGCACATCGTGGCGGTCGACTGGTCCTTCCTGCTCGCGCTGCTCGCTGGCATCGTCGGCGCCGTTGTGCTGCTGGCCAGCGTGCTGGAGCGCCTGCTGCAAGAGCAGCCAGTCCCGGTGTCCGCCGCGTTCCTCGGCCTGGTGCTTGGATCCGTGGTCGTGGCTCGCACCGAGGTCGGCGAGTCGACGCCGCGGGTCTGGCTTATCGGGGCCGCCAGCGCGGCAGCGACGTTCGTGCTGCTCGGCGCGAAGGGCGGCAGCCTCACCGACCCGTCCGCGCTCGTGCTGGTCGCCGGCGGTGCGCTCGCGATCTGCGCGATGATTCTTCCAGGCGTCAGCGGCTCGTTCCTGCTGCTGCTGGTCGGCTTGTACGACGTCGTGCTAGGCGCGGTGAACGATTCCGACCTCGCGACCATCGCGTTGGTGGCTGTCGGCGCCGTCGTCGGCCTGGCCTTGTTCTCGACGTTCCTCTCGTGGTTGCTCGATCGCCACCGCGCCACTGTGATGGCTGTCCTCCTCGGCCTGATGGTCGGCTCGACCCGCGTCCTATGGCCGTGGCCCGCCGGCCCGGACGGCGTCGCCGACACAGCCCTCGGCGCTCCCACCGGACAGGTCGCGATCAGCGCCATCCTCGCCGCCTTGGCCTTCGCCCTCGTCGTCACCTTCGCCAAGCTCGCCCGCCGCAGCGCTCACTCATCCACGGCGTAAGCCCCACGCCGTGCCTGAGTTTCCCCTCGCAGCGAGGGGAAACTCACGAACCATCCGCGTTCGAGCCCGGCCAACCGAGGCCCGAGCCTGAGTTTCCCCTCACACGGAGGGGAAACTCTTACATCGGCAGCGCGCCGGTCGAGATGGCGGACTGCCAGGCGTGGACGGCGTCGTGGCATGCGTCGACGTTCGGGACCAAGGCGAGGCGCATCCAGCCTTCGCCGCCCGGGCCGAAGGCTTCGCCGGGGGAGGCAACGATGTTCGCGCGCAGCAGGGCCTCGGCGTACGCGGCGCTGTCGCCGCCGGGTGCGCGGAACCAGATGTAGAAGGTGGCATCCGACCCGGACACCTCGATGCGCTGCTCGGCCATGAACGCCAGCAGCACCTCACGCTTGGCCGCGAAGATCGTGCGGCGCTCGTCGACGTGCGACTGCTCGGACCACGCGGCGATGGCAGCTGCCTGCACGAAGTCCGGCGAGGCAGTGCCGATGTTGGGACGCAGGATGCGTAGGCGTCGAACCACCTCGGCGTCGCCCACGATCGCGGCGCAGCGGTAGCCGGTCATGCCCGAGCGCTTGGACAGCGACACGAACGCCACGACGCCGTCGAACACGCCGTCGTCGCACGCCTCCAGCGCGGACGGCGCGGGCTCGTCGAACCAGACCTCTTGGTAGCACTCGTCGCTGGCCAGCAGGATGTCGTGCGCACGTGCACAGGCGATCTGATCGCGTAGCCAGCTGAGGTCGACCGTCGCGCCGGTGGGGTTGTGCGGGTAGTTGATCCACGCGACGCAGGCGCGGTCCAACCGCGCGTCCGACATCGCAGTGAGGTCCAAGCGCCAGCCATCGTCGGCGGTCAGCACGGTTGGGTCGGGGATGCCGCCCGCAAAAAGCGTGCCACGCTCGTACACGGGGTAGCCGGGGGTGCCGAACAGCACGTGCCGCTTTGGCCCGTCGCGGTCGACCATCGCAAGTGGCAGGTGGAAGATGGCTTCCTTGGACCCGGCGGCCGGCACGACGTTCGCATCAGCGGACAACCCGCCAACGCCGTGGCGTCGCTCCATAAACCCGACCACGGCCTGCCGCAACGCAGGCTGACCGGCGGCTGTCGGATAGCGCGACACAGGACCTACCGCGTCGGTCAACGCCGAGCGGATGAACTCCGGTGTCGGCTCGTCGGGATCACCGATCGAGAAGTCGTGCACGACGGCGCCGGACGCACGCAGCTCGTTGGCGAGGTCCTGTAGACGCGCCAGCGGGTAGCCGCCGAGCGCGTCGAGCACCGGGTTTGACGTCAGTGCCACGAGCCACCTCCAAGGTCGGTCCGACGCTACTGCTCGCGCGTAGGCTCCTCGACGTCGCCGCCTCCGCCCTCGCCCGTTAGGACCCCGTATGGCCACCGCGTTCCTTGGTCCCGTCGGGTCCCTCAGTCACGACGCGGCGTTACGGGTCGCGGGGGATGGCACAGTCGACGCCGAGCTGGTGGCCTACCCCAGCATCACGCAGGCGCTGCACGCGGTCGAGAACGGCATCCTTGCGTGGGCCGTTGTGCCGTTCGAGGACGCCATCATCGGCGGCGTTATCGAGACCGTCGATCACCTGATCCATGACACGACGCGCTCGGTCGTGCACGCCAAGGTTGAGGTCGCGGCCGAGCTGTTTTTGGCGGTGCTGCCCGGCGTGACGCTGTCGGACGTCACCACGGTCGCCAGCCACCCGCTGGCGCTGGCGCAGTGCGCCGACCACCTACGAGCTCTCGGCATCACGCTGTTGGAGGGGGTAGGCAGCACCAGCCTCGCCTGCACCCAGGTGGCTGCCGGGACGCGGCGGGAGCTGGCCGCGCTGGCCTCGGTGCGCGCAGCCGAAGCGGCCGGTCTAACGATTCTTCCCGACGAGCTCAACGACGGCGAGGACGACCATGTCGCGTTCGCCGTCGTTGGTGCGAACCCGCCGGTCCATCACGACAACGGCAAGGTGCTGCTGTTCGCGGTCCCTGGTCGTAACCGGCCGGGTGCGGTGTTTGGGCTGATGGCGCCGTTCGCGGTGCGCAGCCTCAACCTCAGCCGGATCGAGTCGCGGCCGCTGTCGCGCGCGCTCGGCGAGTACGGCTTCGTGCTGGAGTGCGACGGGGGCTTGGCCGACCCCGATCTGCGCGCGGCGGTGTCGGAGCTGCTCGAGGAGCGCACGACGGTGAAGCTGCTTGGTGCGTACCCGTCGCTTGACCGCCGCTGGGGCCGGGTGCATCAGCGGCCGCTCCGCGGTCGCGTTGCGGACCGCCCGTCTCAGCTTGATGACCTGCTGGGAGCCGGCTGATGGTGGCCCCTACCCAGACGATTGGTGTCATCGGCCTCGGGCTTATCGGAGGGTCGGTGGCGCTGGAATCGTTGGCCGAAGGATGGTCGCTGCTGGCGACCGACGTGGATCCCGATCAGCGCGAGGCGGCGGCCGCAGCCGGCGTCGCGGTCACCGACGATGTGGAGGAGGTGGCGCGCGTCGCTGATCTGATTGTCGTCGCGACACCGGCGCCGCAGGTGATGGACGTGATGCATCGCATCGACAGGGTCCGTGTCACCCCTGTGGTCGTCACGAGCGTGGCGTCGGTGCAGGGGCCGACAACGACCGCGGCTCGCGCAGCCGAGCTGCGCTACGTGCGTCACCTTGGTGGACACCCGATGACAGGCACTGAGCGAAGCGGTTTCCGCGCGGCGCGCCGCGGCATGTTCGACGGCTCGCCCTGGATCATCACGGCGGACGCCGAGGACCAGGTCGGCTCGCTGCGGGCGGTCGTTGACCTCGCGCTCGGCCTCGGCGCCGTGCCCGCGGTGCTGCCACCGGACGAGCACGACCGCACCGTCGCACTGCTGTCGCATCTGCCCCACGTGCTGGCGTATGCCATGTTCAGCCGGCTGCAGACCGACGACGCGCAGGGCGCAGATCTGTTGGCCGGCGGTTCGTTCCGTGATGCCACCCGCGTCGCCGCGACCCGCCCGAGCTTCTGGGCCGAGGTCCTTTCGCTCAACCGAGTCGCGGTCGCCGACCTCGTAGCAGGGGTGCGCGATGATCTCGCAGAGGTGGAAGCGTTGCTGCGCGGCGACGCACCCGTGCCGCAGCTGGAGGCATGGCTCGCCCGCGGGCACCGCGCCGTCGGGCGTCCCCGCCCCGCGACGCCTCCCCCGACCCCGGTCCCGCGTGACGCCCAGGCGCCGCTCGGCGAGACGCTGGCGCGGGAGCTGCGCGACTACACCCGTGGTGGGCTCGGTATCGAGGGCTGGGTGGACGACGGGGATGCGCTGTCGTGGAGTCCGCTGTAAGCGTCCTACGCTCGGGACTGGCCCCCAGCGAAGCGTAGGCATGACCGCTCCGAGCACTGTCCTGGTCCACGTGACCGGTCATGACCACCCGGGCATCACCGCCGGGCTGCTGTCGATCCTTGATCGACAGGGCGCCAGCGTCCACGACATGGAGCAGCTGGTCGTCCGCGAGCGGCTGACGCTGAACGTCCTGATCGGGGTCCCGGCCACGAGCAACGTGCTCAAAGAGCTGCTGTTCTTTGGGTGGGAGTCTGGCATCGATATCGACTTTGAGGTAGTCGAGGATGTGTCGGCCCGCGAGGGCAAGCAGCGCACCGTCATCACAGCGCTCGGATCGACGCTGACCCCCGGTGCGCTCGCTGGGGTGGCGGCTGCAGTGGCCAGCGGAGGCGGCAACATCGACCGGATCGTGCGCCTGTCGCGTTATCCCGTTGTGTCCTACGAGCTGGTCGTGATCGAGGGCGACGTCGACGCGATGCGCGAGGCGCTCGTGCACGCGGCAGCCGCGTACAGCATTGACGTCGCGATGCAGCCGGAGCGGCTCGAGGCTGGGGTGAAGCGCCTGGTGCTGATGGATGTCGACTCGACTTTGATCCAAGACGAGGTGATCGAGCTGCTGGCTGACGAGGCAGGCTGCCTTGAAGCTGTCGCGGACATCACCAGCCGCGCGATGGCCGGCGAGCTCGATTTTGAAGGGTCGTTGCACGCCCGCGTGGCGCTGCTGGAAGGCCTTGACGAGGCCGCTATCGACCGCGTCCGTGAGCGAGTCCGTCTTACCCCCGGCGCGCGGACCTTCGTGCGCACGCTGAAGCGGCTCGGGTTCACCGTCGCCATCGTGAGCGGCGGGTTCACGGCGTTCACCGACGTGCTGCGTGACGAGCTCGGCCTCGACCACGCGGTCGCCAACGAGCTCGAGATCGTGGACGGCAGGCTGACCGGTCGCACGGTCGGGCCGGTGGTAGACCGCGCTCGCAAGGCCGAGGTGCTACGTGAGATCGCCGCGATTGAGGGCTTCGATCTCTCGCAGTGCGTGGCGGTCGGCGATGGTGCCAACGATCTTGACATGATCGCTGCCGCCGGACTTGGCATCGCGTTCAACGCCAAGCCTGTGGTGTCTGACGCGGCGGACACCAGCGTGACGGTTCCGTATCTCGACGCGATCTTGTTCCTGCTCGGCATCCGTCGCGAGGAGGTCGAGCGTGCGGACGCAGCGGCCGGCGTCGACCCCGAGACGGTCCCGGTGGCAGGGTTGCCGCCTATCTGATCAGGAGCGCAGCGGTCCTGTGGTCAGCACGACGGTGTGATGGACGACCTCCATGCCCGCGCGTTCGTACAGCCGGAACGCCCCGTCCAGCGTGATGTCGTCCACATCAAGGCCCACTCGATCCACGCCGAGCTCGGCGAACCGGGCGAAGCTGGCGCGTAGCAGCGCGGTTGCCAGCCCCCGTCCACGCCACGCGGGCACGACCCCAAGGTCGGTGATCACGCCGAGCCCGGGATCACCGCTGGCGCCGGACCGGCCGAGCGCGACGCCGATCGGTCGGCCATCGTCGTCGAGCGCCACGAGGCTCGCTGCCAGCTGTACGCGGCCGGCGTCGATGGCCACCCGTTGCCACCCATCAAGGTCATCGGTGGCGCCGAGGTGGTGGTCATCAAACGACTCGACCACGGCAGCGTGCAACGACGCCACCTCGACGCGACCGGCTGCCGACGGCCGGGTGCCGGTCGGCCACACGGGTGCCGGCGTCGCGGGGCCGATGTCGATGCGCAGCTGCAGCATGTGGCGCTGCTGGACCAGCCCGTGGTTGGCGAACACCCGTAGGACATCGGGGCTCGGGTCGACCAGCGTGGTGCGCAGCTCGGTTGTCAGCTGTGGGTTGCGGGCTGCCGCCCGATCCGCGCGGTCGCGTGCCCGCTGCAGCATGAAGGTGCCGACACCGTTCCCAGCAGCCGACGGGTCCACGCGACCCTCGGCGTACAGATCGAGCTCGGGTGTCCACGGGTCGTAGCTCTCGTGGAACTCGAGGTAGCCAACGATTGCGCCGTCGTGCTCGACGACGAGGGCGTCGTTGCGACGCTCAGTCCATGTACGGGCGAGGTCGCGATCGGTTCGCAGCGCGCCGCGTCCCGTCGTCCCTGCGCCGGACACAACGGCCGCCCGCGCGTACAGCTCGACGATGAGCGGCTGGTCGTCGTCGTCGGGGCGCCGCACGCGAAGGCCGGGTGGGGGCTGGAGGTAAGACGGGTCCGCAGGGTTCGCCGGCTCGCGCTCGACGCCATCGGGCGCTGGCCGGTCGTTGGTCGCATCAGGCGCGTCAGGCATCGCGATAGCCTCTGTTCGTACGCAAGGTGCCCGTCCGAGCGCTGTGGCGCCACGGTCCCACGCCATTTCTTTCACGAGTCGAGTTGAGCTGTGACGTCCCCCAACCCGTTGGTTGACGCACGCGCCCTCCTCTCGCTGACCTCCGAGCTGCACCAGGCGAACAACCGCGTCGAGAGTGCCAAGGTCTCGGTTGAGCAGAAGGACAGGTGGCAGCGCCGCCTCGCATCAATCGCCGAGGGCGCGAGCGCGGATCTGGAGCGGGCGCACGGCCAGCTGCATCGCTTCGTGGCCATGCTGGACCGCAGCCTGTAAACCCAGCAGTACCCTTCGCGACCGTCCACCCTCGCGGCCAGCCATGCTGGATCGCCCGAACTTGGAGTCGTCGTGGCCGAGCGCGTCACCGTCCACCACCTCACCCGCACGCGGTGCCTGCCCCTTATCGAGGAGGACGGCCTGCGCACGCGCGGTGAGCTCGGCGCGGACCTCGGTCCGCTTGACCCGATCGACGCTGCGGCGCGTGGAAAGTTCGCGCACGGCAAGCGCGTGTCGGCCTGGCTTACGTTGGACGCTGCGGTTGCGCGTGTCTCGGAGTTCGGTGCGGGGCACGTCGAGTGGGACGTTGACCCGGCCCGCACGCTCGCGGCTCCCGCCTCGTTGCGTGAGGACGCGACGGCGTACTGGGCCGCTGCGAAGCCGCTCAAGGCATGGCTGGCCGACGGTGACGTGCCCGAGGACCTTGAGGTTCACGTCGACCGTGGCGTCCGCGCGAAGTACGTGCGCCTGATGGCGCCGCTGCTCACCGACGAGGACCTTGGCGAGTGGGCTGCGCTGATCGCGGCCGTCGCCGACGAGGACCGCCTGTCCGCCAAGGCGCTGATGCACCTGACGGTCATCGCCTCGGCCGGCGACTTCGATGGCCAGATCTTCGGCGCCGCGTGCGCGCTGGCGTGGCGCGACGTGCAGGACGCACCGACCTTGGTCCCCGAGCTGCTTGAGTCAGACCCGGACAAGGTCGCGTCCGCCGCGTTGGCGATGTACGGCGCAGCCGCACCCGGCCCAGCCGAGATCTTGCGCACGCAGCTCGACGAGACGCGTGCGTGGGCCGACGAGAACGGACTCGAGCACGGCCAGGCCGTGCTGATGCGCACAGCGCTGGTTCTGGAGCAGGTTGAGCTTGACGACGTCGATATGGACCCGCCCGCGGCTCACGATCACTGAGCTTGGCGCGCGACCCCGTCGCGTAGGACATGATGAAGGGGACGCCGAGGCGTCCCCTTCATCATGTGGCCGGGCCCGGGGGCCCGGATGTCACATGCTGACGATGTTGATGTTGGTCACGCGGGTCTCGCCCGTCGGGGTTTCGTCCAGCTCGTAGCGAACGCGCTGGCCCAGCCGCAGCTCGAGGAGGCCGGACGCGGCGACCGCTTCGGTGTCCACGTCCAGCTGCTTGAGCTGGTCGTCGAGGAGCACCGCGGTGCGGGTCTGAGGGTCGTAGCGCTTGACGGTGCCCTGCGGCATCGGGTGCTCCGTGATCGAACGTCTGAGGACGGTGCGATGTTACCGGCCGCTGTCAGGCGGTCCCGGCGTCCTGCGGCTTGGGGAGGCGCAGCTGGATGTCGCCGTGCAGCACGTGCGAGGTGACCTTGCCAAGAGAGCCCGAGTCGCGGGCCGCGATCAGGTCCTGCGCATCGTCGACATCACCGGCAAACCCCGGGATGTCCACGCGCTCTGCCGCGAGGCCGGCGTTGCGAGCGGAAAGCAGGTGTCGGGCCGCCGACCGGACGCCGTAGCCGGTCTCGATGGCCCACGCAGGGCGGCGCAGGAGCGCGCCGGTGCCGCCGTCGTGCGTCGGCGCGACGACGACCTCGCCGGGCGTCCCAAGCAGCGCAACAACGTCGCGCGGGTGCAGACACGGCAGGTCGGCCGGGACCACCAGCGAGGCGTGTGCGCGGATTCGGCCAGCGGCCGCCGACAGCGCCGCGTTCAAGCCGTGCTCGCCGGGTGGGTCGCGCAGGACATCGACGCCGAGCGCGGCGGCGGCCGCCGCCGCGCCTGCCCCGGAGGCCAACACAACGATCCGCGAGAGCCCAGCGCCGGCAAGCGCGTGGATGACATCCGCGAGCATCGCACCCACAAGCACCTCCCGCGCGTCGACGCTCATGACACCGGCGAGGCGGGTCTTGGCGAGGCGCGGGTCCCGAACGGGAACGAGGGCGATGGGCTGGGAGGTAGTCATGCTGCCGCATCCTAGCCTTCGTCCACTGCCGGCCCTTTGCACCTGCTCCGCTAGCTTCCGGTCGATGGCTGCGTTATGACAACAGGAGCGCCGATGACCAAGCTTGCGGTGATGGGTAGTGGCTCGTGGGGGACCGCTTTCGGGGCGCTCGCGGTCACGGCAGGCTCCGAGACGGTTCTGTGGGCCCGACGCCCCGAGGTTGCAGCCGAGGTTCGCGACTGCAACACCAACGCCGCGTACCTGCCCGACGTTGCGCTGCCGCCGTTGCTACATGCCACCGCCGACCCGACCGAGGCGCTCGCAGGGGCAGATGTCGTGGTTGTTGCGGTGCCGTCCACCGGGGTTGCGGAGCAGCTCGAGGCCTGGGGCGACCAGATTGGGCCTGATGCAACGCTTGTGTCGCTGATCAAGGGAGTCGACGTGCAGACGCGCCGCTTCGGATCACAGACGATCGCTGGCACGCTGGACATCGACCCGTCGCGCGTCGTTGTTGTGTCCGGTCCTAACCTCGCACGCGAGTGCGCCAAGGGCTACCCGGCTGCCACCGTTGCCGCCGGCCAGGACCAGGCTCGTACCGCCCAGGTGCAGGCCGCCGTGATGTGCCCGACGTTCCGCGTGTACACCTCGCCTGATCGCATCGGCGTCGAGGTCGGTGGGGCTGTCAAGAACGTGCTCGCCATCGCGTCCGGTATGGCGTTCGGTCGCGGCTTCGGTGATAACACCACGGCGATGGTGATCACCCGCGGCCTTGCCGAGATGATGCGGCTGGGCGTGGCGCTTGGCGGTGACACCCTGACGTTCAGCGGGCTCGCGGGTGTGGGCGACCTCATCGCGACCTGCACCTCGACGCAGTCGCGCAACCAGACCGTCGGCCGACGGCTCGGCGCGGGCGAAACGCTCGACGACATCATCTCAGACATGAACATGGTGGCCGAAGGCGTGAAGTCGTCCAAGGCGATCCTCGCGCTCGCCGAGGAAGCAGGCGTCGAGATGCCCATCAGCGAAGCTGTGGTCAGCGTGCTGCACCACGGCGTCGAGATCGACACGATGACCGCCGGGTTGCTGGCCCGTCGGGCGAAGCCCGAGCACTACGGCCTGGACTGATTCGCCGCCCCAGCCCGTCCCGGCTCGGCCCGCCACACCCCGCCACACCCCGGCCCGCCACGGCCCGGCCTCGTGCCACGCGACGATGCGCGGTGGCAGGTCGGCCGGGGTGGGAGGCCGATCGCCAGCTTCAGCTGATCGAAAGGCCGAGCGCGGACATGATCTTGCCGGTCTGGTCGCCCACGCCGTTGGTGAACTCGGCGTACTCGCCGATGGTCTGAATCTCGGCGAAGCGCTCGGCGACATCCTCGGGTGTGGGGGTGTGGTCGAACGCCACGCCCTCGCCTTCGACGATCGCGATGCGCGCCATGTAGCCACCTCCAACCGAGAAGATCTCGCCCGTCGAGCTGCACGCCTCCGACGCGAGGTACGTCACGAGCGGCGACACGTTGCTCGGCTGCAGCAGCTCCAGCAGCGCCGGAGGCATGATGTCATCGGTCATGCGGCTGGCGGCGATCGGGGCGATCACGTTCGCACCGATGTTGTACTTGCGGCCCTCGAGCGCCAGCGTGCGCGTGAACCCCGTGATGCCAGCCTTCGCCGCCGCGTAGTTCGTCTGCCCGAAGCTGCCGTACATGCCCGACCCGGACGTCGTGTTCACGATCCGGCCGTAGCCCTGCTCCTTGAGGTGAGGCCACGCCGCCATCGTGACGTAGAACGAGCCGTACAGATGCACCTTCAGCACCAGGTCCAGCGATGCAGCATCCAGCTTCATAAACGACATATCGCGCAGGATTCCCGCGTTGTTGATCACGACGTCGATGCGACCGAACGTGTCCAACGCGTGCTGCACGATGCTCGTGGCGCCTTCTTGGTCGGCGACCGAGGCGTAGCTGGCGACGGCTTCGCCGCCGGCCTTTTTGATCTGGTCAACGACCTGGTCGGCCATCTCGGAGCCGCTGCCCTCGCCTGACCGGTTGCCGCCGAGGTCGTTGACGACCACCTTCGCGCCACGGCTGGCCAGCAGGAGCGCGTGCTCGCGGCCGAGGCCGCCGCCGGCGCCGGTCACCACTGCGACGCGGCCGTCGAGGTCGATGTTGCTCAAGGGAGGCTCCAAGGAAGGGGTTGTGGGTGAAGGCGTGACCGTAGGTCGCGAGGGGTCCACACCGCCATATCAGAACGAGGACCGGTGGCGCCCGTCGCTAGCCTTCGGCCGACCAGCGCCCCTCGGAGACCCCATGATCACCCGCGTGCTTGTCTTGTACGGCGGTCGTAGCAGTGAGCACGAGGTGTCGTGCCTCTCTGCTCGCTCCGTCCTTTCGGCGATCGATCGAGATCGGTACGAGGTCATAACGGTCGGCATCACGCGTGACGGCCGCTGGACGTTGACTGACGGTGCGATCGTCACGCAGTCGGGCGATGCGCTGCCGTACGTGGCCGACGACGGCCCAACTGTCGCGATCGTCCGGGGCCGGAACGGCACCCGGTTGATGCAGCTGACCGACGACGGCACCGCGACAGACCTCGGCACGATTGATGTCTGCTTCCCGGTGTTGCACGGACCGTGGGGCGAGGACGGCACCGTGCAAGGGCTGCTGGCCACGATGCAGGTGCCGTTCGTCGGGGCGGACGTCACCGCGTCCAGCGTCGGCGTCGACAAGCGCGCGATGAAGAACGTCTTTAAAGCGCGTGGCCTGCCGCAGGTTGCGTACCTGCCGGTGTGGCGTCCGCGCTTCGAGCGCGATTCCGGTGTCGTCATCGACGAGCTTGAGGGCGCGCTGTCCTACCCGCTGTTCACCAAGCCAGCCCGCCAGGGGTCGTCGATCGGCATCACGAAGGCCACAGACACGGCCTCGCTACGTGCGGGGCTGATCGAGGCGCTGCGCTTCGACGACGTCGTGATCGTCGAGGAGGCTGTCGACCGCCCGCGCGAGCTTGAGGTCGGCGCACTTGGCAATGATGACGTGCAGCTGACCGCACCGGGCGAGATCCGCCCGAGCCATGAGTTCTACGACTTCAACGCCAAGTACCTCGACGAGTCCGAGCTGGTGGTGCCGGCCGAGATCTCTGCGGCGCTCGCAGCCCGCATCCGCGAGATCGCCCGTGAGGCGTACGTGGCGATCGGATGTCGCGGCATGGCCCGTATCGACTTCTTCGTGTCGGGCACCGGCGAGCTGTTCCTCAACGAGATCAACACAATCCCTGGGTTCACACCGAACTCGATGTTCCCGCGGCTGTGGGATGCCGAGGGCTTGGGCTACTCGGCGCTGGTCGACAGGCTGCTCACGCTGGCGCTGCAGGCGGGCTGAGTCGACAGCAAGGCACGACAGAACGCCGGGCCTAAGGGCCCGGCGTCGTCATGCAGCGATGCGTTCGGTCAGCGGACCGTGGGGCGCACGAGCTTGCCGGCCTTCAGGCATGACGTGCAGATGTCGACCTTGCGGCTGCGACCATCCTTGACAGCCTTCAGACGCTGAATGTTGGGGTCCCACCGCTTGGACGAGCGCCGGTGCGAGTGGGAGACCTGCTTGCCGAACCATGGCTTCTTGCCGCAGTACTCACAGATGGATGACGTCATCGGACGGCTCCTTGTGCCCGGACACGGGCGACGACGAGGGTGGTGTGGGCGGCGGACATATGTCCCACGAGGTTGTGGGTGGTCCGGACGCGCGAAACGGCCGCCGAGCGGCCGCGGGAAGTGACGGTACCGACCGAC
Source organism: Nitriliruptoraceae bacterium (assembly GCA_047610595.1). Classification (GTDB taxonomy): domain Bacteria; phylum Actinomycetota; class Nitriliruptoria; order Nitriliruptorales; family Nitriliruptoraceae; genus JBFGFG01. The sequence goes on along the minus strand of JBLFZR010000005.1, from coordinate 12,117 downwards.
GCGAGCGGATGCCACCGAGCGGGAGCCGTGTGCACGCGCCGCACCCTCGACGGGTCGGCTTCAGCTGTCGTTGCCACCGCGTTTGGCCACCCGTGTGACCGCCCTGCTGCCGGCGACCGGTACTCGCAAAACCTTCCCGAGCAACGGCACCTCAAGCACCGAGCTCAGGCCAAGGCGGCGGTTACGTGCCGCGCGTTCGGCTCGGCCACCGATCCAGCCGCGCTTGGTGAACCACAGCAGCATGCCGACCACGAGCGTCCCGCTGGCGGCGATCGTCCACCAGAACCCGTGCGCTGTCTCGGCGCCAGGGATGTCGGCGAAGTTCATGCCCAACAGCCCTGCGATCACCGAGACCGGAAGCAGCACCGCGCTCACGATGGTCAGTGTGGTGAGCATCTCGTTGAGCGTGTCGTCCAGCGCCGACCGGTAGCTGTCCATCGCCGAGTCCAGCAGCTGGTGGTAGCTGTCAGACAGCGCCACCATCCGGTTGAGGTGGTCGTACAGATCACGCACCAGCGACTCGTCACCGGGCTCCCACCCGGCAGGCCGTTCGCGTCCGAGTCTGCGGATGACCTCGGCCTGGGGCACCACAACCCGCCGCAGCTGGATCACGTCGCGCTGCAACGCGTAGAGCTCGTGGCGTGTCTGCTCGGTCGGCTCGCTGAGGATGTCCTCTTCGATGACGTCCAGCCGACGGTCAAGATGGTCCACAAACGGCAGGAACACGTCGTTCATGACGTCCAGCACGCGGTGCAGCAACAGCATCGGGCGGTCGAAGCCCATGCGTCCGCGGTCGACCCGGTCACCAACGGCGCGCACCGAGGCCAGCGGCTGCGCGTGATACGTCACGAGCAGGTCGCTGCGCATCGCGCAGTCCAGCTCGACGGTGACCATCTCGTCATCGAGCGAATCGATGTCCAACCCGTGCACGGTCAACGACAGCGTCCCCTCCAGCTGCTCGACCTTCGGCAGGTGCCGGTCCTCGCGCATGTCCTCCACCACCAGAGCCGGGAGCCCGAGCTGGTCGAGCAGCGCTGCCTCGTCGTCGGTCGGTTCGGCGAGATCCACCCATATGAACGAGGCGTTGTCGGCCGCAGCTGCGAGGGCTACGGCGAGGTCCGACAGATCGACACGCTCGACACCGCCAGCGCTACAACGTCGGATGGTGAGCACGTGGCCTCCAAAAGAGTGGGTGGACGCAGCTGACGCTAGCGATACGAAGGGCGTTCGATCTGGGGTACTTCGAGCGCTGCGGGGTTAGAGGGTGTAGCGGGGCCCCGTCGCTAGCCTCGCAGTGCTGATGTGTGGAGCGACTGATGGCAGACCGGGGTGGCAAGGCGGTTGGGTCGCCGGTGCGCTTGTCGGCTGGGCTGGACGCGATCCAGACGCTGCTTTCGGCGCGCCGCAACGAGCTGAACGCGCTTAATGTTTTTCCGGTCCCAGACGGGGACACCGGCACCAACATGCTTGGCACGATCCGGGCGACGCGGGCTGCGATCGATGCGGTGGGTCCGGGCCAGCGCGATGAGGGCGCCGCGGCTGCGGCCGCGGCCGACGGGGCGTTGCGAGGTGCGCGTGGGAACTCTGGGGTTCTGCTGTCGCAGGTGCTGCGGGCGCTGCTGGCCGACGATGTGCCGGGGCGCACCGACTGGCTGCGGCCAGGCGTCGCGTCGCGGCTTGCACAGGCCGATCAGCTTGCCCATGCGGCGGTTGCAACGCCGGTCGCGGGCACGATCTTGACTGTCGTGCAGGCGTCGGCTGCGGCCGCGGTTGGTTTGGAGGGGGAGGCGGCGCTCGCCGCCGCGACCGCCGCGGCTCACGTGGCCGTCGCCGCGACACCCTCGCAGAACGAGGTGCTCGCGCGGGCGGGGGTCGTGGATGCTGGGGGCCGTGGCTTCGCCCTTGTGCTCGAGGCGCTGCTGGCCTGCGCGCGGGGCGTCGCGCCGACGCCGCCGCCGGTCGATGTGCCTGTCGGTGGTGTGCCCGTGCTCGGCTGCGGCCCCGCAGGAGGGCGGTACGAGGTGATGTTCCTGCTGCACCCCACCGCCAGAGACACAACCGGTGGCAACGACACGGTCAACGCGATGGCCGATGCCACGCGGACAGCGTTGACGGCGCACGGCGACTCGGTCGTGGTCGTTGCCGCGGCGGATGTCGCGACCGTGCATGTGCACACTGACGACATCGGATGGGCGCTCGAGGTCGGGCTTTTGGCCGGTCGCCCGTCACAGGTGCGCGTCGAAGATCTACGTGTCGATGCGTTGGTCGCTGCCGGGCTGACCGCCCATCCTGCGGGGGCTGCGCGTGTGCCGGCGACACCGACGGAGCACGTGGCCTTGGTGGTCGGGACGCAGGGGAGCGGACTCGGTCGGGTGGTCACCGAGCACGGCGGCTTTGCGGTTCCGCTGACGCGCAGTCATCTGCCCTCCGTCGCGGAGCTGTTGGATGCGGTGGCGGCGACCGGCGCAGCGCGGGTGGTGCTGCTCCCGGGGCACCGCGACGTCCGGCCGGCGGCGGCCCTAGCCGCCGAGCTCGCGGCGGCGGACGGTGTCGATGTGACCGTCGTTGCCGAGGCGTACGACCCGGCGCGGGTGCTCGCTGCGCTTGCCGTCTCGCAGCCGAACGCGCCAGACTCCCGGGTGCTCAGCGAGGCCGCCGCAGCGGTGCGTAGCGGCGAGGTGATCCAGGCCGCGCGGGTCGCAGACACCGACGCGGGGCCCGTGATCGAGGGCAGCTGGTTGGCGGTGGTGGACGGTCGAGTCGTCGCCGTGGCTGCCACCCCGGCCGATGCGCTGGTCGCGTTGGTTGCAGCGCTCGGGGATGCAGAGCTGGCCAGCCTGTTTGTCGGTGCGGGTGTGGATGCAGGGACCGTTGCGGCTGGCAGTGCTGCCATCATCGCGGCGCTCGGCGGCGCCGTTGAGCTGGATGTCATCGCCGCAGGCCAGCGGCCGGCGGCGTTCGTGCTCGGGCTCGAATGATGGTCGGGCTGGACGATCCGCTTACCGCCCTACCCGGCGTTGGTCCGGTGACCGCCACTGCGTTCACCGACGAGATCGACGTGCGGACTGTGTCGGACCTCATCAGCTACTGGCCCCGGAGCCACCGCGACCTCGGGGACCTGTCAGCGGTCGAAGAGGCGGAGGTTGGCACCCCGGTCACCCTGTTGGGGACGATCCAGAGCTGGTCCAACAGGCGTGTGCGCAACGGGAAGCTCCGTATCGACATCGCCGTCGTGCTGTCGCCGGGGGGCGGCAGCTTCGAGCTGACGTTCTTCCAGGCGCCGTGGATCGCTGCCAAGCACCCGTCGGGGACGTACGCGGCCTACGCGGGAAAGCTCGAGATGTTCGGGGGTCGGCTGAAGCTGAACACGCCGGTGATCGAGGAGCTGCCGCCGGGTGAGGAGGAGCTGCTGTCGGGTCGACTGCGGCCGCAGTACGTCGCGACCAAGGCGTTGCACTCGGCCACCATCGGCAAGACGATCCGCGTCGCGCTGGACGCGCTCGGAGCGCTGGACGAGTGGGTGGATGCTGTCACGCTCGCACGCGAGGGGATGATCGGCTTCGACGGCGCCGTGCGTGAGATTCACGTCCCGACCGACCGCGAGCTGCTGGCGGCCGCCGTGCGGCGGCTAAAGCTCGATGAGCTGTACACCTTGGCGCTCGGCCTGCGCTGGCGTCGGTCGGTGCTGGAGCGTCACGTCGTGGGGCTTGATAACGGGCCGGTTGATGGCGGGTTGGCCGACCGGTTCATCGATGCCCTGCCGTTCACTGCGACCGGGGCGCAGTCGCTGGCCCTTTCCGAGATCGCGGTCGACCTCGCAGGCACCAGGCCGATGCACCGGCTGCTGCAGGGTGATGTCGGATCGGGCAAGACACTGGTCGCGACCTGGACGATGCTCAACGCCGTCGACCACGGCCGCCAGGCCGCGATGATGGTTCCGACCGAGGTGTTGGCCGAACAGCACCTGCGGACGTTGCTGGGTCAGCTCGAGCCGTTTGGCGTGAACATGTTCGATGGGCCGCGGGTTGAGCTGCTCACCGGTTCGACCACCGTGGCCGAGCAGCGCCGCATCCTCAGCGGGCTCATGACGGGCGAGGTCGACCTGGTCGTCGGCACGCACGCGCTGCTGGAAGAGCACGTCCGGTTCGCAGATCTTGGGGTCGTAATCATCGACGAGCAGCACCGGTTCGGCGTCGACCAGCGTGTGACGATCAAGGACAAACGAGCCGATCTGCCAGGCGAGCGGACCGCGGTCGACATGTTGGTCATGACCGCGACTCCGATCCCACGCAGCCTGTCGCTGACGGTGTACGGCGACCTTGACGTCACGGTGCTCGACGAGCTTCCACCCGGCCGGACCCCGATCGTCACGCAGCTGATCACCCCGACCGAGCGTGACCGGCGCTCCAAGCTCGAGTCGTTCGTGCGTGAGCGTGCGGCCGCGGGGGACCAGACCTATTGGGTCTGTCCGCTGGTAGATCCGTCGGATGCGGTGGTGGCGACGGCGGCCACGACGCAGTTCGAGCATCTGCGCGACACCGTTTTTCCGGAGCTACGGGTCGGGCTCGTGCACGGCCAGATGTCCTCGGCCATGAAGGAGGACGCGATGGATCAGTTCCGGCGAGGCGAGCTGGATGTGCTGGTCGCAACCACCGTTATCGAGGTCGGCGTGGACGTGCCCAACGCCACTGTGATGGTTATCGAGGACGCAGAAAGGTTCGGCATCAGCCAGCTCCACCAGCTCAGAGGTCGAGTTGGACGTGGCGCCCGACGCTCGTTCTGCGTGCTGTTCGCCGGCTGGTCGTTGGATCCGGACGACTGGCCCGATCACGCAACGCCGTTGCAACCCGATCAGATCGCGCGGCTCGCGGCGGTGGCGTCCACTACCGACGGCTTCGTGCTGGCACAGGTTGACCTTGAGACCCGTGGGTCGGGCACGCTGTTCGGCACCGCCCAGTCTGGCGTCCAAGATCTGAAGCTGGCGTCGCTGAAGGACGAAGATCTCATCGTGGCTAGCCGGCTCGCGGCCGAGCTGACGATAGAGGCCGATCCAGATCTTGCCGCCCATCCATCGCTGCGCGCGCAGGTCCGGCGACGACACCGCGGCCTCGAGCAGTTTGCAGCGCTCGAGACGGGCTGAAACGGTGGGACGGCACAGGTCGCCCGCTCAAGGTGCAGCGCACGCTGCCGATGGAGGGGTCATGGACCTGACCAACCGGCACAGCCGTTCGATGCTTGGGGCTGTTGCCGCAGCATCAGCGGTGACCGCTCTGTCCGTCGTGCTCCCGACGCGTGGCGATCTGGTGATGCGGGGGGCGATCGTGCTGCTCGTTGGCTGTCTCATGATCGTGCGCGCGGAACGTCGACCTGAGTCGACCGGGTCGTGGCGGGTGGTCGGCGTGGGCGACATCGTCCTCGGCATCGGCTGGATCGGGACCGCGATCGCCCCAGCAGCGGGCAACTCCACGATCGCGGATGTGATCGTCGTGCTCGGGTTCACCATCTGGGCCATCGGTTTCATGGTGGCGGTGCCGCGACCTCGGTCGTGGGCCGCCAACCTCGACGGATCACTGTTCGCGCTGGCTTGCACGCTCTCGGTCGCAGTGCTGCTCGTTGATCGCCTGCATCAGCGGGCAACGTTGACGCTGATCCTGGCGGGGGCGATGTCGATCGCCTCGCTGGTCGGGCCGGGCCTTGTGGCCTCGGTGCTCGCCGCGCGGCGCGTGTCTCATGGTTCGACGGCAGGGGTCGCGGCCGTCAGTGCCTCGGTGCTCACCAGTGCCGGGCTGCTGACGGCCTACGCCAGGCTTGAAGGTGTGCCGCTTGGTTGGGTGGGACGGGCGTGCTGGACGTTGGGGCCGTGCCTTGCGGCCCTTGCGGTTCTGTCGCAAGGAACGATCTACCGAGTCCCGGCCGGCGCGCCGGCGCGCTTACTTTCAGTGAGTCGCATCGTCGCGTTGGCGTCGATCGCGCTGCTGCCGGCGCTGACCGCGCTCCTCGTTGGGGGTGCAGATGCGCGCAATCTCGGGGTGACCGCATCCATGGCTGGCCTTCTTGTTCTCGTGATTCGGATCGCGCTGTCGCTGCGCTACGAGGTTCTCGACGTCCGCGCGGAAGCCAGCGTTCGGTTTGATGCCCTCGTCGAGCACGCGGCCGAGGTCCTGGCGATTGTCGGTGCCGACGGCAAGCTGTTCTACGTGTCGGCACCGATGCTGCTGCACTTCGCCATCCGACCGGAGGACGTGCTCGGTCGGCCGGTCACCGAGCTGCTAGTGCCGGATGACATCGCCGTGTGGCATGACACGGTCACGCGCGCCGAGGGCGCCAACAGGCTGCCGGTTCGGTCACGGCTGCGCCTGCTCGACGGCGACGGACGCGAACGGCATGTGGAATGCACAGTGGTGGACCTGCGCGAGCTGGAGGGTGTGCGCGGCTTATCGCTGACGATCAACGACATCTCGGAGCGTGTCCAGCTCGAGACAGAGCTGATCCGACAGGTCCGCACCGACGACCTCACCGGGCTCGACAACCGGCATGTCATGGCCGACCGTGTCGACCAGGTCCTGATGCAGCAGCACCAGCGCAGCGCGCTGCTGTACCTCGATATCAACGAGTTCAAGCTGATCAACGATGGCTATGGGCACGGCGTCGGCGACACCGTTCTCGCAGCCGTCGGTGAACGGGTCGGCAGCGTCCTGCGGCGTGGGGACAGCGCGGCGCGGCTCGGAGGTGATGAGTTTGCCATCCTGCTGGAAGATCTTGGCGACGAGCCGCTGAGTGCGGTTCTGAGCGTCGCCTCACGCATCCACGAGCGGTGCAGCGAGCTCATAGGCATCGGCGACGGCGAGCACGTGCGTGTTCGTGTGGCGGTCGGCGTTGCGTTGGCCGAGCAGGGCTGGACCGGTGTCGAGATGTTCGCTGCCGCGGACGCCGCGATGTACACGGCCAAGCGCGAGCTGCGGTCCACCGTTGTGTTCGATGCGAGCATGACGACGATGTCCAAGACGCGACTGCAGCTACGCGCTGACCTTGAAGACGCCATCCGTCGTCGCGAGTTCGAGCTGCACTACCAGCCGATCGTTGAGCTGGACGGTCTGCGCATGACGGGGGTGGAGGCGTTACTGCGGTGGACGCACCCGACGCTTGGGGCGATTGAGCCCGACCGAATCCTTGAGCAAGCTGACGCAGCGGGGCTAACTCTCAGGCTGACCGACGCGATACTCCAGCGTGTGGGCGAGGACCTGCAGCGGTGGCGCGAGGCAATCCAGCGCCCTATCGGCATCGCGTTGAACTTCTCGCCGCTGCAGCTGATGCAGGTCGAGCCGTCGGACGTGCTGCACCGGATGGGCGCTGGCGGTGCGTTCGAGGCAGAGATCACGATCGAGGTGACCGAGACATCCATGCTCGGTGACATGGCAGAGGCAGCACGCGTGTTAACGGCGTTTCGTGATGCTGGGTGTCATGTCGCGGTCGATGATTTCGGCACCGGCTACGCGTCCATCGGCTACCTGCGCAGGCTGCCGGTTGACCGGCTCAAGATCGACCGTGAGTTCATCGAAGATCTGACCGACGCGCGTGCGAGTGACTCGTTCGCCGCCGTCATCCAGGGGCTCGCGAGCGCGCTTGGGCTGCTGACCGTCGCCGAGGGCATCGAGACGGAGGAGCACCTTGCCGGGGTACGCGCCATCGGCTGCGACTTCGGGCAGGGCTGGATGTTTGGTCGTCCCATGACGATGGAGGCGCTGATCGGGCGTGAGAAGATGGGCACGCGGGCCACGATCACGCGTGCGGGCGCCTGATGGGGGCTCGCATGCCCGTGCTCCTTGATGTCGCAACGGCGACGGCCGACAAGACCGACATGGATGACTCGGTGGTTTCTCCGGCAAGGACTTCTGTCGTCCTGCTCGTGCTCGTGGCAGCGGGTGTCGGGCTGCTCGGCCCGGACGAGCTGCAACTCCCCGCACGCGGGGTGGCCTGGGTGGGTACGGGGTTGGTGCAGCTCATCGCCGGCCGACGCAGGGGTGAATCGGTCGGCGCGCGGACCGTCCTCGCGGTCGCGAACGCGCTGATCGGCGTCGGCTGGCTGAGCTGGCCGTCGGATGTGATGGCAGGCCTCCGGAGCTGGCCGGCAGCTGTCGTGCTCGCTGGTATCACGTTGGTGTGCGTTGGCACGGTGCGTGACGCCCCAGGCGACCGCACCCGCACGGCCGTGCTGGATGGGCTGCTGGCAGCGCTGGCGCTCGCGCTGGCGGTGGCGACGGGCTGGCTTGGTCTGCAGGGTGCATCCATCGACCTCGCCTCGATGGCCGTCGGGTTCCTGTTCGTATGGGTGTCGTTGGCGACGCCCCTCATAGTCGTTGTCATGTTGCGCACCAGACAGGTCCGATTCTCGCGGTCGGGCGGCATCTCGATCATCAGCATCGCGAGCCTCGTGGTCGCAGGTATCGGCACTGCGACCGTTGGGGTCGGCGGCAGTGTTTCGGTAGCCCCGCTCGGGATGCTCTGGCTGGCCGGGCCAGTTCTGACGTCCTTGGTCGTCGCGTCTGGCAAAGATCTGTACGTCGGTGTGCCGGACAACACACCGGATGAGACGTCGTTGTCCCGTCTGCTGGTTCTGCTGCTGCTCGCGGTGTCGCCAGCTGCCGTGGGGGCGATCGTGGGGGGCGATGGCGTTGCGGTCCAGGCTTTGGCAGCGTCGCTCGCTGCCGCCTTGCTGCTGATCTCACGCATCGCCGTGTCTGTCCGCTTCGAGCTTGCGAGCGCTCGCGCGGCCGCGGATGTCCGGTTTGACGCGCTGCTCGAGCACAGCGCAGAGATTGTGGCCCTCGCGGATAAAGGAGGAACGCTTTTCTACGTTTCACGCCCTGTTGAGCGTGCCTTCGGCATACCGCCGGAGGTGTTAGTCGGCACCCCTGCCCGGTCGCTGATCGTGGGTGAGTATCTCGGGGCCTGGACCAAGATGTTGCGTGAGGCAGGTGAGAATCCGGGCGTCCCGGTCGAGTCCCAGCTGATGCTGGCCGACGGCCGGGGCATCCCCCGTCACGTGGCGGCGACGGTCGTGGACCTCTGCGCCATCGACGGGGTGAACGCCATCTCCATCACAGTCCGTGACATCACCGACCGGGTGCGGCTCGAGCGGGAGCTGATTCGGCGCCTTCGGCTCGATGACCTGACAGGGCTGTTCAACCGCCACGTCATCACCGATCGCGTCACGCACGTCCTCCAGCGCCGCGCCGCGCCCTGCGCGCTGCTGTACCTGGATGTGAACGACTTCAAGCTGGTCAACGACAGCTACGGCCACGCCGCCGGCGACGCGGTTCTCGAGGCGATCGCCGACCGGATACGTGGCGTGCTGCGACTGTCGGACACCGCAGGTCGCCTCGGAGGTGACGAGTTTGCCATCCTCCTTGAGGAGCTCACCGACCTTGACGCCGATGTGGAGCTGGTGGCATCCCGCATCCACGAGGCGTGTTCGAAGCCGATTCGCGTGGCTGATGGCGAGAAGATCACGGTCCGCGTCGCAATCGGGGCTGCCCGGCCGGATCCTGGGATGACAGCGGCCGAGCTGTTCCAAGCGGCCGACGCCGCGATGTATGTCGCCAAGCGTGAACACCGCGGGACCGTTCACTTTGAACAGTCGATGAGTCGCGCGACCGATGAGCGTCTGCGCCTGCTGCAGGACGTGGGCACAGCTGTCGCGCAGGGCACGTTCGAGATGCAGTATCAGCCCATCGTTCGGCTGGGGTCAGGCGATTTCACCGGCGTCGAGGCGCTGCTGCGTTGGAACCACCCAACGTTGGGGCGTGTGTTGCCACACGCCTTTCTTGATCACGCAGAAGCTTCCGGCCTGACACCTGATCTGACGATCGCGATCGCTCGCAAGATTCGTGCCGATAGGGACCGTTGGCTCGCCGCGACGGGCAGCCACCTGCACGTCGCGATGAACCTGTCCGCTGAGCAGCTCGTGCGTCTCGATGCAGCCGATCTGCTGGCTGAGCTGACACACGACGGGCGGGGGGATGGGTTCACCATCGAGGTGACCGAAACGTCCATGCTGGGCGACATCGCCGCGGTCGCGCAGACCCTCAAGGAGCTTCGTTCCGCCGGCTGCGAGATCGCGATCGATGACTTCGGCACCGGTCACGCCTCCATCGGCTACCTGCGCTCGCTGCCGGTGGATTTCCTCAAGATTGATCGCGAGTTTGTGAAGAATCTACGGCCTGCCGACGCAGATCGGTCGTTCGCCGCGACCATCCACCGGTTGGCCCTTGACCTGTCGCTCAAGACGGTCGCCGAGGGCATCGAGACGCAAGAAGAGCACGAGGCGGCCCACGCCATCGGCTGTGCGCTGGGCCAAGGCTGGCTGTTCGGGCGACCGATGTCGATGGCAGCCCTTATCGAGGATCGAGGCTCGTCGTTGGTCGTCGCTGACACGGTCGAGGCGCGCGTCGTTTAGCGTGCGGCCTCCCGTTGATGGAGGCCTGCCCGTGTCCGATGCCACCCCCGCCCCGACCGCACCGCCGGTTGCCGAGCGTGAGGCCACGACCGAAGACCGGCACGGCACGCCCAGCCCTCGCCCGTACGCGTGGATGAAGGACCGCGAGGACCCGCGTCTGCTGCCGTTGCTGGAGGCTGAGAACGCATGGGCCCGCGCCAACCTCGCGCCGCTCGACGGCCTGCGCGACGCTGTGTACGAGGAGGTCGTCGGGTACGTCCAGGAGGATGATGACACGGCACCGACGCCGCGCGGTGACTGGGAGTACTTCGCCCGCACGCGGGCTGGTGTCCAGCAGGCGGTGCACTGCCGCCGCCCGCGCGGCGGCGCACGCGATGGGTCCGCTGACACGATCGTGCTCGACGAGAACGTGCTCGCAGAGTCCACCGGCTACTGCAACCTCGGTGCGCTGGCTGTGTCGCCGGACCAGCGACTGCTGGCCTACGCGCTTGATGTCGATGGGGCCGAGCGGTTCACGCTACAGATTCGCGACCTCACGACGGGCGAGGAGCTGACGGACGTCGTCGGGCCCGAGCAGGGTCGCCCGCTTGGGGGCGCGTTGGCGTGGGGCGGCGACAGCGCCCATCTGTACTACACCGTGCAGGACGAGACCCACCGGCCGTTCCAGCTGTGGCGCCACGTCGTCGGCACGACCTCTGACGCAGACGTGTTGGTGCTCGAGGAAGGCGACGAGCGCTACTGGATGGGGGTCGGGCGCGAGCGCTCGGGCGAGGTGATCGTGGCGGGCGTCGGCTCTTCAATCACCAGCGAGGCTTACATCCTTGACGCCCACGACCCGGCTGCAACGCCGGTGCTGGTCGCGGCCCGCGAGGAGGGTGTTGATTATCAGGTGGAGCACCGCGGCGACGAGCTGTGGGTCACCCACAACCGTGGCGACGCGCTGGACTTCGCGTTGGCTCGTGTGACGCTTGCCGACGTGCGCGCTGGCCGTGGTGCGAGCGCATGGGTCGAGGCGCTGCCGCATCGGGCAGGTGTTCGGTTGCTGGGCGTCGCCGCCTTCGCCGGTCACCTCGCCGTGGTCGAGCGTGTCGATGGGCTGCCGCGGGTGCGCGCGTGGTGGCCCGAGCAGGACCGCACCACCGACCTGGTCGCAGAGGTGGAGGCAGCCGTCGTTGGTCTGGGGGCGAACGCCGAGTACGACAGCGCCGTGCTCCGCATCACCGTCGACACCTTGGTGACGCCCACCGAGACCATCGACATCGACCTTGCCACGGGCGAGCGCACGCTGGTCAAGCGCATCGAGGTGCCGGGCTACGACGCGGACCAGTACGTCACGCGCCGGCTGTGGGCGACCGCCGACGACGGCGAACGCGTGCCGATCACCATCGCACATCGCGCCGAGGTGACGCCGGACGGCAGCAACCCGTGCCACGTGTACGGCTACGGCAGCTACGAGATCACTGTCGACCCGGACTTTCACGCCAGCCGGCTCCCCATGCTCGATCGAGGCGTCGTGTACGCGATCGTGCACGTGCGCGGCGGTGGTGCGATGGGCCGCCGCTGGTACGAGGACGGCAAGTTCGGTCACAAGATGCACACCTTCACCGACACGCTGGCCTGCACCGATCACCTCATCGAGGCAGGCTGGGCGGATTCGGACC
>JBLFZR010000004.1:0-40394 GCA_047610595.1 Nitriliruptoraceae bacterium | reverse complement strand
TTGTGTTGGGCACCATCCTTGGGTACGCGCTGTTCCCACAGATGCTGGACGTTCTGATCGAGCCGTACTGCTCAGTGATCTTGTCGGATAACCCGACCGGTGAGTGCAACCTCATCATCCTCAAGCCTCTCGAGGCGTTCAGCGTCCGTATCAAAGTCGCGATGCTTGCAGGCACCTTCTTGGGTGGCCCTGTCATCTTCTGGCAGCTTTGGCGCTTTATCGCCCCCGGCCTGACTGCCAAGGAGCGCAAGCTCTCGGCCCCGTTCGTCTTCATCTCGCAGATGCTGTTCGGGCTCGGCATCGGGTTCGCGTGGTTTGTGTTGCCCAAAGCCCTCGGCATCCTGACCACGATGGGCGGACCGCGCATCGTCCCAAACCTGACCGCAGCCGAGTACATCAGCTTCGTGCTGACCACCTCCGTTGCGTTCGGTGTCGTGTTCCTGCTGCCGGTGGTGTTGACGTTCCTCGCGCTGCTGGGGGTCCTGACGTCGAAGTCCATGCGCCGAGCACGCCCCTACGCCATCGTCGGCGTGGCGATCGTGTCGGCGGTTGTCACCCCCACCACCGACCCGGTGACCATGATGGCGATGATGGCACCGATGATCATCTTCTACGAGGTGTCGATCTTGTTCGCTGCGCTGTTTGAACGACGTCGCCGCAAGGAGGCCGCGAAGATCGAGGCCGACGATGGGCACACCGACGACCGACCCGACGACCGACCCGATGATGTGCAGGTGGACGCGTGACCGATGATGTCCGTACGTCCTTTCTTGCGCTGCTTGGGTTCACTCCCGACGCGTTTCAAGTCGACGCAATGGATGCGCTCGATCGGGGCCGCAGCGTGCTTGTGGCGGCCCCGACGGGGGCCGGCAAGACGGTGGTGGGGGAGTACGCCTGCCACACCGCGATCAAGACCGGTGGCCGGTGCTTCTACACCACCCCGATCAAGGCCCTGAGCAACCAAAAGCTACGCGACCTGCAGCTGCGGTACGGCGATGCCAACGTCGGCCTGCTGACCGGCGACCGGACGATCAACGGCGACGCTCCGATCGTGGTGATGACCACTGAGGTGCTGCGCAACATGATCTACGAGGGGCGCGACCTTGCAGCGTTGCAGGCGGTTGTGCTCGACGAGGTGCACTACCTCGCCGACCGCAGCCGCGGGGCCGTCTGGGAGGAGATCATCGTGCAGCTTCCGCCGCACGTTGCCGTCGCTTCCCTCTCGGCAACCGTCAGCAACGCCGAGGAGTTCGGCGCCTGGCTCGACGACGTCCGCGGCGGCTGCGAGATCATCGTCTCGGAGCACCGGCCCGTGCCTCTGCGACACCACTACTTCGTCAACGACCGTGTGTATCCCACGTTCGAGACGTCCAAGGGCGGCATCGTCGATGAGGAACGCAAGGAGGCCGCGGCACAGGCGCGTGGCGGGGTTCCGAACCCGGAGGTGATCGGGCTTGAACGCCGGTCGAAGTCGACCACACACGTCAGCAAGAAGGGTCGCCACGTCAAGGGCAACCGTCTGCGCTGGCCCGACCGGCCGGACGTCGCTGCTGCGCTCCGCGACCGAGGCTGGCTGCCGGCGATCGTGTTCGTTTTCTCGCGCGCCGGCTGTGACAAAGCTGTCGACGAGATGGTCCGCGCCGGGGCCCGACTGACAACGCCCGATGAAGAGCAAGAGATCAAGCTCATCTGCGACACGCTGATGGCCGATATCCCAGCCAGCGATCTGACGGTGCTGCGCTACGAGCGTTTCTTGCACGCGCTGCGCGATGGCATCGCTGCCCACCACGCAGGCATGGTCCCCGCGTTCAAGGAGGCCGTCGAGGTCTGCTTCCAGCGCGGCCTGCTCAAGCTGGTCTACGCGACCGAGACCCTGGCGCTTGGCATCAACATGCCAGCCCGCACGGTGATCATTGAGCGGCTCGAGAAATGGAACGGCGAGGGCCATGTCATGCTCACGCCCGGCCAGTACACCCAGCTGACCGGCCGCGCTGGTCGGCGGGGGCTCGACACCACCGGGACCGCGATCGTGCTGCACCAGCGCGACATCCCGTTCCGACAGGTGGCAGGTCTGGTCGGCACACGTTCGTTCCCACTCGAGTCGTCGTTCACCCCGTCCTACAACATGGCCGTCAACCTGCTGCGCCGGCACACGTTGCCCGAGGCACGCGACCTCATCGAGCAGTCCTTTGCCCAGTGGCAGGCCAACGGCTCGGTCTCGTCGCTGCACGGCACCCTCGCCGAGGCCGAGACCGGTCTTGACGGCTACGCCGGCCAGCTGCGTTGCCACCTCGGCGACTGGTCGGAGTACTGGCAGCTGCGGCACGACCTGACCTCGCTCGAGAAGCAAGAATCTAAAGAACGCCGCCGCCGGTTGAAGACCGATGTCGACGACGGGCTGCGATCGCTGCGTCCTGGCGATGTGGTCGAGGTGTACGGCGTCGGCAAGCACGGTCTCGCCGCCGTCGTTGGTAGCTCTGAAACCCGTGCCGGTGCCACAGTCGTCGAGGTCATCACTGACGCCCGCACGCTGATGCGCCTCGGCAGTCGCGAGCTTGACCAAGCCCCGCAGGTCATCGAACGTGTCCGTCTCCCCGCCAGTGGCTCGCCGCGCACTGCCGATTACCGCAAACAGGTCGGCATCCTGCTGCGTGCTATCAGACAGCCTGCGCCGCTGGATGATCCCGACGGCGTCCCGATCGTCGCCACCGGACCCTCCGACGAGGTCGCGTCCCTTCGCGACAGCCTCCGCGGCCACCCATGCCACAGCTGCGACGACCGCAAAGAACACGAGCGGTGGCAGCGTCGTGCTGACACGCTGTACGGCGATGCCACCAAGCTGCGTGGCCAGATTCAGCATCGCACCGGCGACCTTGTCCGGACCCTCGACAAGGTGCTCGAAGTGCTTACAGCGCTCGGCTACGTCGACGAATCGCCGTCGCCGACCGACGAAGGGTTGGTGCTCGCTGGCCTGTACAGCGAGGTGGACATCCTCGTCGCCGAGGCTGTCCGCGACGGCGTGTTTGACGGTCTGACCGGCCCCGAGTTGGCGGCTGCTGCTGCGGTGCTGGTGTATCAACCGCGCGGCGATGACCAGCCAGACAAGGTCACCCTGCCGACCCGAGCACTCGATGCGGTGGTGGACGACCTCGATGACATCGTTGACCGCATCCACAGCCACGAGCGGGCTGCAGGCCTCCCCGCCACCCGCGACCTCGACCTCGGCTTCGCGGGTCCCGCGTACCGCTGGGCCTCCGGCCGGTCGTTGGAGGACTCTTTGGGAGACCTGCAGCTGACCGGCGGTGACTTCGTACGCACGATCAAGCACCTCGCCGACCTCGTAGGCCAGCTGCGCCACGTCGGCAACGAGAGCGTCGCGTCTGCGGCCGACGACGCCCTGCACGGCCTCCGACGCGGAATCGTCGAGGCCTGACGCGCGGCACCACGTCGACTGTGCTGCCCGCGCACGCGCCGTGTCCCGTTGACCAACCCGGCGTGGAGTTGGCGGCCCCGTTGGTGAGTATCGTGCGAGGCCGGCCGGGTCGCCCGTGTCGTCATGCTTGGAGCCCGTTGTGCAGACCACCTTGGACCTCTCGCTGCTCGACGAACTCGCGGAGGTCGCGCCCGGCGCGCGCATCGCGACATCACGGGCCGAGGTGGCCGACCACGCGCATGACTGGTGGCCACGCATGTTGCTACGTCGGCGCGCCGGTGAGGATCTACCGGGACCGGACGCCGTCGTCGCGCCCGCGAGCACCGACGAGGTCGCTGCGATCATGGCCTGGGCCTATCGCAACGGTGTCGCGATCGTCCCCTTCGGCGCTGGTACCGGCGTGTGCGGCGGCGCCGTGCCAGTCGCAGGTGCCATCACACTCGACCTCAAGCGACTGAACCGAATCTTGTCCATCGACGAGGTGTCGGGCACGGTCACGGTCGAGCCCGGGGTCAACGCCCAGGTGCTTGAGGATTATGCACAGGCGCGCGGCTGGACGGTGGGTCACTTTCCGTCGAGCATCCACTGCTCCACGGTCGGCGGTTTCCTGGCAGTGCGGTCGGCGGGCCAATCGTCCAACACCCACGGCAAGCTCGAAGACCGCGTCGTCGGTCTGACCGTCGTGTTGGGCGATGGCCGCGTGTTTGACCGTCGCCCGGTGCCACAGTCCGCGAGCGGACCCGACCTCACCCGGCTGTTCCTCGGCGGCGAGGGCACAACCGGGATCATCGTCGGCGCGACCATCCGGCTGGACCCGCTTGCCGAGCTCAACATCGACCATGGCTACCTGATGGACAGCTTTCAGGCGGGCCTTGACGCGACCAGAGCGATCGTGCGCACCGGTCTGAGCCCGGCGATCGTGCGGCTGTACGACGAGACGGACACGTCGTTGGTGTTCGGCAGCCAAGGACTCGAGGTGCCACAGGGCTGCTTGCTCATCATCGGGTGCGAGGGGCGCGAGGATGTCGCACGCTTCACCCACGAGACGCTGCACCGTGAGCTGCTGGAGCTGGGCGCCACGGACCTCGGCAACGGCCCGGGCGAGCACTGGCGGGCCCACCGGCATGATGTCAGCTATCGGTTTGCCGAGTACTTCAAGCCGGGCGGCACGTTCGGTGACGCGCTCACGCTGGACACGATGGAGGTCGCTGGCACCTGGGCAGTTATGCCGGCGCTGTACGACGCGGTGAAGACCGCGCTGTCGGAACATGTTGATCTGGTGCTGGCGCATGTGAGCCACATCTACGGCACCGGCGGCTGCATCTACTTCACGCTCGGCGCCATGAACGATGGAGACGAAGCCAAGGCGCTGCGTCGGTACGACGCAGCGTGGGACAGTGCCCAACGCGCGGCCATCGCCGCCGGCGGCACCTGCACCCATCACCACGGCATCGGGCTGCTGCGTGCGCCGTACCTGGCGCAGGAGCTGGGAGAGGTTGGCATGGATCTGCTGCGCGGCATCAAGGACGCCACAGATCCATCATGGCTGCTGAACCCCGGCAAGCTCGGGCTCGACCCGGCGACCCGGCATGATCGAGCCACCAGGACAGACACACCGCACAGCGGGGATGCACGATGACCAGCCGTAGCCTGCCGCTCGCCCAGGACGTCGTCGACCACGCAGTCCATGGCTCGTACTGCCCCAAGCTGTGCAGCCACACCTGTCCGGTGCTTGATGCAACGGGCAGAACAGACGCGGTTCCGTGGGGGTTTCATCGCACCGTTGCTGATCTTGCGACCGACCGGCTCACGCCGTCCGAGGCGGCAGGTCGGCTGGTCGCATGCACCGGTTGCGGCGCATGCGCCGGCGGATGCAAGATTGAGGGACAGGACGTGCCGGCCCAGGTCCGAGCCGGGCGCGCCGCCGTCGTGGCCGCCGGGGCCGGCCTGCCCGCGGTCGCAGCCGCCACAACGGAGGTTGCAGCAGGCCGATCGCCGTACGGCGTCCAGCCGGGCAGCTCGATCTCTGCCACAGCTGCGACGATCACGTTGCTAGCTGGGTGCCGCGACGAGGCCCGCACGGTGCAGGACGCCACCCGTCTGCTTGCGGCAGCAGGCGAAACCGTCGCGCTTGTCGTGCCGGCAGGCTGTTGTGGTGCCGTGCTGCGTGATCTCGGAGACACCGAGGCTGCAGACGCGGCGCGCGCAGCTGTTCGTAGCGAGCTACCACGCACCGGTCGTATCGCGCTTCTCGACCCGCACTGCCGCCCCGAAACAGAGGCAGCCGCGCCAGGCACCGAGGTCGTCGACCTCGTGGCGCTGTTAGCAGAGCTTGTCGCGGCCGGCTCGTTGACGATCACACAGGGCCCAGAGCTCGTGCGCTGGCACGAGCCCTGCCTGCTCGTGGACGGAGCTGCCGCCGGCCGCGGCCCGTCGGTGCTCGCCAGCACCGGCTCGCTCGTCGAGCTCCCCGGTGAGGCGCACCGCGGCTGCAGCGGCGGCGGTATGGGTATGGATCTCCTCGATGCCGGGGCTGCCAACGAGGTCGCCGTTCGAAGGCTCGAACACGTGGCGGGACCAGGCCCGCTCGTGACCGGGTGCGCCGGAGCGGCCCGCCGCTTCGCTGCAGCTGGCACGGACGCGCATCATCTGGTCACGCACCTAGCTGGCCTCCTCGACGACGAATCGGACACCGTCGCATGACAACATCACCACACCCCACCGCAGGCGACAGCGGCGCCAACCCGCACGGCCCGATGTTGCTCATCGCAAACCCTCGCTCGGGGAAGGGACGCAACGCTGCCTTGGCCGAGGCGACAGCGGCCCTTGATGCAGCCGGCGCCGAGTACAGCGTCCAGATCACACAGCGCGCCGGGCACGCCATCGAGCTCGCACGCGATGCGGTGACGAACAAGGGCATTCGTTACGTCGTGGCGGTCGGCGGCGACGGCACCGTGCACGAGGTCGTGAACGGTCTTGTCGACCCAGAGACGGGTCTCGCCCACGCCAGCGATCTGGTGCTCGGCGTGATCCCGGGTGGATCGGGAAGCGACTTCGTAAAGACGTGGGGGTTGGACATCCCGATCCCGCGATTGGTGGCCAACCATCTGGTGACCGCGGCCACGATGCCGCTTGACGTCGGTCGGGTGCGATTCCACGACGCGCGCGGCAGCGAACGTGTGCGGCTGTTCGCAAACATCGCGGAGTGCGGATGGGGCGGCGACGTCACCCGACGGGCGAACGCGCTCCCACGTTTCGTGGGCCAAGCCCGGTACCTGATGGCCATCCTGGCGTCCACGGCGCGGCTGAAGTCCGTTGAGGCCGAGGTCGTAGTCGACCACACCACCACGACCGAGGCGATCACCGAGCTGGTCGTCGCAAACGGTCAGTTCTTCGGTTCTGGCATCAAGGTCGCCCCGCGCGCGCTGCCCGACGATGGCATCTTCAACGTCCAAACCTGGCGTGGGGGCGTACGCGACCTGCTCGAGAACCTGCCGAAGGCCCGTGCGGGCGAGCACCTTTCGTCGGCGACGGTCCGCGAGTGGCAGTCCACAAACGTCCACATCGACGCGGCCACGCCGATGACGCTCGAGGCGGACGGCGAGGTGCTTGGTCAGACGCCGGCGACGTTCGACGTGCTCCACCGCGTGCTGCAGCTCAGCGCGTAACGGGGCCGCGCTCCGTATCAACACGGGCGAGGTAATCCGCTGTCTGCGCCTGCGCGTCTACACCCAGCTCCTCATCGAGCACCCGCGCCACGTATGCGATCGCCTCGGCACCACCCGCAGCGCGATGTCGCAGCGACACACGGGTCCGTCGCTGCAGCACGTCGTCGACTGTGCGCGCCAGCTCGTGCCGGACGGCCCAGCGCACCTCGCCGCGCAGGTACGGCAGCCCCGGCACCAACGGCTCGGTCCCATCCTCCTCCGCCACGCAGGCAGCCATCACCGCCGGCGCAAGATCTCCGTGCCGGTGGTACAGCGCAGAGGACGCCACGGGGCCGAAACCGAGCGGGGAGCCAACCGCACGGGTGCGGGTATCGCCGGCGCGCCGATCGCCAACCGCACCAAGGCTGATGTTGGAGGTCAGGCACCGAGCATCTCCGCCGTCCCCATCCACCACCCTGTCAACCACGTCCTCGGCCATCTGACGCCAGGTCGTGAGCTTGCCGCCCGTGACTGAGACCAGCCCCGCTGGATCCTCCACCACGAGATGCTTGCGTGAGATGTCAGCCGTGCTGCTGGCGTCGCCAACCAACGGACGGAGACCCGCCCACGCGCCGACCGCATCACCCAGTGATGGCGCGTCGTGGAACGATGCCTGGATGGCGTCCAGCATGTAGCTCGCGTCACCCCGGGTGACGGTCGGTGTCATATCGCCGCCGGGCACGTCGTTGGTGCCCACGTACACCTGGCCGCCCCACGGAATCGCAAACAGTCGACGTCCGTCACCGTCGGCGGACCCAAAGATCACGGCCTCGCTGACCGGCAGCGCCGCGCGGTCAAACACCAGATGCGCGCCGCGCGCAGGCGTCACGGCAGGCTCCCAGCTACCGGCAGGGGCGAGCGCGCGCGCATCCCCGGCCCACACGCCGGCCGCAGCGACCACCCACCGTGCAGACAACGACGCGGTCTCGTCGGTCAGTGTGTCACGGACGTCCACACGCTCGACGCGACCCGCAGACGACACAACGAGCTTCGTCGCCTCGCAGTGGTTGATGACAAGCGCCCCGTGCAGTCGCGCCGCCTGCACGATCGCCATCGTCAGCCGCGCGTCATCGGTCCGTGCGTCCCAGTAGCGGTAGCCACCACCACCGGCGCGTAACGTCGGAGCCGCTGTGCGAACGCCACCGCGATCCAGCCGACGGTGGGGTGCCACGGCCCGTCCGGTACCCATCGCGTCGTACGCCAGCAGACCGACCTTCAGCAGCGCCCGATCGATGAAGCTCGGGTCAGCCACGACGAACGGCAGTGGACGGACGAGATGCGGCGCGTTGCGGCGCGTGCGGTCTCGCTCGCGGATTCCCTCCGCCACCATCGCGACGTCGCCGTTCGCGAGGTAACGCAGCCCACCGTGCACAAGCTTGGACGACTTCGACGAGGTGCCCGACGCGATGTCGTCACGCTCGACCAAAGCCACCCGGTAGCCACGCGTCACGGCGTCCAGCGCCACACCGGCGCCTGTGATGCCACCGCCAACCACGATCAGGTCCAGCGGCCCCTCGGTCGCCCGGGCCAGAGCGGCCTCGCGGTCAGGCAGCGCAGCGAGGGGCACGTGAGGTCCTGACATCGAGCCGGCGGGTGCTCGATAGTACGCCGCTCTCGCGTGCCGGAACGTCCAAACAGCGTGTGCGGCTCGTTACGCTCACCACCCGCCGGCGGACGTCGGTGGGATAGAAAGCGGACGACGCCGTGATGTGTCGTGCGTTCCGACGGATGGGAGCCTGTCGTGGTGTCTAGCGACCGCGTTGCACGCGTCCAGCGCGAGCTGGCACGCCAAGGTCATGACCTGCTGGTCGTCGGCCCATCGGCGGACCTCCGCTGGCTGATCGGCTATCACGCGCTGGCGTTGGAACGGCTCACGCTGCTGTTGGTCCCGGCCGACGGCGAGCCGACGCTCGTCACCCCGCGGCTCGAGACGCCGCGCGCTGTCGAGCAGGGCGCTGACGCCCACGCCCGCATCGTGGACTGGGGCGAGACCGACGATCCGATCGCGTTGGTGGCGCAGCTTGTTGGTCCGGTCGGCAGCGTGGCAGTCCACGACCGCCTCTGGTCAACGTTCACGCTCGCGCTGCAGGGCAGCCTCGGCGCCGAACGTTGGGTTCCGGGCTCAGACGTGCTGACACCGCTACGAATCGTGAAGGACGCAGCCGAGATCGACGCGCTACACGCCGCCGGCGGTGCGATTGACCGCGTGCACGCGCAGCTTCCGACGTGGCTTCGCGCCGGTCGCACAGAGCGCGAGGTAGGCCGAGACATCACCGAAGCAATCCTCAACGAGCACGACGAGGTCAACTTCGTGATCGTGGCCGGTGGCCCAAACGGTGCGTCCCCGCACCACGACACGGGGGACCGCGTGCTGCAAACAGGCGACGCCGTCGTGGTCGACATCGGTGGCACGAAGGACGGCTACTGCTCCGATGTGACGCGTAACTACGTGATCGGCACGCCTGACCCCGCCTACGCCGAGCTGCACGCGGTGCTTGAGGCATCCCAGCGCGCCGCCCTGCACGCGGTTCGACCCGGGGTCACCGCCGAGGCGATCGACGCCGCGGCGCGCGACCTCATCGTGGACGCCGGCTACGGCCCCCAGTTCCTGCACCGGACGGGTCATGGCATCGGGGTCGAGGAGCACGAGGAACCGTGGATCGTCGGCGGTAACACGCTGCCGGTCCAGCCGGGGATGGCGTTCTCGATCGAGCCAGGAATCTATGTCGAAGGCGTCCACGGGGCCCGAATCGAGGACATCGTGGTGGTGACCGACGACGGTGTTGCGTTGTGCAACCATCAGCCTCGGACCCTTGTCGAGGTGCCGCAGTGAGCGGCCCGCCACCGGCCGCCGCCACCGGCACGCGGGTCCGTCGAGCCCGCATCGAAGAGATACGCCCGCTTGCCGAGGCGTACGCCCGTGAGGCTGCGGCCGAGGCGCCCGACGGCCAGCCGTACGACGCGCCGCTGCCGCAAGGCGGCATCTTCTGGATCGCCGAGGACGTCGATGGCAGCCCCATCGGCTACACCGCCGGAACGTTGCGACCAACCGGCTGCGTTGTCGGTCCTGTGTACGTCGTCAGCGCGGCCCGCCGCCGAGGCGTCGGGGAAGCGCTGATTCTCGCGGTCCAACACTGGGCCGAAAACACCCGCGTGCCCGTGGTCGAGATATCGGTGGCCGCGGACAACACCACGGGACAGTCGTTCCTCGAGGCGCTGGGCTATCGCCCGCGCCGCATCCTTATGAACCGTCCGGCCCTGGCCGCCGGCGCCACCACCTGAAGACCCGGAGCCACACCGTGCACACCCTCTCGGATCTCGAACGCGACCTCATGACGGTCGTCTCCGGCTTCGTTGATAAGGAGGTCGCCCCCGCAGCCCACGGCTACGAATCGACTGACACGTTCCCGCGTGCCACTTTCAACCAGCTCGGACAGATGGATCTGCTCGGGCTCGCGATGCCAGAGTCGGTCGGTGGCAGCGCGCTGCCGTACCGGACGTACCTGTTGGTGCTTGAAGAGCTGGCCCGCGGCCATGCGAGCCTTGCGCTCGCAGTGAGCGTCCACACGCTGGTGATGAAGGCGATCTTGCACTCGGCGGATGGTGATCAGGCTGCGCGATTGCTGCCGGACATGGTCAGCGGTGCATCGTTAGGCGCGTTCTGTCTCTCGGAGCCCGACAGCGGCTCGGATGCCGCGTCGCTGATGTGTCGGGCCGAGCAGCGCGGCGGCGCGTACCTGCTGAACGGAACGAAGGCGTGGGTGACCCATGGCGGGCACGCGAAGACGCACATCGTGTTCGCGCGAACCGGCGGGACGGGCGCCGGCGGCATCTCGGCGTTTGCCATCGACGCAGACCAGCAGGGCCTGGCTGTCGCCAAGCATGAGGACAAGATGGGGCTGCGTGGCTCACCCACGGCGCAGATGACGTTCACCGACGCACTTGTCGACGGCGACCGACTGCTCGGCGGCGTCCAAGGACAGGGCTTCTCGACAGCGATGGCCGGCCTTGATACCGGACGGCTCGGCATCGCGGCGCTCGCGGTCGGGCTGGCCCAAGCCGCCTTGGACGCCGCGATCTCGTACGCCCGCCAGCGTGAGCAGTTCGGCAAGCCGATCATCGAGTTCCAGGGGCTGCAGTTCCTGCTTGCCGATATGGCGACCCAGCTCGAGGCTGCGCGTGCGCTGTACAAGGATGCGGCCAGCCGAATGGACGCCGGCTTCGACGTCAGCAAGGTGAGCTCGATGGCCAAGCTGTTCTGCACCGACACCGCCATGCAGGTGACAACAGACGCAGTCCAGGTGCTGGGCGGCGTGGGCTACACCAAGGACTTCCCAGCTGAGCGATACATGCGCGAGGCGAAGGTGCTTCAGATCTTCGAGGGCACCAACCAGATTCAACGCATGGTCATCGGTCGCCGGTTGGCGAGCGGCCGGTGACCGACCACGCACAGGACGACCACGACCTCCCGAAGTTCGATGCCGAAGCCGCCGACGAGGGCGTGTTTCGGCTCGCGCACAACCGTGCGCGGCTTCGCTGGCCCAAGCGTCTCGTGCTGGGCGGCTTCGCGGCCTCGCTCGTCCTGTCCTTCGTCGCAAGCGCGGGGGACGATGGTCAGCTCGGTGCTGCCCTGTTCTTTCTTCTGTTGTCGTTGTTCCTCGGGCTCGCAGCAGTGGTGACGACGTCGCAGCTGATGTACGACGAGATCAAAGGCCGACCCACCTCGCGAGGCAGAGCTATCGTCGCCGCGATGCTGCTGGTGGCAGCATTTATGGCTGTCATGATGCATAGCGGCGTGAGCCAAGGCATGGTGAGCGCATGACCTGCGGGCGTTTAGACGCGACATCTGCAACCCTTCCGGCGTCCGCCAAGCTGGGTCAAGGAGGCGCCGGTGGGTCTTGATCCTGCCGATGTCGAGATCGTCGACTCGAGCGCGCGTGGTGCGCTGCTCGTGGCCGATCGGATCATCACGCTCGGACACGGCCGCCATGGCGGCCGCGCGCTGCTGGTACGCGGCAAAAGGGTCGTATGGGTGGGCAACGAACCCAGCCAGGCACCGCCGCACGGCACGCGCATTGACCTTGACGGATGCACCATCGGTCCCGGTTTCGTCGACGCCCACGTCCACCTCACGGCCACGGGGCTCACGCTGAACGGCATCGACCTGCGTGACACCTTCCGCGTCGATGACCTTCTGCGGCTGGTACGCACCACCGCCGCGGCCACCCCCGGTCGTGTCGTGTGGGGGCATGGCTGGGACGCAGATCTCGACCGCCTCCCAACTCCCGACGAGCTGACCGCAGCGGCCGACGGTCGCACCGTCGTCTTGTCACGCATCGACGGCCACTCGTCGGTGGTCGACCGACGCACTCTGACATCAGCGCCGCTGGCCCGCGCGCCCGGGCTCGAGCGTGATGCCACCGGCGAGCCCACGGGCGTCCTGAAGCTGGAAGCCAACAAGATCGCGCGGCGTTGGGCTGTCGGCGCACTGTCCGAGAGCGAGCTGTCCGACGCCAGGGAGCGGGTCGCGCGCCACGCCGCCTCGCTCGGCATCGTGTCTGCGCACGAGATGAACGGTCCGGACCTGTTCGGTGCCGCGGACTTCGACGCGTGGCATCAGGGGGCATGGCCGCTCGAGATCGTGCCGTACTGGTCCGGTATCGACCTCAGCTTCGCAGCCGAACGCGAGCTCACACACATCGGCGGCGATCTGTACCTCGACGGCTCCCTCGGCGCCCACACAGCCGCTTTAGACGCCGAGTACGCCGACCGAGGGCACCGGGGGCATCTCGAGTTTGACGACGCAACGCTGCGCGACCTGTTCACCGAGGCGACGATGCGCGGCCTGCAGGTCGCCGTCCATGCCATCGGCGACGGTGCGGTTCGGCAGGCTGTCCGATGCTGGCAGCAGGTTGAAGACCGGCTTCCCGCACACCTCGACGGTGCGGTCCACCGTCTGCATCACCGCATCGAGCACGCAGAGGTGCTGCCGCCAGATCTGTACGACGCTGTCGCGATGCTCGGGCTGGTGCTATCGGTGCAACCCGCCTTCGAAACGATGTGGGGCAACGACGAGGGCCTGTACGACCGACGCCTAGGTGTCGAGCGCGCAGCGTGGACGAATCCCTACCGCGCGCTCGCCGACCGTGGCATCGACCTTGCGTTCGGAAGCGATTCGAACGTGACCCCGATGGACCCATGGGGGACGGTGTACGCGGCCCAGCACAGGCGCCACCCCGAGCACGCTATGACACGACTCGAAGCAATCTCGGCACACACGCTAGGTGGGCGCACAGCCGCCCGACAAGAACGCGCTGTGGGCACCTTGCGTGCCGGGATGCGCGCCGACCTTGCCGTGTGGGAGGGCGACCCGTTCCGAGCGGATGACCCCCGAGGGGCGAAGTGTGCGCTTACGGTTCTACGTGGGCGGGTGACGCACGGGATTCCGCACGCCGCGGAGACGATGCCGCATCTCGCGAC
Organism: Nitriliruptoraceae bacterium; assembly: GCA_047610595.1. Lineage (GTDB taxonomy): Bacteria > Actinomycetota > Nitriliruptoria > Nitriliruptorales > Nitriliruptoraceae > JBFGFG01. Next base: position 26,774 of record JBLFZR010000004.1, on the reverse strand, counting down.
GATTCACGAAGGACGCGCGTGACCTGCGAGAACGCGATGCACCGGTGCTGAATCCATCCTGCGGCGGTTCCCGCAGCTTCGTTCCTCGTCTTGACGTGACGCGCACGCCGCGTAAGCATCTGGGGCGCGGACGTTTTCCTCCGGGGGCGGCGTCGACTCTTCGGGGGCCGACGGCACGGGATGCCAACAACCGCACGGTGAGAGCGACGCTTAGTAGACAACGTGGACGCAGCACGACCGCCCGCCGTCCGCGGCCCCAACGGCAACATCTCTCACACGCAATCGACCCCGGGCTTCGGCTCGGGGTCTTGCTGTGCGCGGGCCCACCGCGACGCGACGATCTGCCGTCACATCGTCCGCGTTTATCGTCCGTCGCGGATACCTTCCGCCACGTCCAGCAGGCATGCTGGCACCCGACGCACCGCAGGCAGGGTCCTGATGACCGACGACGTGGACGACATCATCGATGACGAGGCCTCCCTCGACGCGGAAGACGAGATCGACCCCGGCGACGCGGGCGACGCGTTCCTCGGCGACGACGCCGACGACGCGAACGACGCGGACGACGCGAACGACGCCGTCGAGTCGGCGGTTGACGACGACGACGAAGAAGAAGACGACGACGCGAACCAGGAGTCAGGCCTCAGCCTCGACGCCTCCGAGGACGGTGACGACGAGCTCGGTGACGATCCCGTGGTCGACCTCGCAATCCTCGACCAGCTGGGCGCGGAGGACGAAGGCGATGACGGCGACGAGCCCGATGACGGTGTCCGCGATGGTGAGTTCATCTGCCGGTCCTGTCATATGGCCAAGCGCAGCAGCGCGCTTGCCGACGCCGATGAGCAGCTCTGCCGCGACTGCGTGTGACCGATCGCAACGCACACACCGCCCGTGAGGACGCGCAGGAGGGTCCGTCCCTGCCAGCCCAAGGCGACCTACGGCGACAGCTCCTGCTTCTCACGCTGACCTCGATCGCGACCGGGTTGGCCTGGGCAAGCGCCCACCCCGGACCATCCATCTGGTGGTTGATATTTCTTGTGGTGCCTGGCTGGCTCACAGTCGCCCATCTGACGCGCGCTTGGGGCCTGGGCTGGACACTCGGTTTTGGGTTCTTGCTCGGGATGGCCGCGTTCCTACCGATGCTCCGGTGGATCGCAGCACCCGCTACGACCTTTGGCTGGCTGCTGCTGGCATCCACGCAGGCGGCGTGGGTGGCGGCGGCGACAGGTGCTGTACGTCGATGGACCACCGGCCGCAGCGTGGCTGTCATCGGTCCGGTCATCTGGACCGGGATGGAGGTGCTCCGCGCCCGGCTGCCGTTGACAGGTTTCGGATGGGGCGATCTGGCCACTGCGCACACCGATGCCTCGTGGATGCTCACGGTCGCTCGCGTGCTAGGTGCCGATGGTCTCACGCTGTTGACCGCGTCCCTTGGCGCCTTCGTATGGGTCACTGTGGTCCACGCGGTCCCGGTGTGGCGCTCTGACGAGGAGCTACCCAGCGGGCCGACCGTCGTACCAGTGGCCGCGCGCATGGTCGCGGTGCTCGATGTCGTGCGCCCGACGATGATCGGGGCCGTCGCGATCGGAGCCCTCGGCACCCTGATCACGGCCGAGCTGCCGCCCACGATCCAGCTTGTTGACGTCCTCGTCGTGCAGGGCAACGACGGTGCTCAGACCTTCGTCGGCGACGCGGAGGACCAGCGAATCGCGAACGCACACGCGGATGCGACCGTCGCAGCCATCGCTGATGGGCCGGTGCCCGACCTGACGGTGTGGGCCGAGAACGCGCTCGACCGCGACCCGAGCACGAACGCAGGCGCCGATCTGCTCCCCGCCCTGCAACGCGCCGCCGCCGCCGCCGACGGACGGTTGCTGACCGGCGTCATTCGAGCGGGAGACGGCGCTGGAACGTTCCGTAACAGCTTGGTCGTGGTGGGTGCCGACGGCGTTCTTGGCGACGCGTACGACAAACAGCAGGTAGTCCCGTTCGGCGAGTACGTCCCGTGGCGTTCGCTGCTTGGTGGATTCCCGCCGTTGCGTCGGGTGCCCCGCGATGCGATCGCGGGCACAGGTCCCGTCACGCTGACCGTGGGGGAGATCAAGATCGCCGCTGTTATCTGCTTCGAGACCCTGTTCGCTCCGCTGGTGCACGCCGCCGTCAACGACGGTGACGCTGGCTTGGTGGTCGCCGGAACCAACGATGCCTCATTCGGTCGCGGGGCCGAGTCCGCGCAACACGTCAACCAGTCCCGCCTCCGGGCGGTCGAAACCGGCCGCACCGTGATCCATGCAGCCATCTCAGGGACCTCGGCGATCATCACGCCGAACGGTGACATCACCGAGCTCGCGCCCGTGTTCGAGGTTGCCACGATACGAGCCACCGTTCCCATCGTGACCGGCCGCACCCCCGCAGCTGTCATCGCCCGCCCGTTCTCTATGCTGTTAACGTCTGCTGCCCTCGCGCTCACCGCGCTGGGACCGCTGCTGGAGCGAAGGCGCACTCGCACCCCAAAGGCCGCATCATGAGGGTTCTAGTAGTCGTCCCGACATACAACGAGCGCGAGAACATCGACGCGGTCGTGGAACGCACGCTCGCGCATCCTGCCATCGACCTGCTCGTGGTCGACGATGGCTCTCCCGACGGCACCGGCGTGCGGGCGGACCAGCTTGCCGAGCACGAGCCACGGCTACGCGTGATCCATCGCGCCTCCAAGAACGGCCTTGGTCCGGCCTACAGGCACGGACTCGGGCTCGGCATGGACGAGGGCTATGAGCTGCTAATCGAGATGGACGCCGACCTCAGCCATGACCCGGCAGTCATCCCGACGCTGATCGAACGCGCGCAACATGCGGATCTTGTGATCGGCAGCCGGTACATCACGGGCGGTGGCGTGCAGAACTGGCCGTGGCACCGGCGGCTGTTGTCCTACGGCGGGAACGTGTACGTGCGGCTGATGACCGGTCTGCCGGTGCGCGACGCCACAAGCGGCTTCCGTGCGTTCCGCAGAGAGGTGCTAGAAGAGATCGGCCTGCGCGAGCTGCGCTCGGACGGCTACAGCTTCCAGCTGGAGACGGCGCTGCAGACATGGTTGGCCGGTTTTCACATTGACGAAGCCCCGATCATCTTCATCGAGCGTGTGGCGGGCCAGTCCAAGATCAGCCGAGGAATCGTGTTTGAGGCCATGGCACGCGTGCTGGTTTGGGCCGTCCGCTGCCTGCCCCATCGCGTCCGAGGCAACCCGCGAAACCCCCGCTCGATCAAGGCCATCGGCCGAAGCTGAGAACCCGAACCGCTGCACGTGACCCGAGTACCCGTCTCGCCCCGATAGCCTCCGAGGCCGCGCGTCACCGCAAGTCGGCGACGCTCACCCCTGTCGTCCAGCGGTCCAGGATGCCGGCCTTTCACGCCGGTCACGCGGGTTCGAATCCCGTCGGGGGTACAGGCCTGTCCGGGGCGCTTGCGCCCGTCCGGACCAGCCCACCGGAAACTGCCGGTTGGGCGCTAGCCGTTAGGCTCCCTCTTCCCAGCGCCCTCAGCTCGCGCACGCACCAGCACGGAGACACAGACGTGGCCACCAAGATTGAGGTCGAGATCCCCATCGAGCGCCAGAAGGCGGCGCAGGCGGCTGGAAACTTCGAGCTGACGGACCTGCCGGCCACGCTTGGTCTCCCGGACGCCGCTATTCGGCTCGGCAAGACGTCCAAGGGCGACGAGGGACTTGTTCGGCTGAAGTCGGCCAAGTCGCTGGTCACCCTCGTGCCGGGTCAGGTTGTCGCGAACTACGGCAAGTCTGAGGCCAAGTGGGCGCAGATTTACAACCGCAAGCGGGCAGGGACAGCCAAGCCGCACGAGCTGCTCAGCTTCGCGCGCCAACTCATCGGCCTCAGCGAGGACGGCACGCTGCAGATCTGCCTCATGGGCCATGCAGGCCAGGGACCGTGTGTCCCGCTGTGGGTTCCGCGCGAGGAGGTCATCTTGACTGTGCAGCCCAACGACATCCTGCTGCGCTTTGAGACCGTGCCCGCGGGCCTCGGCTTCAAGCTGTGATCCAGCCGGCGCTGGCGCTGGAGCGTGCGTTCGCGCACGAGCTCGCGGACCTCGCCGATGCGATCACGCTGCCCGCCGCTGGGCTGCACGGCCGTGACGTGGCTGCAACGAAGCCCGACGGCAGCTGGGTGACAGCGATCGACCATGAGGTCGAGCGTGCGATCCGTGCGGCCATCGCAGCACGTTTTCCCGAGCACGCGGTGCTCGGGGAAGAGGACGGGCTCACAGGGGATCCGTCTGCGCCCACGTGGGTCATCGACCCGATTGATGGCACCGCCGGCTTCGTGCGCGGCACCAACGTCTGGGCGACCCTCATCGGCCTACGGGTCGCCGGCGAGGACCGGCTCGGCGTCGTGAGCGCGCCTGCGCTCGGCCATCGATGGGACGGCGTGGTGGGACACGGGGCGACGTTGGACGGGATGGCGATCCAGGTCAGCACCGTCCCGGAGCTGCAGCACGCCGAGGTCACATTTGGTGATCTGGACTGCTGGCGGACGGAAGATCGCTGGGATGCGGTCGCGCAACTGATCGATGCCACCCGCCGCGTCCGCAGCTACGGAGACTTCTGGAGCCACTGCCTCGTCGCAAGCGGCGCGGTGGAGCTGGCCGCTGAGGCGTCATTGTCGGTCTGGGACCTCGTGGCGGTCCGCGCGATCGTCCTCGCTGCTGGCGGCCGTTGTACGGCGCTGGATGGCTCCGAGACCAGTGACGGTGGCCACGCACTGTCGACCAACGGCCTGCTGCATGACGCGGCGCTCGCGCTGGTGGCCAGCTGACACCGCCCTCGTCGACCGCCATCTGAGCTGCATCCGCCTCGGCGTCGCAGACCGGTCGTAGGCTCGCGGCATGCACCACCCCGGTCACACACCAGCGGGCATCGACCAGCTCGCACGACTGAGGTACCGACCCATATGGAGGCGCGCGTCATGACCGACGACCTGACGGACGCGGGCGACCCCGTCGACGAGCACGGCAACCCCATTCTTGTGGACGTGCCGGCCGAGTTCGAGCCGGGACGCCCTCCGCTGATCGATGCCCAGGGACGGGTGCGGCTGTCGTTTAGCCGCATCGACACCTATCGGACCTGCCCGCGGCAGTTCCGATACCGCTACATCGACCGGCTTCCAGGGAAGCCGGCGCCGGCGCTCTCGTTCGGGAGCTCGATTCACGACGCGCTCGAGCGGTTCTACGACCGCAAGCTGCCGGTCGAACCAAGCGAGGACGAGCTGGTCGACATGCTGTACGAGTCATGGGACTCGTCCGGCTTCGGCGAGCTGTCGCGTGAAGCGCAGATGCAGTACTACCGCCAAGGCCAAGACGTTCTGCGGCGCTACCACCGCAAGGTGACCGGCAGCTACCGCCTCCCAGTCGCGACCGAGGCCTGGTTCGAGCTGCCGTTCGAGGACGCCGTCGTCGTGGGATCAATCGACCGCGTCGACAGCGACGAGGACGGTTCGCTGCGTATCGTGGACTACAAGACAAACAAGCGGGTCAAGGACCGCAGCCGGGTTGCGGGATCGCTGCAGCTGGCGATCTACGCGTTGGCCTGCGAGCACCTGTACGGCGAGCTGCCGGTGTCGGTCGCGCTCGACTTCGTGGTGCCAGGCGTCGAGATTCAGGTTCCTATCGGCGATATCGACCTCGATGCCGCGCGGCGCGCGGTCGCCGAGACGGCTGCAGCGGTCAAGGCGCAGCAGTTCGAGGCGACTCCGATGCGGCTGTGCGACTGGTGTGACCAGCGCGCGGTGTGCCCCGCGTGGGTGGGGGAGGACCCGTCCCAGGTGCTTGGCGACTCGGTGCTTGAGCTGGCGTCGTTGCGCCGTTCGCTGCGTCGCGACGTGGAGCGCATGCGCGCGCTGGAGGAGGGCGTCGACCGGCTTCGCTTCGAGGTGGCGGCGCGCGACGCAGATCTACCGCCGTTGGTCGAACGCGACGTGGCGGCTGCGACCACAGTCGTGGCGGCGCCTTCCCTGCCACCGCCACCGGACGAGACGTCCTGACTCAGTGGCTAGCCTCGGACAGTCCCCACGACCTGGAGCTGTGATGGGCCAGCGTGTGTCAGGCGACACCGTGATCGCCGCCGATCTATCGGCGGTCTACGACGTAATCGCGGACCTGCCGCGCTATCCCGAGTGGGCCGAAGACGTCGAGCGCACCGAGGTGCTCGAGTCTGATCCCGACGGCCTACCGCTGCTTGCCTCGTTCCGCGTAGATGCACGGATCGCGATGGTGAACTACACGCTGCGGTACCAGCATCAGCGCCCAGACCGGGTCCGTTGGAGCTTGGTTGAGGGGGAGCTGCTGCACCAGCTTGACGGCGAGTATGTGCTCACCGCGACCGACGACGGGACCCATGTCGAGTACGCGCTCGAGGCGGCGCTCGCCATGCCCTTGCCGTCGTTCCTGCAGCGTCGCGCAGCCCGCATCATCGTCGACACAGGGCTCCAAGGCCTACGTCGACGCGTCGAGGAAGGTTGACGATGGCCGGTACCGACGACGAGCAAGCTGCGTACTTCGCGCTGCTGCGCGCCCGCGAAGGGCTCACCAACCTGCAACGGTTCGAGGAGTACATCACCGCCGAGCGCACGCGCATCGATGCGTTCATCAGCGCTGGCCAGTCGCTTGACGAGGCTGTCGACCATCGCCTACGGCGCACGCTGCGTCACACGGACGACGCGCTGAACGAAGCACTTGAGCTGCGCCGTCGAGTGCTTGCGGACGAGAAACACCGACTGCCGCACAAGATGGAGGCAGCGCAGGAGCACATCGATGCGTGCGACGCAGCCCACACGGCGCTGCGAGCGTGAAGCCGTACCTGCCCCGCCTCTCCAGGCAGGGTGGTGCGGGTACTGCTACGCGCACGCAGCGATGTGACACAGGCGCCTAGGAGGCGACGATGTACCGCGACGAACCACTCGATGACGAAGCAGAGCTGCGCGAGATCTTGGGCGATGCGCAGGTCGATCCGCTTCTGGCCCGCCCTGACGTCGACGACGAGCGCACTCCGATGCTCGCGGCGCTCGACGTGCTACGGCTGCTGCAAGGCTGGGTCGACGAGGAGCGGGCCGCGCGGTGGTTCACCTCAGCCCTGCGTCGGTTGGATGATCGGACCCCGATCGCGGCCCTCGCGGTTGGCGACTTCGAGGATGTGGAGGAGGCCGCTCGCGCCTTCGCAGCGGCCCAAGGATGACCTTTCAGCCCGCTGCTGCGGCCCGTCTTGGAGCGCTGCGCGTGCCACAAGCGCACCACGTGGTGGCCGCGGACCTCGCGGTGGGTACGCTGACTGACCGCACGGCGTCACGGACGCCGCCACCGAGGCTGCGCGCCGGGTGGCACCCCCGCTGGACAGCCGCATCCCGCCGCTGACCATCCCACACGTACGAGGTTCCCGCCCATGCCCACCGGCCACGTCAAGGTTGTCCACTCCGATCGCAACTTCGGTCGCATCACTGGTGAGGACGGTGCTGAGGTTCTTTTCTCCACCGAACTCGTCGACGGCGTCGCCGGCAGCGGTGATGAGGTTGAGTACGAGGTCAGCGACGGCGAGACGCCCCGTGACCGCCGTGCAACCCTCGTAACGATCACCAAGAAGGCTCCGGCCTCGAACCCGGTCGGCCGCACCATGACCCAGCCGCCGAGCTGGGACGCGCTCGAGGACCTCGACCGCGCGCGCCGCGCTGCGCGCCGTCGCCGTCGCTGAGATGACCGCCTCGCAGGCACCCCTCGACGCGCCCTACGGGGCCGGGTCGGGGGGTGTCGGCATGTCCGGACGGCTCGCCACCGCCACACGTCTGGCCGCCGGAAGCCCGGACATCGATGAGCGCACCGACACCGACGAGCTGGCGGACCACGATCACCCGTACGAGGTGATCGTGTGGGATGACCCGGTCAACCTGATGGCGTACGTCGTGCATGTGCTGCGCAAGGTTCTGGGGGTAGATGAGCACGAGGCGCACCGCTTGATGCTGGAGGTCCACACCGACGGCAAGTCGCTGGTCGCGTCTGAGCCTCGCACCCAGGCACAGCTGTACGTACAGAAGCTGCATGCGCACGGGCTGCAGGCCACGATGCGGCGCGGGGCGTGAGCGCCATCCGACGCACACGCTCGGGTCTGACATGGACGCTGGCGCAGGGCCATCATCAGATGCTGATCGAGCTGCTCGAACAGCTCAACACTGCCATCGACGGCCCTACCGATGACCCGGTGGTGCAGCGCCTGTTCCCGCGCATGATCGATGACGACGACGACGCGGACGCGGAGCTGCGCCTGCTGATGGCAGGGGACCTGCTGCTGCGTCGGCACCAAGCGATCCAGCGGCTGCTCACCATCATCTCCAACGGCACGCTGACCCGCCGTGGTCGCGTCACAGTTCCGTTGCGCGACGACGAACCCGGCGTGATGCTGGCCGTCCTCAACGACGTCCGGCTCGCGCTTGGAGCACGCGTGGGCGCAACCGCCGTCGAGCTACGGCAGCTCGTGGACGACGAGGACCACGACACGCACATGCTGCTGGACACCATGGACGTGCTCGCGTTCTTCCAGATGCAGCTGTTAGAGCAGATCGACCCGGTGGCCGCCGCACACGACGGCCTCGGCGACCTCGGCGATCTCGGCGACGGCTGATGCCCCGACACCGGGTGCCCGCGTCAGCGTCCGCGACGTAGGACTCGGCGCACCGAAGCCAGCAGCGCACGGGCCTCGTCGACACCCAGCGCTGTCGCAACGGAGATGTGCACGACGCCAACGGTGGCGACGGCCGCAAGCCCTGCGACCCGAACCGGAAGCTCTCCCAGCCACGGGCGCACCAGCATCGCAGCTCCGGCAGCTGCGATCGCTGCGGCAGCGATCTGCACACGCTGTGGTCCACCGACGCGCACCCTGGTGCCGACGCTGGCATCGACCAACGTCCGAAGGAGGGCGTACTCGACGAGCGCCGCGATCGATGACGCCAACGTCAGCCCGAGCGCTCCGAGGTGCAGCAGGCCGTCGGAGCGCTGCAGCGTTGGCAACGGACCGAAGGCCGGCAGCTGGGCGTCGCCCATCATCGCCACCCCGTCGCCGACAAGCACAAGTCGGTCCAGCTGGAACATCAGCACGAGCCCCAGAAGCGCGGCGAGCACGACCCGTACGATGGCGATACGGGCTGGGCCTCGGGCGTTTCCGCTGCCGTACAACACCGACTGCAGCAGCCGTGACGAGGTCGTGGCAAGCAGCCCGAACGACGCCCCCGCGAGCACGACCGCCACGATCCGCACGTCATCGGGGCCGAACTGCCCGGTGAGATAAACCATGCCCACGATGAGCTCACCGACGACCACGAACCCGACAGCAGTCGGCGCCACATAAAACGCGATCCGACCGAGACCGGCATCGATTCGGCGGGCGAGCGTGACCCGGTCGTCGCGGCGTGCTGTCGAGAGGTCTGGCAGCTCGGCTGCCGCCACGGACATCCCGAACAGCGACACCGGCAGCAACGCGAAGATCAGGGCCTTCTGCACTGTGACGAGCGCCGCACCCGCCAGCACGGACGCCAGCATCAGATCGACGAACGTCGCCAGCTGCACCACCCCGCGTCCGGTGACAACTGGCGTGAACGCCCGCAGCACCTCTCGCACGTGCGGGGTAACCGGAGAGAGTCGAGGACGCACGCCGCCGTTTAGGCGGCGGACGTGTGGCAGCTGCACCGCGAGCTGCAAAGCCCCACCGGCCAGCGTGCCCCATGCCAGCGCCCGGGCCAGCTGCGGCGCGACCTCGTTCAGCTGTAGCTCGGACAGCGTTGCGATCGGGACCCCGTCAAGCAGCACGGCACCGACGCTCGCGACCGCCACGATCTGGGCCAGGTTCCAGGCGACCGGCGCGACATATGACAGGAAGAACTGTCGGTGACTGTTGAGGATCCCGAGACACCACGCGGACAGAACCAGCAAGGCCAAGCCCGGCGCGACGATCCGCAGCAGTGACGCAACCAGCGCTTGCAGCTCGGCGGAGCCTCCGAGCACCAGCAGCCGCGAGATCGGTCCCGCAAGCGCCACCAACAGCACGGCGGCTCCGCCCGAGACCACCGCCAGCAGGCCGAGAACGGTGCCTGCCAGCTGCCGGGCCTCATCCTCCTCGCCCGCATCCAGCAGACGAACGTGGACCGGGATAAACGAGGCTGAAAGCACCCCTTCCCCGAGCAGGTTCTGCAGGATGTTTGGGATCCGTAGGGCGTATGCGAAGGCGTTGGCCGCCAGCGACCGGCCAAGGAAGTGACCTACCACTGTTTCTCGAACCAGACCCGCTAGCCGCGACAGCAAGATCCCGGCCGACACAAGCGCGGACGCGCGCCGTGAGTCCGTGGGCACTGCGGGACCGCTCGTCGTGGGGTGGGAGGTCGCCGGAGCCTACGACGGCGGGACGGCTGGACCCGGGAGCGCTGGCCGCTTCAGCGGCGCCAACCGGCCACGGTTCCTGATCCGACCGTGTCCGCCCATGCGTCCAGCGCGGGGCGATCGACACCATCCCAGCGCAGCTGTGCAAGCTCACACCCCAGCTCGACGTCTGTCACGAGCGTCGCAAGGGTGCGCCACAACGCGATCTCGGCGGTATGGGTTCGCAACACCTCGGCGATACGTGCGGCACCTCGCACTGTGATATCCCATGCCTCGTGGTCAGAGGGGATCGATGCGATGCTGGAGTACCGCTGCAGCAGCAGCGCTGAGGTCTTCGCCCCGATACCTGGCACGCCTGGGATCCCATCAGCTGCGTCGCCCACTAACGCGAGGTGGTCCACGACCGCGCTCGGGGGCACGCCCAGCCGTGCCTCGACGCCCGCCGCGTCGTAACAGCGGTCCCGAGCACGGTCGATCTGCACGATGCGCTCGCCATCAACGACCTGCCCGAGGTCTTTGTCTGGGGTCAGGATGCGAACCTGGTCGACATCAGCGGCGAACCGGACAGCGGCGCTCGCCATGGCATCGTCCGCCTCGACATCTGCCATCGACCAGACCGTCACACCGAGCGCTCGGATGCCTGCCTCGACCAGGTCGAACTGGGCCAGCAAGGATGGATCTGTCCCAGACCCATCCTTGTAACCCGTAAACAGCCGGTTACGGAAGGACTCGATGGGGTTGTCGAACGCAACCGCCACGTGCGTGCACTCCTCGTTGGCGTCGTCAAGCAGCGCCATCACCTGACGCACGGTCCCGACGGCTGCTTTCACGTCGCGCCCGTCCGGAGCGCTGCGACTAGGTCCCCTCGAGAAATGGGCGCGGAACAGCTCGTACGTGCCGTCGACGAGGTGAAGGCGCATCCGTGCTCCGATGTGAATGGACGGTCGATACGGACAGGCTAGATGTCCGACCGCAGGGCTACGGTGCAGGGCGCCTGTCGTGGCGCGCGAGGACCTCGGCATAGCAGAGCCCCACCACTGAGCGCACCACCGAGCCCACCACTGGGGCAGAGGGAGTCATACGTGTCGACGACCAGACCGCCGGCCCCTGTCGGCCTGAGCCGCTGGATGCTGCCTGATCCACGACGGGCGGACGAGGACGGCATCGTGGGGGTTGGGGCAGACCTCGAGCCGGCGACGCTCGTGGAGGCCTACCGGCACGGCGTCTTCCCATGGCCACACGACGACATGCCCCTGCCGTGGTTTAGCCCGGACCCACGCGCCTTGATCGACGTACACGCCATCCACGTCTCGCGGTCTCTTGCGCGGCGGATGCGTGGCTGCGGCTGGACGACCACCGTCGACACAGCCTTCCAAGAGGTGATGCACGGCTGCGCTACGGATCGCGAAACCGGCACGTGGATCACGGACAGCATGCGCGAGGCGTTCGCCAGGCTCCATGCGCTCGGATGGGCGCACAGCGTCGAGGTCTGGGACGGCGACCAGCTCGTAGGTGGGCTGTACGGCGTCCAGCTTGGTGGTGTCTTCACAGGCGAATCAATGTTCCATCAAGCCACGGACGCGTCCAAGGTCGCCCTCGTCGAGCTGTGCGAGCGCATGGAGGTCGCAGGCGGCGCGTGGCTCGACGCCCAGATCGAGACTGAGCATCTGCGCTCTATGGGTGCGCAGCTGCTACCGCGGCGGGCGTACCTCAAGCTGCTCGAGAAGCACCGCGACGCACCTGTCCTGCTCTCGACCGATCGACAACCAGTGGCGCGTCTCGCGCGCAGGCGGCCATCGGCCTCTTAACGGTCCCTCGGGCACCGTTCAGGGCTTACGGCGCCAATCCAACGTCCGCCCCGCGCCGAACGGAGTGCAACAGGTCGCGCGGCACGGCAGACTGTGACCTGTAGAGGAGGCCGAGCCCGGCCCCGGTGCGTACGCGCCCGTCGACCCACCATTTGGGGTCGCTCGCCTCGCGCGGCTCGCTCGCGCGCACACCGGGCTCGGTGGCGCCAGCGACCGGGTCGCCGAAGCCCACGGGGCGATGTCTGTTCGACACGACCCCGACCACAAACACGAGAGGCCCACCACGTGACGAACACGTTCTCGACCGCCGGCGACCACAAGATTCGCGACATCTCGCTCGCCCCTGAAGGTCGCATGCAGATCACCCTCGCCGAGCACGAGATGCCCGGCTTGATGGCGCTGCGCGACCGGTTCGGCGACTCCAAGCCGCTGGACGGCGCCCGCGTCGCCGGCTGCCTGCACATGACCACACAGACCGCCGTGCTGATCGAGACGCTGCAGCACCTCGGCGCCGAGGTGCGCTGGTCGTCGTGCAACATCTTCTCAACGGAGGACGCTGCGGCCGCGGCCGTCGCTGATGCTGGAACCCCCGTCTTCGCCTGGAAGGGCGAGACGGACGAGGAGTACATCTGGTGCGTGCGCGAGAGCCTGAAGTTCGCGGACGGCAAGGGCCCCAACATCCTGCTCGACGACGGTGGTGACCTGACCGCGCTCGTACACAACGAGTATCCCGAGATGTTGGTTGACATCATCGGTGTCTCCGAGGAGACGACAACCGGTATCAAGACGTTGCGCCAGATGCAGAAGGCCGGAACGCTCCGGATGCCTGCGATCAACGTGAATGACTCGGTCACCAAGTCCAAGTTCGACAACTTGTACGGCTGCCGCGAGTCGCTGATCGATGGAATCAAGCGTGCCACCGACGTCATGATCGCCGGCAAGCAGGCCGTCGTCTGCGGTTACGGCGACGTGGGCAAGGGCTGCGTGCAGGCGCTGTCCGGTATGGGCGCCACCGTCTCGGTGACGGAGGTGGACCCGATTAACGCGCTGCAGGCCGCCATGGAGGGCTACCGGGTCGTGCTGTTGGAAGATGTCATCGACGTCGTGGACATCGTGATCACAGCGACCGGCAACGACGACATCCTCACGGTCGACATGATGTCGCGCCTGAAGGACAAGGCGATCGTCGGCAACATCGGTCACTTCGACACCGAGATTCAGACGGTCGCGCTCCGCGAGTTCGAGTGGACCAACATCAAGCCGCAGGTGGACCTCGTTCACATGCCGACCGGCCGTGACATCATTCTGCTGGCGGAGGGCCGTCTGTTGAACCTGGGCTGCTCGACCGGGCACTCCAGCTTCGTGATGTCTACCTCGTTCACCAACCAGGTGCTGGCCCAGCTCGAGCTGTGGAACAACCACTCCGAGTACAAGGACGAGGTCTACGTGCTGCCCAAGCACCTCGATGAGGAGGTCGCACGGCTGCACTTGGAGAAGGTTGGCGCCAAGCTGACGGTGCTCACTCCCAAGCAGGCGGACTACCTCGGCGTGCCGGTCGACGGCCCGTACAAGGACGACACGTACCGCTACTAAGCCACGACGCGGTCATGAAACGACGCGAGGCGCTCCCATGGGGGCGCCTCGCGTCGTTTCTGACGCCGTGCCGTGGACGATCACATCCGGGCCGACGGCTATCGGTGTCGGTACCGTCTGTGGCAGATGTTGCGCCTGCGCAACCTGTGGCCGGCCGTGGTTGGCGTGCGAAGCTCAGGTTCGGGTGCGCACCTGCCGACGAGGACAGCGGACGCTGCGTGGCGTCCGACCTAGCACAGGAGGTCGCGTGCGATCTGGATACCAGCGCATCAGCGCGTTCGTAGGAGCCGTCCTGCTCACAGGAGCCCTCGGCGTGGCGTTCGCCGCCGAGTCCGGTGGCGATGGCAACGGCGTGCTCGTGACAGCCGAGGACGACCTGCTTGTGGGCCGGCTGTTAGAGCTCGAGTCCGGCGTCCCCAAACCGCTGCCCTCGGAGGTCTTCGTTGCCTCGTCCGGGGCGGACGTGCGGTTGGTCGGCTCGTTCACCTCGGCACGCGCACAGCTTGACGGCATCGAGGACGAGCTGCGCCAGCTGTTTGTTGATGCGGAGGTCGTACGGACCGACGTCGGCATCGCGATCGCCGACGTGACGCGTGGGCTGCTGCTGGAGCGTGAGGCGCTGCTGGTGCTCGAGGAAGCTGCCGGCGCGACAGATCTGCGCCCCACCGACGGCTCCGACGCGCGCGATACGGACGGCGTGGCTCTCGACGCCGACGGCCTCGTGGGGCGACAGATCACCGGGATGCAGCTCGCGTTAGACGCCCGCAGCGCCCAACGTGAGGGCTACGCCGTGCTCGCAGCGCTGGCGGACCACGGTCCAGCCTTCGAGGCGCGACTGCGCGAGCTCGCGTCCTACGCCGCGGAGGTGGAGCCGGACCTCATCACCGCATCCGGTCGCAGCAGCACGCAGATGCTGGTGCCGATCGCCCGCTACGACGCGCCCCTTGGCGTCGCAGTTGCCGTCGGTGTCAGCTACGCCTGCGTGGACCGCGATGCCTATGAAGCGCTCGCCACCGCGACTGCAACCGAGCAGCTCGTCGGATCCATCGTCGCGAACCCCGACCCCGCGTGTGCCGATGTTGCACGCCGTGCTGGGCTCGACCTGACCCAACAGATCGCCGAAGACGAGACGCTCACGGGCGTGGTCACAGCCGTCACAAACGGGTGACCTGTCCGCGGACGCTCACGTGAGCGGCCGCGCGACCGTTAAGTAGGTAGACGCCCGTCGGGGCGGTAGGAGATCAACGTGCACGAACACCCCCATGACCAGAACGACCCGCTGCAGCACACGCCGAACTCGTGGGTCGAGTCTCACCGTTTTGTGCCGACACAGTTCGTGCAGCCGACGCTCCGGTTCCTGCGCACCGAGTCTGCCGGCGGCATCATCATGCTGCTCGCGGCAGTGGCGGCCGTCATCGTTGCTAACAGCTCGCTTAACGGGTGGTATGAGTCGTTCTTCCTCACCACTATCGGGATCGAGTTCGGGAGCTGGGGGATCTTCACCCACATAAACCACCTGAACCTGCAGCTGTGGATCAACGACGGGCTGATGGTCGGGTTCTTCTTTGTGGTCGGCCTCGAGATCAAGCGCGAACTGGTCGTCGGAGAGCTGCGTGACCCTCGTAGCGCTGCGCTCCCGGCCATCGCAGCCGTCGGGGGGATGATCGTCCCAGCGGGGCTCTATCTGTTGTTTAACGGGTTCATCTTCACCGAAGGCACCGCACCCATCGGCTGGGGTATCCCGATGGCGACTGACATCGCGTTCGCGGTCGGGATCGTTGCGATGCTCGGCAAGAAGGTGCCAGTCAGCGCCAAGCTCTTCCTGCTCGCGCTCGCAATCGTGGATGACCTCGGCGCGATCTTGGTGATCGCCGTTGTTTACACCTCGTCGGTCGCGATGGGTTGGCTCGTCTTCGCCGCCGCCGGCCTCGTGGTCATCTTCGTTATGAACCGCCTCGACGTTCGCTCGATGACCGCGTACCTCGTGGTCGGCTTCCTTGTCTGGCTCGGGTTCCTCGAGTCAGGCGTGCACGCGACGCTCGCCGGTGTGATCATCGCACTGATGACCCCGGTGAAGCCGTTCTACGACCCCAAGAGCTTCGCCGAAACGGCGCGTCCGTTGGTTGCGAAGGTCGACGAGTACCTACCCGACGACCATGATCTGCACGAGGCGAACCACCACACGCTTGAGCGGGTGGCCTCGCTCATCAGTGACCTGCAGCGATTGTCGCGCGAGTCACTGGCGCCGCTCACGCGGCTCGAGCTGCGACTCGCACCGATGTCGTCGTTCATCATCGTTCCACTGTTTGCGTTCGCGAACGCCGGAGTCGTCATCTCTGGCGATGCGATCGCCGGCGCCGGCAGTGATCCTGTGCTGCTCGGCATCGCGATCGGCCTGGTCGTGGGCAAGACCGTCGGGGTCACGTTGTTCGCATGGTTCGCCATCAAGCTCGGGATCGGGCGGATGCCTCGTAACACCACGTGGCGACACATCGTCGGCCTGTCGATGCTGGCTGGCATCGGATTCACCGTCGCCCTGTTTGTGGCATCGCTCGCGTTTGCGGGTGGCGACAACGTGCAGACGTTGGCCAGCGCCAAGATCGGAATCTTCGCGGGCTCCATCATCGCCGGCGTCGGCGGGTACCTGTTCCTCCGGTTCGGAGGCGACGCAGCGGTCGACACGGAGCCTGACACGGAGCCTGACACGAAGTCTGACGCGGAGGCCAACGCAAAGCTCGATGCGGCGTCGGCCAACCCGTAAGCACCTACAGCCCGCGTTCAGCTGGCCGCACACTGCGCGACAGACGGACACCGACGCCTCGTCGGTCGGCCATCTATGCGCTTGTAGGTATGTCTAGAATCATCTCTCGACGCCCCGGCAGCTGATTTTGCCGGGTCGCGAGCACCCCACCTCATGAGGACACCATGCGAACCATGTTCCGATCTCTCTCGACCGTCGCGGCGGTGGCGATGCTCGCCACCGCCTGCTCTGCCGCGCCCGACACAGCATCGACTGAGGATCCGTCGCCCGACACAATCGCGCCGACCGAAGCCACGACCACCGACACGCCCGCCGCGTTGCGGGCGTGCCAGGTCACCGACACCGGTGGTGTCGACGACAGGTCCTTCAACCAGACCGCGTACGACGGCATCCTGCAGGCCGAGTCCGAGCTCGGCGTCGACGGAGCAGTGCTCGAGTCCACGTCTGACGCGGACTACGCCCCCAACATCGCGCAGTTCATCTCTGACGGCTGCGACATCATCGTCACTGTCGGCTTCTTGCTTGATGGCGCCACACAAGATGCGGCCAAGGCGAACCCTGACCAAGACTTCGCGATCATCGACGTCGACTTCGCCGAGTTTGACGCAGATGGAAACTTCGTTGGCGACATCGTGTATGAGAACGTGCGCGAGCTGAACTTCGCCACCGACCAGGCCGCGTTCCTCGCGGGCTACGTCGCGGCAGCCACCTCCGAGACAGGCAAGGTCGGTACGTACGGCGGCATCCCGATCCCGCCGGTCACGATCTTTATGGACGGCTTCCTTGCTGGCGTCCGCTACCACAACCAAGAGACCGGCAGCTCGGTTGAGGTTCTTGGCTGGGACGGAACCGACGGTTCGTTCACGGGCAACTTCGAGTCGCAGGACGACGGCCGCAACCTGACCGATCAGCTGATCGCCAGCGGCGCTGACGTCATCATGCCAGTTGCCGGTCCGGTCGGACTCGGCACCATCGCAGCGGTGGAAGACGCCAACGACACGGGATCGAGCGTCTCGGTCATCTGGGTCGACACCGACGGTCGCGTGACCGTCCCGCAGTCCGCTGATGTCTTCCTCACCTCGGTGCAGAAGAACATGGACATCGCAGTGTTCGAGTCCGTCAGGCTGAAGGTCGACGGCATGTTTGATGGCGGTCCGTACGTGGGAACGCTGGCCAACGAGGGCGTTGGCATCACGACCGACAGCCTTGACGGCAGCCTTGCATCCAAGATCGCGGAGCTGACCGCTGGCATCATCGCCGGCGACATCTCGGTGCTCCCGGCTGACTACAGCTGATCGTCCGACCAGCACAACGACGAAGGGCGCCCGTCTGGGCGCCCTTCGTCGCGTATCTAGAGATGGTTCCTCGACACAGCTGTCGCCCCTGTCGCGCCGACGCGAGCGGCCTGACTAGAGTGCTCGGACATCAACAAAGGGCCTCGACGGTGCGGTTGGAGCTGCGGGGAATCACGAAACGCTTCCCCGGTGTCATCGCCAACGACCGTGTCGACCTTGTTGTCGAACCGGGCGAGGTGCACGGTCTGCTCGGAGAGAACGGGGCCGGCAAGTCCACCCTGATGAACATCCTCTACGGGCTGTATCACGCCGATGAGGGAGAGATCTTCCTCGATGACGTTCCTGTGAGCTTCACCGGACCGGGAGACGCGATTGACGCCGGCATCGGGATGGTGCACCAGCACTTCCAGCTGGTCGGCAACTTCACCGTGGCGCAAAACGTCGTGCTCGGAGCCGAGCCGATGCGCTCGCTCGGTCGCTATGACCGTCGACGTGCGTCCTCGATCGTCGAGGAGTTATCGGTGACATACGGTCTCCCCGTCGAGCCAAACGCCTTCGTTGAGGAGCTACCGGTCGGGGTGCAGCAGCGGGTCGAGATCCTCAAGGCCCTGTACCGCGACGCGAGCTTGCTCATCCTCGATGAACCGACTGCCGTGCTGACGCCGCAGGAGGCCGACGACCTCTTTGAGGCGATCCGGGGGCTGCAGGCGTCGGGCAGGTCGATCGTGTTCATCTCGCACAAGCTGCGTGAGCACCGGGCGTTGGCCGACCGAGTCTCGGTGCTCCGGCGCGGCGCCATCGTTGGGACCGCAGATCCGCGCGCGACGTCCGACGAGGTGCTGGCCGAGCTGATGGTCGGACGCCCCGTCGACCTCACCGTGCACAAGGAGCAGTCCGACCCGGGCGAGGCTGTGCTGCAGGTCACCGGCCTCAGCGTCATCGACGCGAGCGGCACGGTGCGCGTCCACGACGTAGACCTGACAGTGCATCGTGGCGAGATCGTCGCGATCGCTGGCGTCGAAGGAAACGGTCAGTCGCAGCTGGTGCGAGCCATCTCGGGCCTCGAGCGACCCGAGACAGGGGCGGTCGAGCTGCTCGGCCGCGACCTCACGGCGATGTCCCGGCAAGCTGTGCTGCGCAGCGGCGTCGGGCACGTCCCAGAGGACCGTACGACCGAGGGTTTGGTGGGTGAGTTCACGGTCGCCGAGAACCTCATGCTCGACCTGTGGAACGTGCCTCCCTTCGCCAGCGGTGGTCTGGTGCGCTTCGACGCTGTCGCGGCGCACGCCGCCGATCAGGTTGAGGCCTTCGACATCCGTACGCCAGACGTGCACACCGCAGTGTCGACGTTGTCCGGCGGCAACCAGCAGAAGGTCGTCGTGGCGCGCGAGTTCTCGCGCGAGAACGACCTGCTGATCTGCCACCAACCGACGCGGGGCGTGGACGTAGGCAGCATCGAGTACATCCACGGCCGCATCGTGGCGCAACGCGATGGTGGTACGGCCGTGCTCATCGTGTCGTCAGAGCTCGACGAGGTGCTGGCGCTCGCCGACCGCGTTGCGGTGCTGTACCAGGGGCAGCTGCGAGGCCCGTACCCCATGCCAGTGGCGAAGGAGCTGATCGGGCGGCTGATGGCGGGCGGCGACCCTGACGAGCTGGTCGGACCGGCCGGCGACCGCGACAACGGGACCCACACATGATGTCTCCTCGCAGCACAACGCCCGGACAGCTGCTCCGACGGCTGCGCTCCCCGAGCGCGCTGACGCCGGTGCTCGCGCTGCTCACAGCGTTGGTGCTCGGAGCACTCCTCGTAGCCGTCGCCGACGAAGAGACGGTCACGGCACTGCGCTACGTCGCCGCACGGCCGCTGGACTCTGTCAACGCGGCATGGGACGCAGTGACAAGCGCGTACAGCGCCCTCTTCAGCGGCGCGTTCGGCTCGAGGGTGGCCCTGTCAGAGACCCTCGTCACAGCCACCCCGCTGATCTTGACCGGGCTCGCGGTGGCGGTGCCGTTCCGTGCCGGGCTGTTCAACATCGGGGGAGAGGGACAGGTGTTAGCCGGCGGCGCAGCGGCAGGGCTGGTGGGCTTCACCTTCACCGGACTTCCGCTGGCGCTTCACCTCCCGCTCGCGCTCGCCGCAGCGCTGCTGGCGGGAGGGCTGATAGGCGCGATCCCGGGCGTGCTCAAAGCCAAGACGGGCGCACACGAGGTCATCACGACCATCATGCTCAACAACATCATGGGACCGGTGCTGCTGGCGCTGTTGGTCACCCGGTTGTTCCAAGCTCCCGGTCGAGCGGATCCGATCTCTCGAGCTGTCGCAGACACGGCCCGCATGCCCTCCCCGAGCGGCTCCGACATTCGGCTCGACTTTGGGCTGGTGGTGGCGCTGGTGGCAGCGTTCGGTGTGTGGTGGCTGATCGAGCGTTCCACCCTGGGTTTCCAGATCAAGGCGGTCGGAGCGAACGCAAAGGCGGCGGTGGTGGCCGGTATGAGCGCGACCCGCACCACCGTGATCTCGATGTCGCTGGCTGGGGGGCTCGCTGGGCTCGCCGGTGCCGGGATGGTGCTCGGCGCGTCTGGCCAGGGAGCCGTCACCTCGACGTTCTCGGCCGGGGTTGGCTTTGACGGCATCACGGTCGCGCTGCTCGGTCGAGGTCGTGCCGGCGGGACCGTGGCGGCCGGACTCGTCTTCGGCGCGCTACGCGCTGGAGGGCTGCGAATGCAGGCGCGAACCGGCACCCCCGTCGACCTCATCGTGGTTATCCAGGCGCTGGTGATCTTGTTCATGGCTGCACCGATGGTCGTACAAGGACTGTTCCGACTGCGCACCGACGACGGTGGCGCACACACGACGGTCGCGAAGGGGTGGGGCGCATGACGTCAACGCTGCTGCCACCTGGGCGCGCCAGAGCCGACCGACGAGACATGGCCTTTGGCCTGTTCGGCTGCGTGCTCGGTGTGCTCTCGCTCACCGTTCTTGCCCGCGCATCTGGCACCGCCAGCTACGCCTTCTCGCTCCCCAACGCTGCCGTTGACCTTCCGCTGCTGACCCTGCCCGTGACCGGCACCGTCATGCTTCTGGGAGTCGTGAGCGTCGCGCTCGGGGCGTGGCAAGCGTGGCGCGGTACCGGCGGCCGTGGGGTCGGCATGCTCGGGCTCTCGGTGCTGGTGTTCTTGCTGGCGTTCCTGACATGGTCCGCGACGGACACGACGGTGAACATCGTTGCGATGCTGCGTGCGGCTATCAAGGCCTCTGCACCGCTGACACTGGGTGCGCTAGCTGGCGTGATGTGCGAGAAGTCCGGGATCATCAACATCGCCATCGAGGGCCAGCTGCTGGTGGGCGCCATGGTCGCGGCAGCCGTTGGCAGCGTCGCCGGGCCGTGGGTCGGGCTTCCAGCAGCCGTGCTAGGCGCGGTGCTGTTCGGGCTCCTTCTGGCGGTTTTCACCATCCGCTACAAAGCGGACCAGATCATCGTGGGGGTCGTGCTCGTGGTGCTGGCGAGCGGGTTAACAGCGTTCCTCGTACGACAGCTGCCATCGACGCTGAACCAGCCGGTGCGCTTTAAAGCCGTGCAGCTGCCGCTGCTGTCGGACATCCCCGTGCTGGGCCCGCTGCTGTTCAGCCAGACCGTGATCGTGTACATGATGTTTGCCGGCGTAGCAGTCTGCACCTGGGTGCTGTTTCAGACCCGGTGGGGGCTACGCCTGCGGGCCGTCGGAGAGAAGCCGTCGGCTGCCGACACCGTCGGCGTCGCGGTGCACCGCATCCGATATCAGGCCGTGGCGTTCGGATCGATCTTCGCAGGGATCGGTGGCGCGTTCTACACCCTGGACTCGTCGGGGCAGTTCTCACGCGACATGACCAACGGCGCCGGGTTCATCGCGCTCGCGGCCGTGCTGGTCGGGCGATACCACCCGGTCGGAGCGTTCTCGGCTGCCCTGCTGTTCGGGTTCGCGGACGCCCTGGCGACGCAGCTCTCGATCGCCGGCGTCCCGATCGACTCCAACATCCTCGGGACTGCGCCGTACGTCGTGACGATTCTTGTCGTCGCCGGGGTCGTGGGCCGCGTCCGAGTGCCGGCAGCGGGCGGTCAGCCCTACACGCCGGGGTGAGTGTGGCGGGTTGCGTGCCCCGTCAACGACGGGGAGCCCCGTCGCTCACAGCTGCTACGTCAGGCCAGCAGCGTCTGAACGCGGGTAAGGCCCTCGACAAGATCCTCGTCGGACAGGGCGTACGACAGGCGGGCCGAACCGGGCGCGCCGAACGCCTCGCCCGGTACCAACGCCACGTTGGCCTGTTCGAGCAGCACATCAGCCAGCACCAAGCTGGACGTCAGCTCGACGCCCCCGATCGTGCGACCGAGCACACCCGCAAACGACGGGAACACGTAAAACGCGCCCTCCGGCACGGCCAGCTGCACGCCGTGAATCGACCCGAGCATCTCGACTGCGATACGCCGTCGACGGTCGAATGCCAGCAGCATCGCCCGCACAGCGTCGTCGGGACCCGTGAGCGCCTCGACGGCTGCGAGCTGCGCGACGTTGTTGACGTTGGACGTCGACTGTGACTGGAGGGTCGCCATCGCCTGTGCGATCTCTGGTGGGGCGATCGTCCAGCCCACGCGCCAACCGGTCATCGCGTACGTCTTGGCCACGCCGCTGCAGATGATGGTGGTGGCTGCCGCCTCGGGCGCCACATCCGGCAGCGACGAGAACGTCGCGTCCCCGTACACCAAGTGCTGGTAAATCTCGTCCGTGATCACCCAGATGCCGTGCGCGGCCGCCCAGCGACCGATGGCGGCGACCTCATCGGGCGGGTAGACAGCGCCGGTTGGGTTGGACGGCGACACGAACACCAGCGCCTTTGTGCGAGTCGTACGGGCCGCCTCAAGCTGCGCCACGGTCGCACGGAAGCCAGACGAGATGTCCGTCTTGACGATGACGTCGGTACCGCCCGCGAAGCGCACCATCTCCGGGTAGCTGACCCAGTACGGGGAGGGGATCAGAACCTCGTCACCCGGATCGATCAGCGCGAGGAACAGGTTAAACAGGGCGTGCTTGCCGCCGTTGGAGACCGTAACCATAGACGCATCGAGGTCGAGCCCAGGTGTGTCGGCCATCGTCTTCGCGGCGATGGCCTCGCGCAGCACGGGAAGCCCGGCCGCCGGGGTGTAACGGTGCGATGCTGGGTTCGCGGCCGCACGCTGCGCCGCCTGCACGATGTTGTCGGGCGTTGGGAAATCCGGCTCGCCGGCCCCGAAGCCGATGATGGGCTTGCCGGCTGCCTTGAGCGCCTTGGCCTTGGCCGTGACGGCGAGGGTTGGCGACTCGGGGATCGCGCGGACGCGGGCAGAGACGGGGGAGTGGGACACACGGTTCCAGGCAGACGGCGACGGCGTGGATGCTACGTCAACGACCACGCAGGACCGTCCGGTCCGCAGCGTTGACCCACATTAATTCGCCGTGCATCGGGTCGCGGCGGTTCACTGCTACTCCTTCCCTAAAGCTCTCCATCTAGGAACCGCCGGTGCCCCACGACCTAACCCTCCCGACCGATCTGCTACCTGTCGATGGGCGCTTCGGCTGCGGGCCCTCCAAGGTGCCAGCCGAGGTCCTCGCCGTGCTATCGGGCGAAGGTGCCGCGCTGTTGGGAACCTCACACCGTCAGGCGCCCGTCAAGAACGCGGTCAAGCGCCTGCAGGACGGCATGCGGTCGTTGTTCGGGCTACCGGACGAGTATGAGGTGCTGATCGCGAACGGGGGTGCCACCGCGTTCTGGGAGATGGGCGCGTTCGGGCTGGTGGAGCAACGCTCGCAGCACTACGTGTTCGGTGAGTTCTCATCGAAGTTCGGTGCCTCAACCGGCGCTGCGCCGTGGCTGGACGCACCCGTGATCGTCAGCTCGACGCCAGGAACGCGACCTGCGCTCGTTGCCACCCCCGCGGGCGTCGACGTCGTCGCGTTCACCCACAACGAAACCTCCACCGGGGTGATGCAGGACATCGTGCGCCCAGCCGGTGATGCGCTCGTCGTCGTGGACGCGACCTCGGGTGCGGGCGGGCTGCCCGTGCAGATGACGCAGGCAGACGTCTACTACTTCAGCCTCCAGAAGGGGTTCGCCGCCGACGGTGGTCTGGTCATCGCCTTCGCCTCGCCGAAGGCGATCGCTCGGATGGAGACGATCGCCGCCTCTGACCGGTACATCCCCGCGTTCTTCAACCTCAAGACGGTGATCGACAACAGTCGCAAGAACCAGACGTATAACACGCCGGCCATCTCGACGATCTTGCTTGGTATGGCCCAGGTCGAGCGGATGGTCGCCGCTGGTGGACTAACCGCCGCCGTCTCCGACAGCCGGGCCAAGTCCGACGCGCTGTACAGCTGGGCCGACGCCCGCAGCTGGGCATCCCCGTTCGTCGTGGACCCGGCCGCCCGATCGCTGGTCGTAGGCACGGTCGACCTCGACGATGCGATCGATCACAACATCGTCACTCAGATTCTGCGTGCGAACGGTGTCGTGGACACCGAGCCGTACCGCAAGCTCGGGCGCAACCAGCTGCGTGTCGGGATGTTCCCGGCCGTCGACATCGCGGACGTGCAGGCGTACACCGCCTGCATCGACTACATCGTGGACCATCTCTGAGCGGACGAAGGCCCTGAGTCTCGTGCGCGGCCCCGCCCCGTACACGCGCACGAGACGGCATGATGGTCACCGGACGACCTGAGGACCCATCATGCTGCCTGATCTGATCGGTGGCCCCCTGCGGCGCGCCGCAGCCACCCGGTTCGGTGCGCGGGTCTACCGCGCAGTGCTGCCACCGCTGGACAAGGCGGTGCGGGCCGCCACCGGCGGCTCCCACACCTTCACAGAGCTGGTGCTTCCGACGTTGATGCTGCACACCGTCGGCCGCAAGTCCGGCCTGCGACGGGCGCAGCCGCTCGTCTACCTCACCGTGGGGGACGGGTACGCGGTCGTGGGCACCAACTGGGGTCAGGAGCATCACCCAGCGTGGACGCACAACCTGTTGGCGGAGCCAGATGCCGAGGTCGAGCTCAAAGGTCGCGTTATCGGCGTTCGAGCGCGGTTAGCCAACCAAGACGAGCACGCCATGCTGTACCGCCGGTTTGAGGCGGTCAGCCCGAACTACCGCGAGTATCCGGCCTGGGCTGGGGACCGCGAGATCCGGCTGTTCGTGCTCGACCCCCGCTGAGACGGCCGTCGTCAGCTGGCGATGCGATCGCGACGCGTCACAGGTGGGCGCCGACGTCCTTGGCAGCGTCCTCGCCGAAGCAGTCAGCGAAGCGGTCGCGGAACTCCGAGCGGTTCAGGCGGTACTCCTGCGTTCCGACGTGCTCCAGCACGTACGTCGCCAGCAGTGAGCCGACCTGCGCCGAGCGCTCAAGGCCAACGTCCCACGACAGCCCCGCGAGGAATCCCGCTCGGAACGCGTCGCCGACGCCGGTGGGGTCCTCGCGCCGACGCTCGGGCGTCGCCGCGACAAACATCGACGCCTCGCCCTTGCGGTCCAGCACGCAGCCCTTGGGACCGAGCGTCGTGATACGCAGACCGACGCGGTCCAGAACATCTTCGTCGGTCCAGCCCGTCTTGCTCTCCAGCAAGCTCTTCTCGTGGTCGTTGGTGACCAGGTACGCCGCACCGTCGACGAGCCCCCGAATCTGCGGCCCGTCCATGTACGAGATCTGTTGCGACGGGTCCGCGAGGAACGGGACGCCCATCGACCGTGCCTCCTCGGTGTGCCGGAGCATCGCCTCGGGATCGTTCGGAGACACGACGATCAGATCAAGACCACGGTGCGCGGCGGCGATCGGTCCGAGCTCGATGTCGCGCGCCTCGCTCATCGCGCCGGCATAGAACGAACCGATCTGCGCCTGCACGCTGTCGGTCGTGGCAAGGAACCGGGCGGTGTGCTTCGTCTCGCTGACGTGCACCGGCGAGGTATCCACGCCGTGGCGATCAAGCCACGAGCGGTAGTCCTGCTCGAAGTCGCGACCAACAGCACCTACCAGCAGCGACTTCTGACCAAGCTGACCGAGGCCGAACGCGATGTTGGCGGCCACACCACCACGACGGATCTCGAGGCTGTCAACGAGGAACGAAACGCTTAGACGCTCCAGGTCACCACCGCCGATGTTCTCTGCGAACCGCCCCGGGAACTGCATAAGGTGGTCGGTGGCGATAGACCCGGTGACTGCGATGCGCACGGAAGAACCTGCTGTGGTCGGCAGGTGGTGAGGTTACTGCTGGCCGTGACGCACTCGTCCACGTCAGGCCCGGCCAGCTCTCAATCAGCTCAGCGCATCTCCGGCCCGAGGTCGAAGTCGACCATGGTGGATGACACGTTGCTCATCTGGAGGGTCCTGCCGTTGTGATTCTCCAGACGCGGGGTTGCCTCACCGTCAATGAACGATGTGCGGTTGTCCCGCAGCAGCGGGAGGGTCACGTCGGCGGATAGCACCTGGACCGACGTCCGCGTCGGCACGTGCTGCCACCAGTCGGTGTTGCCGCCCACGATCCGTACGGCGATGCGGTGCTCCTTACCGACGTGCCAGTCCTGGCCGTACAGCGCCACGTTCACGACCTGCTCGCCGACGTCGCGCACCAGCGTGGTGCCGCGACTCATCAGCCGCGCCGTGCCATCAGGAGCGATGTCGTACACGTTCGCGACGAGGTTGGTCCGTGGTGCGAGCGTTGTGACGGTGGCCGACACGACGGGCTCGCCCGCCATCCAACGCGGAGCGTCGAGCACCTGGCTCACCGACCAGACACCGTCCGACGAGTAGCTGCTGCCAACGCCGTCGGTGAAGCTGCCCGACGCGAGGGCCGTGGTGCGGCCGATCGCGTCCGCCGGCGGCCACGCTTCCTCG
>JBLFZR010000003.1:0-51850 GCA_047610595.1 Nitriliruptoraceae bacterium | reverse complement strand
GTGTCTCGACCAGCTTTTGGTTGCGGTCATGGCCCGTCGACAGCTGCTGCTTGGTCTCGACCAGCCGCTCTTCAAGCACCTTCAGCCGCGTGGGTGCCTGCTCCAGCCGCTGCCGCAGCAGCGACGCTTCGTCGCGCAGCACCTTGAGCTCTGCCGCCATGTCATCGGGGTCTTGCTGGTCCCCTGCGCCGAACATTTGGTCGCTCACGAGCTGTGTCCTCGGCCGGCTTCCCTACGTGGAGCGGGCAGCGCGAGCGGCCCGCACGGGGAGCCTGCCGGGGTGGAACTGCAGCCGACCCCCGTCCCGGAACACTGTACCGATACGACCTGTCCGGTCGCAGTGGTCCGATGACATAACCGCACAGGATTTTGGTCCCGCTCATGACGGGCTAAGGGCCCTTGAACTCCCACATTGTGCTTCGTACAGTCATTGAACGGGCGATAGAGAGATCTCATGGAACGCAGGATTGACACCGAGATAACCGTGCCAGTCCAGTGGGAGGCCGGCGCTGCAGTCCTCCGCCGCGACGCGGAATCGATCGTTGTCGATGACCAGGTTGAGGGCACCGTGCGCCTGACCGCCTTGGTTGGTGGCACCGAGCTGACCCGACACGCACAGGTCGATGTCGGACCGGGGTTCGCGATGGACGGTCAGACAGTGACGATCCCGCTTCGATGGGAGGCCACCGAGCACACCCGTCGATTCCCCACGGTCACGGGCGTGCTCATCCTGGGCGCTCGGAGCGAGCATCCGTCGCTGTCGACCCTCGCGATCGACGCCGAGCACGTGCCGCCACTCGGTGTGCTTGGAACCATCGGTGACGCAGCAGGCGGCCTCGACCTGGCGCGCCGTGCCTGCCTCGCGCTGCTCGAGCGCATCTCCGCCCGATTGGTCGCTGCGGTCGCTGCCGACGCCGCTGCAGCGACGGACGTGGCCTCGTTTTCGAACCTCGGACCAGCCCCGCGGCGCATCGACCTTGACTGACGCATCGAGGGGGACGGCGCCGATGTACGGCGCCGTCCCCCTCCCCCCAGCTTGCAGTCCCGGCCGTCTAGCTCCGGCCGTCTAGCTCCGGCCGTCTAGCTCCGGCCGTCGACGTGGACCGGCCGCTCGTCGGCGTCCGGGTCCGGCGCATCGTCGTGCCAGATGATGCGGGAAGCCTGCGTGTCGGCCTTGCGGCGCGGCGTCGGTGGGCCACCTTCGTCGCGTGTCGGTACCCGACGGGCGGTCATGAGGAACGCTGTATGAGCGACCATCCGATGCTGCGGTCGCACGGCGAGTCCGTCGACGTCCCAGCCGCGCACCAACGTCTCGGTGGTGTTGAGGTCCGTCCAGCGACCGTCGGCGAACAACGTCTCGGCCAGCCGCATCACCTGGGTGATGCTCGGCATGTACGCAAGCACGATGCCGCCCGGCGCGAGACAGGTCGCGGCGCCGTCGACCCAGCTCCACGGGTCCAGCAGGTCAAGGATGACGCGGTGTGCTCTGACGTCGGCCAACAGGTCGCCTACCGAGCCTCGGCGTAGCTCCCAGTGCTCGGGCGCTACGCCGTTGTGGGCCCGCGTGACGTTCTTGACAGCGATGTCGGCGTGATCGTCGCGCAGCTCGGCCGAGATAACTCGACCGGTCGGGCCCACCGCGGCCAGCAGGGCCGTTGTGAGCGCACCGGAGCCGGCGCCGGCCTCTACGACCGTGCAGCCCGGGATCACATCCGCGGACGCGACGATCATCGCCTGGTCCTTGGGATAGATCACCTGCGCGCCGCGGGGCAGCTTCTTGGTGAGGTCGTCACGCGTCGGGCGCAGCGCGATCAGCTCCATGTTCTTGTTCGTGCGAACCGTCGTCCCCTCGACGTTGCCGATGAGGTCGTCGTGCTGCAGCGCACCGGCATGGCTGTGCCACTCTTTGCCAGCGTCGAGCTGGAGCAGGTAACGGCGCTTCTTTCGGTCCAGCAGCAGCACCGTCTCGCCGTCGACGAGGGGGCTGTCTGTACCGGGAATCACGAGGGTCACGCGGGCTCCTGACCGAGCACCGTCAGCACGCGGTTGCGTTGACGGCAGAAGGCGCAGACCGGCGTATCACCGTCGGTCGGCGCGGGGGTGGGCATGTCGCAGCGGCTGCAGTCGACAAGGGTTATCGCGTCTGTGGCGTCGTCGTCCCAGCGGGCAGCCGCACGGTCGAGGAAGCCGAAGAGGAACTGGGCCTTGATCCCAGGCGAGGCGCGCTCAAGCTCGTCGAGCAGCGCCTTGTTGGCCGTGCCGGTGTTGCCTGCGACCAGCGGGCACTCCTCGACGATGTAGTCAAGACCGCGCACAACGCAGTACGCCGCCATCTCACGCTCCGACAGCCGGTAAAGAGGCTTGACCTTGCGGACCTGATTCTCGCCGGTCGATGGCAGCACCGGGCGCTGACGGGCGAGGAACGTGTCTTGCCAGCGCAGCACGTTGCCAAACAGCGTGGCAGCCTCGTCGTCGAGGTTGTGGCCCGTGGCCATGACGCTGTACCCGTTGTCGACAGCGGCCTTGTTGAACCAGTAGCGCTTTGAGAGGCCGCAGACACCGCACGAGCTGCGGTCGATGGCGCCCGCGCCCTGTGGTGTGGTGAAGCCCTGTGCCTCGGCGAGGTCAAGAACGATCAGCTCGGCGCCACGGGGTTTGGTGTACCGCGCATGGAAGTCAACGACGACGTCGTGCGATCGGTTCGAGTAGCCCCCGATGCCGAGGCCGATGTACAGCCCGTCTGCCTGATAGCCGAGTCGCAGCAGAATGTCCCACAGCGCGAGCGAGTCCTTGCCGCCCGACACGGCGACCAAGATCCGATCCCCGTACGACAGCATGCGGTTGCCCTCACGCGCGCCCTTGTCGATCGCGTTGCGTACCTGTCCTTCGACGTGGTCCAGCAGATGTTCGGCACACCAGGCGCTGCGGTGGCGAAGCTCCTCATGAATCGCCGGCGCGCGACACACCTTGCACCGCGGTGCGTGGCCTGCCCCGCCGCTGATGACGGGGCGAATCTCAACTGTTGCCGCGTCAGGCAGCTCGACGCCCATCGTGACCAGCTGACCGTCGCAGATCACCAGCACCGTGGTGGGGTTGACGTCCAGGGTGCGAAGCAGCTCGGCGACGGTGACGGGTCCCGGCACCTCGACGGTGTGGTCGGGGTTGCGACGACGGACCTGCATGGCAGCTCCAAAGCTGTGTGCTGTGACGTGCCGGCGGGCTGCGGGCACGAACCGGCGACGTTACCGGCGGGTGGCCTGGCAACGGTGCGGCTGATACGAACGCTCGATCTGTGCGGTGGGGCCGTGCCGCGCGCCCTTCGCGTGCGCCCTCCGATACGTCGTGCGCACGGCCGGTGGCCGTAGGCGATGGTGACGCGTCGCCACCACCGAGGTGTGTGACAGGGAGCATCGCATGGCCAGCAAGGACAAGGGTGGCCGCGCCACCAAAACCGCCGCCGCGAAGAGCCCGAAGGAGAAGAAGGCCGAGAAGGCTGCGAAGAAGTCCGGTAAGTAACGAGGCAGCGCAGCTGATGCGGCCGTCCGTGGCGTGCTGACAGCAGCCGCCCGGACGGCTGATCGCTTGCCGATGGGCCACGCGCCGCGGGTACCGTGTTCTACACATCACCCCGGAGGGTTTCGTGGAGTCCACGTTCAGCATGAACACGCTGCGAGTCGTGCTCGTCGGTATCTCGGTGCTGGCGGCTGCCATCTCGTTTGGGATCGGCCAGTGGACGGCTGGCGTCTACCTGTCGACAGCCGTCGCGGTTCACGGTGTGCTGTGGGTGTTTCTTAACAAGCAGCGCGCGGCCGAGCAGGCCGTGCCGCACACAACGCTGCAGACCGAGCCGGAGCCCCTGCAGGGCGACGCGGGCTGAGGTCGCAGTCAGCGCGGCCGTTCGCCTCGTTGATAGCTACGTCCCGGGTCGACGACGTAGCGCGCACGCAGCGCCGTTCGGCCTAGCAGCATCCGAAAGCCCATCTGGTCGCGGTCGGTCAGCGTGAGCTCGACCTCGAAGCGGTCAGGACCGAGGACGATCTCGACGACCACGACGGGTCGCTCCTCCTCTTCGCCTGTGGACGGACGCACCGTTCGGTTCTCGAGGACAGGCAGCTCGACCCAGCTCGCGTCTGAGTCGTCGCGTTGGTGTGGATGCACCGCGAACCGCGCGATGCCATCGGTCACGCGAAGGTCGAACGCATGCAGCGACGAGGTGCGCGCACCGGTATCGACTTTTGCTTTGACAGCGTGAGGCGTGAGGCTGGGTATCCGTACCCACTCCCGCCAACCCACGAGCTCGGTCGGTCGACGCGGTCTCACGACTGGACCTCGTCGGACGGCTGGTGGTCGTGTGTGTCGGGAACGCTCGCGAGGGCGGCCCGGACCTCACGCGGGGTGGAATCCATCTCTGCGATGTGACACACCGCCTCGCCCCGATTCAGCAGCGGGTGTTGTGCGAGCCCGATGACGACGCCGTCGTGTCGGCTCTTCATCGATGACAACAGCGTGCCCGACGGGTTGTAGACCCGCCCCACGACCTGCCCCTTCGTCACCCACGCTCCCAGCGGTTCGGTGGTGTGCACCACGCCTGATCGCGTGGTGCGGACCCACGACGAGCGTGGCGAGATCGCCGGTGCGACACCGGCCTCTACCTCACCGGTGTAGACGCCGACATGCTTTAGCACGCGCAGGACGCCGGCCGTGCCGACCTCGATGGCGTGGTTGTCGAACCGAAGGGCCTCTCCACCTTCGAACAGCAAAACAGTCTTGCCGCGTTCGGTGGCGACCTGGCGCAGCGAGCCATCACGAAGCGACGACGCGATGGCCACGGGAGCCCCAAACACCTCTGCCAGCTCGAGTGTGCGAGGGTCGCTCAGGTCGGCACGCACCTGCGGCAGGTTCGAGCGTCCGAGCGCGCCGGTGTGCAGGTCGAGCCCGATCTCGCACGGGGCGACGATGTGCTCCATAAAGGTGTGCGCAAGCCGTCCCGCGAACGACCCGCGCACGCTGCCAGGGAACGACCGGTTGAGATCGCGGCGGTCGGGCAGATTCCGGTCGCCCGTGTTAAAGCCGTGCACGTTCACGATCGGGAGCGCAACCACCGTGCCGGCCATCTGGCGCGGCTTGAGCAGGCTCAGCACACGCCGGATGATCTCGACACCAAGGATCTCGTCGCCGTGTACGGCGGCCGAGATCCACACCGCCGGGCCGACGGTGCGTCCGTGCATCACGTGCACGTCCAGAGCGATGGGGGCACCCGAGATCAGGCTTCCCGTCGCGATTGCGACGCGTCCGCGGTGGCCGGGCTCCACGATTGACCCGGCCATGACGAAGGGCGCTGCGGCGCTCACTGTGCGCGCAGCTGTTCTGAGATGGCTGCAGCCTCTTCGGGAAGCGGCTGGAGCGGTTTGGTGTCGCGTCGGCGTCGACGCGCCGGGACAAGGTCTTTCATCGTTTCGAGCCTGCCAAAGCACAGCAGCCGATCACCCGCCTCCAGCTCACGATCTGGGCCGGGGTTCGGCACAACCTTTGTGCCACGCGAAAGCGTAAGAACTGAGATGTCCTTGTCGCGCAGCCCCGACTCGCCGATGACACGTCCCATGAGGTCCGACCCATCGCGGACCAGTAGCTCGGCCACGCCGTAGGCCGAGCTGACCGTGAGCCGCTGGCGGACGTCGAGCTCAGGGAACGCCGTCTGATTCGAGACATAGTCAATGACGGCGCCGGCGATATCAAGATCGGTGGCGCGCTCGATGCCCTCCAGGCCTGGTGAGCTGTTGACCTCCATCACCTGTGGACCATCGTTGCCCTCGAGCATGTCCACGCCAGCGACCCGCAAACCCATGATCTGCGCTGCGCGTACGGCAGTCTCCGCGTACTCCTCGCTGAGCTCAACCTTCTCAACGGTGCCCCCGCGGTGCACGTTGCTTCGGAACTCGTCGCCCTGCGCGGTGCGCCGCATCGCGCCGACCACGCGGTCGCCGATCACGAAGGCGCGAATGTCGCGCCCTCTCGACTCGCTGATAAAACGCTGCACGAGCACGTTCTGCTTCGCGGACTGCAGCGTTTCGATCACAGCCTCGGCGACCTTGTTGTCGGGAGCGAGGATGACACCGATGCCCTGCGTCCCCTCAAGCAGCTTGATGACGACGGGTGCCCCGCCCACGCGCTCAATCGCGGGCAGCACGTCGCGTCGGTCGCGGACGAATGTGGTCCCGGGGATGCCGATGTCGTGCTTGGCCAGCACCTGGATCGAGCGGAGCTTGTCGCGTGAGTTCGCGATGCCTGCCGCAGACGACGGCGTGTAGACGTCCATCTGTTCGAACTGGCGCACCACCGCGAGGCCGAAGAAGGTGATGGACGCGCCGATGCGAGGGATAACCGCATCAAAGTCCTCCAGCGGCTTGCCCTTGTAAAGCATGTCCGGCTCGTCGCCGGCGAGGTCGATGGCCAGGCGCAAGGTGTTGAGCACCTTGACGCTGTGACCGCGCTCTTCGGCAGCCTGCACCAGCCTCCGGGTGCTGTACGCCTGCGGTGCGCGGGAGAGGATGGCGAGATGCACAACGATCCGTTTTGAAGAGGAGACGGTAAATCTAGTGTGGTCGCACGGGCATCGGCTCCGCCAACGTCGACAGACCGCACAACATCAGTTACTATCGTTAGCGAATTAGACAGTTACCGCGATGCGGTCGTGTATGCACCCCATCGCGGACCTACCGCCAGACCCGATGCCAGACATAGCGCCGGGCTCGACACCGGGCCCGGCGGTAGGGTCAGTGCGGCAACAGCGCGACCCTTTTGAGGAGCCAGCCCGTGAGCGACCGTCACCCCGCAGCGTCCACCCCCGCCAGCCTTGTGCAGGCGGCGTACGCAAAGTTCGACGAGCGTGTGCCGTTGGCGCGTGAGCGCTACGGACGCGCCCTCACGCTGGCCGAGAAGATCTTGTTCAGCCACATCGATGACCCGGTCGATGGCGGGCTGCAGCGTGGCGTCGACTACACCGACTATCGCCCCGACCGTGTGGCGATGCAGGACGCCACCGCACAGATGGCTGTGCTGCAGTTCATGCTCGCAGGCAAGGACGAGGTCGCGGTCCCGACGACAGTCCACTGCGATCACCTGATCCAGGCACACACGGGCGCGGATTCGGATCTGCAGATCGCAAACGAAGAGAACCGCGAGGTGTATGACTTCCTTCGCTCGTCCTCCGACCGCTACGGCATGGGCTTCTGGAAGCCGGGCGGCGGCATCATCCACCAGGTCGTCATCGAGCAGTACGCCTTCCCGGGCGGGATGATGATCGGCACCGACAGCCACACCCCGAACGCAGGTGGCGTTGGCATGGTCGCGATCGGTGTTGGCGGCGCGGATGCGGTTGACGTGATGGTCGGCATGCCGTGGAACCTCAAGGTTCCCAAGCTCATCGGGGTCGAGCTCACGGGCACGCTGTCTGGCTGGACTGCCTCCAAGGACGTCATCCTGAAGGTCGCCGAGATCCTCACGGTCAAGGGCGGCACCGGCGCGATCGTCGAGTACTTCGGTCCCGGTGCTCTAAGCCTGTCGGCGACCGGCAAGGGCACGATCTGCAACATGGGTGCCGAGATCGGCGCAACGACGTCGATCTTCGCCTACGACGACGCCATCGCGCGCTATCTCAAGTCGACCGGTCGTGAGGAGCTCGCAGACCTGGCGACAGCGAACGCGCACCACCTCCGTGCCGACGATGCGGTGTACGCCGACCCTGACAGCTACTACGACCAGGTCATCCGGATCGACCTCGACACGCTGCAGCCGCATCTTGTTGGGCCGCACTCCCCCGACAAGGCGCACCCCGTCAGTCGGATGCAGGCGGACGTTGAGAGCGAGGGCTACCCCGAGCGGGTCTCGGCCGCGCTCGTCGGTTCGTGTACGAACTCGTCCTACGAGGACATCACCCGCGTCGCCTCGCTCGCCCGTTTTGCCAAGGAGAACGGCCTCACGGCCGCGGAGGGTGTTGAGTTCCTAATCACCCCCGGCTCCGAGCAGGTCCGTGCCACCATCGAGCGTGACGGACTGCTGGCCGACCTCGAGGCGATCGGTGCGACCGTGCTGGCCAACGCCTGCGGCCCGTGCATCGGGCAGTGGAAGCGTGACACCGTCAGCAAGGGTGACGTCAACGCGATCGTGACGTCGTACAACCGCAACTTCCCTAAGCGCAACGATGGAAACCCGGCAACGCTCGGCTTTGTCGCGTCTCCCGAGACGACAGTTGCCATCGCGCTCTCGGGTCGTTTGGGCTTTGACCCGACCCGCGACACGATCACCAACGACAAGGGCGAGGAGATCTCGCTGCCGATTCCGGTTGGTATCGAGCTTCCCCCGCGAGGCTTCGACGCCGGTGCTGAGGTGTTCGCCGCGCCCTCCGACGGTGCGTCCGGTGAGGTAGTCATCGCCGAGGGCTCCGAGCGGCTGCAGCCGCTTACGCCGTTCGCGCCGAACGCACGCGAGGACCTTGAGGGGCTTCCCGTGTTGCTCAAGGCCAAGGGCAAGTGCACCACGGACCACATCTCGATGGCAGGTCCGTGGCTGCGCTACCGCGGCCACCTCGAGAACATCTCGGGCAACCTGTACCTCGGTGCGATCAGCGCATATACGGGCGATTCGACCGCCCACGATGTGCTGCACGATGACGCTCCGATGAGCTTCCCTGAGCTGGCCAAGACGTGGCACGAGCTGGGTGTCGACTCGGTGGTGTTTGGCGACGAGAACCTCGGAGAGGGCTCGTCGCGTGAGCACGCTGCGATGGAGCCTCGCTTCCGCGGGGTCCGCGCTGTCATCGTTCGCTCGTTCGCGCGTATCCACGAGACCAACCTCAAGAAGCAGGGTGTGTTGGGGTTGACCTTCGCCGACCCGGCGGATTACGAGAAGGTGCTCGAGCACGACCGCGTTGCCATCCGTGGCATCGCGGAGCTGGCGCCGGGCGTCGACCTCACGGTCGAGCTGACCCACGCGGACGGCACCACCGACTCGTTCAAGGTGAAGCACACGCTCTCGCCTGAGCAGATCGAGTGGTTCTGGGCAGGCTCCGCGCTCAACCTGATCCGGTCGAACGCAGCTGCCTGATCGGTCGCTGACGCACCGAAGCTGCCCGCCCCGCGCGCCTGCAGGGGCGTCGGTTGGACCTGCAGCGGTCTCCAGTGGCACAGTCCCCTCGTCCTCGGGTGGTGTGGGAGCCGGCTCGGTGATGTCCAACTCCGATCTCATGATGAGGTGCTGCCGTGGCTCCCGAACGCTTCTCTCCGCTCGCCCTCGCACGTGCAACCGTTCGGGCGTCTGCCAGAGCCGGTGCTCAGCTGACCGTGGAAGCGTCCGAGGTTGTCGGCCGCACGCTGGTGCGACGCTCCACCAGCATGGTCCAGCGCACAGGCACCCTGACCCGGGCCGTCGTGGACGCTGATCTAGGCGTTGGATCCGTCCGGCTGTCTCCCGCAACGCTGACCTGGGTCCGCAGTCAGGTCGCGACCGGCCTTCGCACGCTGATGGCGCTGCCCGACGACAGCGCGGATCGCCTACGAACTGGGGACCCTGCGACGATGGCGCGGGCTGTCCTTGCGCTGATCGGCGGTGAGGAGGCGCTGCTTGAGCTGCCGTCGCCCGAGGAGCAGATTCGCCTGCGTTTTCGGTCGTTGCTCGATCCCGCATCGAGTGCAGGCGACAGCCTGCATCCGGCTCTGCTCACGATCACGGCTCAGCTGTCGGCAGACGAGGCTCGCATCGTGCGACATCTCGATCAGGAAGGTCGTGTTCCTGTGCTCGCCGTGGAGCATGGCAGTCGCGTGAACCGCACGGGCGCGGTCGTCGCCGACCACCTGTCGATGGTGGTGGAACGGGCGGGCGGCGAGCATCCCGCGCGTGGCCCGCAGCACATCGCAGATCTGCTCCGGCTAGGCGTATGTGCTGTTGATGACGAGGAGCTCCCGGGACACCCCGATCACGAACTCGTCGAGGCCGGCGCTCTGTTACGAGCGGCGACAGCAGAGGTTCGCGCCGCCGGCGGTCGACCCCGCATCCGACGCCGCACGCTGCGCCTGACCCCGCTGGGCCGCGAGCTTGCGCGTATCGCGCTGCACCCCGACGAAGCTCTGACACGCGTCACGCTGGAGGGCCCACCGCCACCACCGCCAGCCGACCGCGCCTCGCAGCTCGCCCGTAGCTTGCCGAGATGACCCGTCTTGGCCGCGCGCGCGACGTCCTGCCGGAGCGGTCAGGTGGCGCTTTCCCACGGCTGCGCCCGATGGCGGACGCCCGCCGCCACGTGCCGGGTGGCCCGCCAGTTGGGGCGCCGCCGGGCGTGATCCTCGAGGCGTTGCGACAGGGGGCCGGGCTGCTACGCGAAGAGATTCGGGCGAGCGGGCGACCGTCCGGCGTCACGACGCGCCCGCTGCTGACGCAGCCGCACCCAACAGCAGACGGGCTGTTTCGCGCAGCACGGACCCCAGCACCGTGGCTCTGGCTCACCGAACGGATGGTGGTGGTGACCTGGCGCGATGTGCAGGGCACGGACCGCACCCTGCTGTGGTGTCCGTCCGATCACGAACGCGACGCGGGTGCAGCCGCTGTGCGCCGCCTTCGTGACCGGCTTCCCGTTCCGGCCCGGTTTCTGATGCAGCTGCACGGCACCCCCGTCAATCAGCTTCAGGCGCTGGGTGTTGACCCGGCTGACATCGACTTTGTGTGCTTCCCGCATCTACAAACGCAAGACCTCCGGCGCGTGCTGGGGACCGTCGTATCCGACCCGGAGCTGAGCCGCGACGGGCCTGAATGCGGTTGGTTTCCCAACGCACGGCTGTTGGTGCAGCGGGCCGAGTGGGAGACGCTGCGACATACCCATCCGCTCCAAAGTCCGTGGTATCAATCCGACAGCTTCGCAGCCCTCGACCGGGGACGTATCGAGCTGCTTGACGGTGACCACCTCATCGCCCCTGGCGTTGCGTTGGTCAGCACCCCCGGACACACGATGGGCAACCAGTCGCTTGTGCTGCATACATCCGACGGCGTGCAGGTCGCGTCGGCGAACGGTGTGCTGCCCGAGTCGTGGGCGCCAGGAGCCTCGCGCATCCCTGGCCTGCGCCGATACACACTCGAGACCGGGCTTGAGGTCATCCCGCGGGCTCGCACGCTGGAGTTCGCTTCATGGCAGTACGCCTCGATGGTGGGCGAGGCGGCGCTTGCCGACCGCACGCCGGACGCGCGGTTCCCGCTGATCCTCCCGGTGGGAGAGCTTGCGCCGCATCGGCTGGCGCCCGGGCTGCAGCCGACGTTCCAAAAGCACGCGATCGAGCACGGGCGTGTGCTGCCATCGCACGCGGGTACAGGCCAGGCAGGTGCATCGCGGGCGCGTGTCGAACTGCTGACGCAGGTGGATGCGCGGCCGCCCGTCACCAAAGATGCGCCCGCTCGTTAAGCGTGACACGACTGACCCGGGAGCCCCACGAGTGCGCACGCGCCGAGCAGCAGCAGTGACCGCGGTGCTGGCCGTTGCGCTGTCGGGCTGCTCGCAGACGGGCGAGCTCTCGTCGGCGACATCTGCCGTGCAGACCGAGACGTACATCGACCACGTGGGCGACGCGCCGATCGCCGTGGCGGGTGCTGCCCGACCGGCCGCGCCCCTGCCGTCACCGAGCGCTCCCTCGCAGCTGGCCCCGCTTGCGCAAACCGTCACGTTGATGGAGCCGGACCTGCTCGTCGAGACCCGTGGCGTGCTAGAGAGCGCCGTGATCGAAGAGATCCGCAACCTGGTTGGCATGCAGCACACGGCGCCCGTTGCAAAGCATGACGCGCAGGCCACCGGTCCGGATGGAACCGTCGACGTGGAGCTGTTAGCTGTGAACCCGGTCGACTTTCGCCCGCTAACCCCCGAGGTCACCGCGCAGTCGGTCGGCGTCTGGGAGCGGCTCGCAGCCGGCGAAGTCGTGCTTCGCCATGATGTCGCTGCCAAGGTCGGCATCGAGCTCGGCGGAGACATCTTGATCGCAACGCCCAACGGCGCCACGCTTGTCCGGGTCGGCGCGTTCGCATCCAACGGCACCCCGCCGGTCTCTGGGGTCATGGTTCCGTGGTCGGTGGCAGCCGAGCTGGGCATCACCCAGCCGACGGGGTTTGTGCTTGCGGTCACCGACGACGACACCTCGGAGGTCGAGCTGGCGATTGCCAGCATCCTCGGCGACACGGCTGTGGTTGAACGCCGCAAGCCGCTCCAGCAGCTGCAGGCCACAGTCACGTCGGGCGGCGACACGCTGCAGCCGTTCAGCTACACCGACAACGGTGATGGCACGATCTCGATCGAGCAAGGCTGGGTTGATCGCTACATCAAAACCGTCACGCTGCCCGGCATTGCGACCACTCGCTGCCATGAGCTGATGATCCCGCAGCTGCTGGCTGCGTTGGACGAGGTGCGCGAGCTGGGGCTGTACGGCCACTTCAAGCCCGAGCAGTTCGGTGGTTGCTACTACCCGCGTCACATCGACTGGGACCCGGCGTATCCGCTGTCGAACCATGCGTGGGGCATCGCCGTCGACTTCAACACCCACGATAACTGGCTCGGCGATCCACCGCAGATGGACATGCGTATCGTCGAGGTCTTCGAGCGGTGGGGCTTCGAGTGGGGCGGCCGCTGGCGTCGTCCAGACGGCATGCACTTCGAGCTGGTCCGCATCGTCCGCCCGGGCTAACCCGTTTACGGTGACACGAGCCGGAGGACCCCGGTGGGCTCGTAGACTGCGGCACTGCAGACCGCCTCCCAGGAGAGCCTCGTGCCCCGCCTTGCCATCATCCGCCACGGTCAGTCGCTGTGGAACGCTCAGAACCGGTTCACCGGCTGGGTTGACGTCCCGCTGACAGAGCAGGGAGAGGCCGAGGCCCGCGCGGCCGGCGACCGATTGGCGAGCTCGGGTGTGAGCTGGGATGTCGCCTACACCTCCGTGCTGCAGCGCGCGACACACACCTGTGACCTTGCGATGGAGGCGGCAGGCATCACCGTGCCGATCATCCGTGACGAGGCCCTCAACGAGCGCCACTACGGCGACCTGCAGGGCTTGAACAAGAAGGCGACTATCGACCGGTTCGGTGAGCACGTCGTGCACGTGTGGCGACGCTCGTTCGAGATCCCGCCGCCCAACGGTGAGGCGCTGAAGGACACCGCGCAACGGACGCTGCCGTTCTTTCGAGCGGCGATCATGGGCGACATCGCCGACGGGCGCAACGTCTTGCTGTTCGCGCACGGCAACTCCAACCGTTCGATCGTGATGGAGCTCGACAAGCTGGACGAAGAGGGCGTTATGGACGTTGAGCTCGCGACCGGGGTGCCCGTCGTGTACGACCTAGCGACAGATGGCACGGTGCTGGGCAAGGAGGTCTGGTCATGACCGAGTTCATCGCAGGCACCGATCCGGTGATCGCGGGCGAGGGTTGGGGTGTGCTGCACCTGTTCCACCGCATCGATCACGCAGCTGCTGCCACGCTCACTGCCGACGAGGTCAAGGACCTCGTCGACACGCTCGAGCGGCTGCAGGCCGAGACGCAGCTGCACCTGTTCAGCGCGTTCGGTCACAAGGCCGACATCATGACGATGGTCATCGACGAGGACTGGCGCGTGCTACGCCACGTCCAGACCGCCATCGACGGGTGCGCTGCTGCCCGTGCTCTGAATCTCACATGGTCGTACCTGTCGATCACGGAAGGGTCGGAGTACACCGGCACCGGCGAGCAGTACCGCGCACAGATGCAGGACAAGGTCGAGGACGCTGAGACGCTCGACCGCATGGTCAACGAGTACGTCGAGCGCATGGCGAAGTACACCGAACACAAGCTGCGTCCCACCATGCCCGAGTGGGAGCTGTGCTGCTTCTATCCGATGTCGCATCGCCGAGAGGGCGACGACAACTGGTACTCGCTGGACTTCGATCGCAGGAAGG
Organism: Nitriliruptoraceae bacterium; assembly: GCA_047610595.1. Classification (GTDB taxonomy): domain Bacteria; phylum Actinomycetota; class Nitriliruptoria; order Nitriliruptorales; family Nitriliruptoraceae; genus JBFGFG01. The sequence goes on along the minus strand of JBLFZR010000003.1, from coordinate 37,898 downwards.
CGCTGATGGCAGAGCACGGCAAATCCGGCCGTGCGTACACCGGCCGCGTGCTCCAGCTGGTGTCCGGTTCGACCGGGCTCGACGAGTGGGAGTGGGGCGTGTCGCTGTTCGCCCATGACATGCTGGCCATCAAGGACATCGTGTACTCGCTGCGTTACGACGAGGCATCCGCCCGGTTCGCCGAGTTCGGTGACTTCGTGATCGGGATGCGGCGCACCCCGGCGCAGCTGGTCGCAGAGCTCGGGCTGCCCGACCCCGCGTGACGTTCCTACCGGTCACAACGGTCGTGCGGTCCGAGCTGGAGCAGTTGGTCTGGCGCGCGACTGGCCTGCTGCATCGGCTGGGTTTACGGGAACATGCCCGGTTCGCCACCGCGGTTGGCAACAGCGCGGACGGGTTCGCGCTGTCATGGGCTGCCACACGAGCCGGTGTTCGTGAGGTCGCGCTGCACCCAACCGCGTCCGTGGCCGAAGCGCGGGCACCGTTGGAAGCAACGCGCCCCTCTGTGCTGCTGGTTGATCGCACGACCGGCGCCGGCGTTCGAGCTGCAGCCGATGCCCTCGGTGTTACGACGCTGCCGTTGGCTTTGGTCGGCGAGCTGGCCAGGGAGCCGGCATGTGCGACGCCCCGCACACGACCGATCGGTTTTACCTCTGGGACGACCGGGGCACGCAAGGCCGTGGACGTCGGGGTCCACGATCCAGCGTGGGGACGGAGCTGGCTCGATGAGGAGCGTGCGGCGTTTCACGATCGGCACGGGGACCACGCGCTCGTGCTGTCGCCGTTACACCACTCCGGACCGTTCCGTCACGCGCTCGTCGTCGCCGACACAGGTGGCAGCGTGTCGGTGATGGCGCAGCCCGACACCGACACGCTGCTGCAGGCGCTGCGGCAGCTACGGCCAACGTCGTTGTTCTGCGTTCCCACCCACCTCTACCGGCTGCTGCGCCACCCCGATCTACGCGCCGATGACCTCGCCTCGCTCACACTGCTGGTGCACGCGGGCGCTGCCTGCCCTATCGATCTCAAGCAGCAGCTGCTCGCGCTGGCGCCAAATGACAGCGTGTGGGAGTTCTACGGCAGCACCGAGGGGCAGTTCTCGGTCTGCTCGCCGGCCGATTGGCAGTCGGCGCCTGGCAGCGTCGGTGTGGCGCGTGCTGGCAGCGCCCTGCAGGTTCGCAGCGACGACGGCAAGGTCTGCGACGCGGGCCAGACCGGCACCGTGTTCGTGCGCGCGCCTTTCCATGCTCGTTGGTCCTACCTCGACCAACCGGCTGCGACGGCTGCGGCGTGGGACGGTGACTGGTTCACGGTCGGTGACCTTGCGACGATGGATGCAGGCGGTCGGTTGACGTTGCGCGGCCGTCCCTGTGACCTGGTGATCACCGGCGGCGTGAACGTCTACCCGGCAGAGGTGGAGCAGCTGCTGCAGACGTTGCCGGGCGTGGGCGAGGTGGCCGTGTTCGGCGTCCCAGATCGTGAATGGGGCCAGAGGCTGATGGCCGTCGTGACCGCTGCTGATCCCAGCAACCCGCCGGCAGCGGCACAGCTTCGAGTTCTGGCGACCGAGCTCCTGTCGCCGGCCAGGACCCCACGCGAGATCGTGCTCGTGCCAGCCCTCCCCCGCACCGCCACCGGCAAGATTCGGCGGCACGACCTCGACTCTTTGGTGACCAGATGACCTCCGCCGCCCAACGCCCCCATGTCGAGCGGCTGGTCATGCAGCTCGCAGCACATCAGCCGCTCGACCCGCGTGAGCTGCGTTCGCTCGCCCGTACGCGCACCATGCTGGGGTGGCTTCGCGCGCCGTTTGACGAGACGTCCGATCCGTGGCACGTCACGTCCTCGGCGATCGTGATGGATCCCGGTGGCCGGGTGCTGCTGCACAAGCACAAGCGCCTCGGCATCTGGCTGCAGCCTGGCGGTCATATCGACACCGACGAGTCATGCGAGCAGGCGGTGCTGCGCGAGGTGACGGAGGAGACTGGGCTCGTCGCGGCCCACGCCGCCGCCGCGGTCCCGCTGCACGTCGATCTGCACGAAGGGCCCCGTGGGCACGTGCATCTAGATGTGCGATGGCTGCTGCTGGCACCCACTGATGCAGAGCCAGATCCGCCGCCCGGCGAGTCACAGGACGTGCTGTGGCTCACACCGGACGCGGCGCTGGCCCGCACGGACGTTGCCGCCGCCAACGCCATCCAGGCAGCTCTGCGGCGGACACACTGACAGCCCGTTTAGATGTAATTTTCGCGCATCGCAGCGACCTCTTCATCGCCGCCCATGACCACCAGCACGTCGCCGCCTCGCAACGTCAGCTCGGCGCTGGGGTGTGTGTCCATACGTAGGTCATCGTGCCGAACCGCGAGCACGGTGACGCCCCATCGCTCGCGGAGGTTGGCGTCGCGCAGCGTCTCACCGTCGAGGTCACCCCCGCGCATGATCGGGACTTCCTCTAGCGTCAGGTCGGCGCCACCGACGCCGAGCCCCTCGAGAAAATCCGACACAACGGGCCGCGTCAGCAGCGACGCGATGCGGCGGCCCCCGATCGACGACGGCAGGATGACACGGTCAGCGCCCGCGCGTCGGAGCTTTGACTCGTTCTCGTCCGCCTTGGCTCGGGCGATGATCTGCGCCTCAGGCCGCAGCCACTTGGCCGTCAGCGTGATCAGAACGTTGTCCGCATCGGTGTTGACGCACGCGACGAGGGCGCTGGCACGCGAAAGCCCTGCCTCCTCCAGCACCAGCTCATGCGTGGCATCGCCGTCGACAAGCAACATCCCGGCTTCAGCCAGCTCTTCGAGCTTGTCGGACTGGTTCTCGACCATGACAAAGTCGACCCCTTCAGCCTGCAGCGCTGTGGCCAGGTGGCGGCCCACGCGGCCGTACCCGCAGATGATGATGTGGTCGGACATCGACTCAATGCTGCGTTGCATGCGACGGCTCTCGATGTAGTGGCCGAGGTGTCCCTCGACGACGAACTCTGCGGCGGTGACGGCCGCGTAGGACACGCTGGCGACACCGCCGGCGATCAGGAACACCGTCAGCATGCGCCCGGCGGTGTCCAGCGGGACGACCTCCGCGAAGCCGACGGTCGTGACGGTGATCACCGTCATGTACAGGGCTTCGCTGAACGTCATACCTGAGATGTACTGGTAGCCGAAGATGCCGGTCAGCAGCACGCCAAGGAAGGCGGTGGATACGGCCTGCAGACGGCGCAGCTCGGGTGGAACCGGGACAGGTGGGGCGCTCACCAGCGGGCCTCATGCTCTTCGGCGACACCCTGAAGGACGACCTCGACCGGGGCGCCGTCGGGATCCGGCAGAGTGCCGGTCCAGCTGCCGATGGGCTGGTGATAGCGCGACATGATGGGACCCACGCGTTCGTTGGCAGCCCGTGCACCGTCCGGGCACAGCTGCAGCTGCCAGCCCGGCCCCGCCAGCTGCCACGGGCCGTCGAGGTCGTCGTGTGACACGGGCTGCATCACGTCGACGGCTAACGGGTGGGCGACGCCGTCCCACCAGACGATGTCCTCGCCGACACCGGACCCGTTCATCCCAGTGCTGGCCTGGAGCCCGACGCGATGCTGCGAATCGACGGAGCGTCCGCCGCCCGCGACCCAGCGCCAGCTGGTGGCACGGTCCTGCCGGCCGTCGGTGAAGTCCGTCCACCCGTGACCGTCAAGCTCGTGGACGCCCGAGGGTGACGAGATCGTCCCGTGCGCGGCATGACCAGCGCTTTTGGTGGTGACGTTCCAGCCACCGTTCGGCGTCGGGGTCACCAGCGTGACAGGGTCGGTGTGAGAGGCGGTGACCGCCGCACGGAGCCGGCCACCGTCCACCGGCACATCGATGGTGAACGAGCCACCGTGCACCTGCACGTCGGCGTTGCGCCGATGCGCCGCACCAACACCGGTCAGCCCGCCGACATCGCCTGCGCGGCCCGGCGCTGCATCCCAGGTGTGCACGTGGCCGTCAAACGTGGCGAAGGCGAACGACGTCCCGAGACCGAGCAGCCCAGCGTCAAAGCACAGCACGCCCGCACTCCCCCGCGAGTCGCCTGCCGCGGCATACACCCAACGGCGACGACGGCCGCCGCGCGGCATGGCGTCGAGATCCAACGAACGGGCGTCACCCCGCCAGCGCACGGAGGCGTCAGCGGTCACTGTCTTGGGTGCGGCGGAGTGAATCACGAGCCGCACTGTAGGCGGCGGGCGCACAGGTGGGTTGGCATCTTGCGCAGGATGTGCATACTATTGCAAGCACCGAGCAGGCACTCATGGATGTAAGTCCACCCCGCGCCGCTCTATCACCTTCCACACACACTCCACCGACAGGAGCCGGACCATGTCCGACGTTGCATCCACACTCGAGAGCATCAAGGGCATCGGCCCCGCGACCCGCACCGCCGTGCTGGACGCCTTCCCGACACTCAGCTCGATCGACAAGGCCACACTGGCACAGGTCGAGGCAGTCAAGGGCGTTGGCCCCGCAACCGCGAAGGCCATCAAGGCTGCCGTGACGAAAGCCGGCAAGTCGACCGCAGGCACGCGTGCCAAGACGGCCACGAAGTCTGCGTCCACCACGGTGAAGAAGACGTCGGTCAAGGCTGTCGCGGACGTCAAGACGTCGACGACAAAGAAGACCGCGGGTGCCAAGAAGACGGCCGCAGGTGCGAAGAAGACGACCGCAGCGGCCTCCCAGAACGTCGCGTCGGCGGCCAAGAAGGCTGCCGACGAGGCCAAGGACGTCGCAGGCGACGTCGCAGACGGCACCAAGGCCGAGCTGCACGACGCCAAGTCCAAGCTCATCCACCAGGCCGACAACGCCCAGGCGCAGGTCAAGGCCGCACTTACCTCGATCCAGAACATCGCCTCCTCGGCGCTGGACGCAGGTAAGGAGTCCTACCCCGAGGCGCAGAAGCAGATCAAGGCCGCGATGGCCAGCATCCGCAAGGTCGGTCCGACGCTCGCCGATGCCCTCAGCAAGCTGCGCGACTGATAGCTCGGCCTACGGGCCCCAAACACACGACGTTCCCGCACCGGGATTGGGTGCGGGAACGTCGTGTGTCGTTGTCGGGTCGCGGCTGGCGAGCGGCGTGCCCGACCTAAAACAGCCGGAGGTGGATCTCGTCCTCATCGCGCAATCGTGCGAGGTTGACCTCGGCGCAGGCGATGCCTCTGGACTCGGCGAGGACGCGGGCCTGGGGCTTGATGATTGTGGCCGCAAAGATCCCGCGCACGGGGCTTAAGAGCGGGTCGCGCTGCATGCGTTCGAGGTAGCGGGTGAGCTGCTCGACGCCGTCGATGTCACCGATGCGTTTGATCTCGACGGCGACCGCTGCACCATCCACGTCGCGACACAAGATGTCCACCGGGCCTAGGTCCGTACGGAACTCGCGCTGCACGGTCTCCAGCCCCTCCTCGATGTGGTCGGGATGGTCCGCCAGCAGCTCCTGGAGCTCCTTCTCGACACCATCCAGCACGAGCCCGCGTTCGAGGTCGAGCTCCCACGCGACGTCTTGCAGCACCTCCTCGATAAAGATCTCGAGGCGTTCGCCTTTCGGGTTGGTAACAACCCAGCGGCCGTCATCCTCGATGATGGTGTTCGGGGCGTTCATCCAGTTGATCGGCTTGTACGCACCGATGTCCGCGTGGATGGCGACGCAGCCGTCGGCCTTGACCATCAGCAGGCGGACGCCCGAGCTGAGGGTCGACGAGAGTCGACCCTCATACGTGGCGGAGCAACGGGCAACAAGAAGACGCATGGCGAAAAACCTACCCCGACGCAGCATCTGAGACGTTGACTCGCACTGCTTCCGTGACGAGCGCCAACTCCTCGGGGAGCAGCCCGGACTTACGCCACGCGGCAACCCGCTTGCTCATCTGGCGACGGCCGGAGCGGTCGCTGGCCACGCGCTGCGAGGCCAACGAGAACACCACAAGCATCACCAGCACCTTGGTGCGATCATCTATCTCGTCGTCGGGCCCTGCAAGCATCGCGAGGAGGTCACCGCGAAGCGTGCGCTCGGTCTCTGGGGTGGCGGATGTCAGGTCCGTGCCGCCAAAGCTCTCGAGCAACGCGCGCAGGCCAGCTTCGTCCGCCAGCTTGGCTGCGACCGCATGGCGCGCCTCGGCACCGCGTCGGCTGGTCAGCACGCCGACCCAACGGCTGGCAGTCCTGGGCTTCTCCTCCTCGTTGAGCAGATCCCAGATGCCCGCGTACGGCTCTGCAACGGGGCGGTGTAGCCCTGCGATCAGCCGCCGCTCTACAACCTCGATGCCACCGTCGATGATCATCTGGGCGAGGACGGCGCCGGCAAGGCCCTGCGGCGTGAACGCCGTGGCCTTGCCTGACTCATCGTCGGTGACGAGCAGCAGGTAGTAGGACGCAAGATCGTGCATATCTAAGCCTTCAGTGGTCGACGGGACCGTACTCGGCGCACCAATTCGCCCTCGCGCCTGTTACTGATGGGCGTCAACAGGGTTGCGACGCTGCGTGGGTGCGGTGCGGCCAGCAACCGTAGGTCGCGCACAGCGCGCACGGCGCGCCCGATAGCCTCTGCGTGCCTCCCGGCTGCACCGGTGGGGTCCTCACCCCCAAGCTCGCGGAGCACGCTCGTGGCACTTCAGGTCGGTCTCGTCGGTCTTCCCAACGTGGGCAAGTCCACGCTGTTCAACGCGGTCTCGAAGGCTGGTGCGCTGGTTGCGAACTACCCGTTCGCAACCATCGAGCCCAGCACAGGAGTGGTGAACGTTCCAGATGTACGTCTTGATCGGCTGGCCACGCTGGCCGGGTCGAAGAAGACCATCCCGACCACCATCGAGGTTGTGGACATCGCGGGGCTCGTGGCCGGCGCGTCCACGGGCGAGGGTCTTGGTAACAAGTTCCTGGCGAACATCCGAGAGGTGGACGCCATCTGCAACGTGGTGCGCTGCTTTGACGATGATGACATTCACCACGTGGACGGCTCGGTTGACCCGGCCCGCGACATCGAGGTCGTCGAGACAGAGCTGCTGCTGAAGGACCTCGACGCTGTCGAGAAACGTGCCGAGAAGTCTGCCAAGGCTCGTAAATCCCGTGATAAGAACGCGATCGCGATGGCTGACGTTGTGGACGCCCTCGTGCTCCACCTCGGCGAGGGGCTGCCGGCGCGCACCTACACGTGGCCCACAGATGACGGTGGCATCGTGCGTCGCGAGCTGTCGCTGCTTACGGACAAGCCGGTCATCTACGCGGCCAACGTGGGCGAGGACGACCTGCCGCAGGGCAACGCGTATGTCGCGCAGGTCCGCGCGATCGCCGAGGAGCAGGGCGCGCAGGTCGTCGTGATCTGCGCGCAGGTCGAGGCCGAGCTAGCTGACCTCGAAGATGAGGAACGCGCCGAGTTCCTTGAGGGCCTCGGCGTCGAGACCAGCGGCCTTGAGCTCCTGATCGCTGGCGCGTACGAGCTTTTGGGGCTGCTGACGTTCTTCACCTGTGGCCCAGAGGAGTCCCGTGCATGGACTGTTTGGCAGGGGGCCACCGCGCCGCAGGGTGCCGGAAGGATTCACACCGACTTCGAGCGTGGATTCATCAAGGCCGAGGTCATCAGCTACGACGATTACGACCGGCTCGAGACCGAAGCGGCGGCGCGTGACGCTGGACGCCTGCGGATCGAGGGCAAGGAGTACGTCATGGCTGATGGCGACGTCGTGCACTTCCGCTTCAACGTCTGACACGCTCGGTCGAACGGGCCGCAGCCTGCCCGTACCATCCCCCTGTAGATGTGTCGCTCGTGCGATCGACACGCCGATTCACCGCAGCATTCAGCTAGCGACCACACGCAGGAGCTTCCACGTGGCACGTAACGAGCCGATCACCCGTCTCGAGGTCGCGGCTTGTCCCATGCACCGGCAGGACCTCAAGCACTACGTCGGCCACGTAGTCGGCTGCGACTGCATGCGCGACGAGCGTCGAGCCGAGCTCGCTAAGCGTTTGATCGCGGCACGCGCCGAGGGCAACGAGCTGGCTGACATCTTCGAGTGAGCGAGATACCAACGCGGACCGACCTAGGGCACCACGCCCAACTGGACATGTGATGGCGGATAAGGGGCTCGGCGGCCGACTCGGTCGCGCGTCGAAGATCGCGCGCATCGGCGTGACTGCGGCGTCCGGCGCTGCTCGCGCCAACGCGCGATCGCGGTTCACCGATCGGGACCCCGCCGAAGCGCATGCCGAGGCCGCGCAGGCAATCGCTGCAGTCCTCGGTGAGATGAAGGGCGCGGCTATGAAGATCGGCCAGCTGCTTTCGCTGGTGGACACCGATCTCCCGCCCGAGATCCGGAGCGCCTACCACGATGCGCTGGCGCAGCTGCGCGACTCGGCACCGCCGGTAGATACCGATCAGATCGTCGGAGTTATCACCCGCTCCACCGGACAGTCACCCGATCAGCTGTTTGCGCATTTCGATGAGACGCCGCTGGCGGCCGCGTCGATCGGGCAGGTGCACGCAGCCACCACCCATGATGGGCGTGACGTCGTGGTCAAGGTCCAGTACCCCGGTGTTGCCCAGGCCGTGCGCGATGACCTTTCCAACGCTGAGGTGTTCACGCCGCTGGCGCGCTTCTTCTCGCCGAATCAGGACGTGGCATCGCTGCTCGGCGAGCTGCGAGATCGCATCGATGACGAGCTCGACTACCGGCGTGAAGCGCAGTATCAGCGAGCGTTCGCGAACCGGTACGCCGGCCACCCGTACATCGAGGTTCCTGGGGTTGTCGCGGAGCTTTCTACGGATGTGGTGTTGGTGTCGGACCGTGTTCACGGTCGTCGCTTTGACGATGTAGTAGCCGAGGGCGACCCGGAAACACTGCAGCGCGTCGGTGAGATCATCTTCCGGTACGCGTTCGGCTCCATCGGACGCTTCCGCCTGTTCAACGGCGACCCCCATCCCGGGAACTACCTCGTCACCGACACTGGCGTGGCGTTCCTTGACTACGGCAGCGTCAAGATGTTCACAAAGGGTCGCCACGCCTCGATGAGCGAGATCGAAACAGCCGCGTCACTCGGCGACCGGGACGGGTTCCTGACAGCAATGCGCCGGTCAGGCTTCCTGCCCGACGATCCAGCAATCAAGCATGACGAGGTGTGGGAGTGGTTCCAGCTGTACATGCGACCCGTCACCGCCGAGCAGCCGTTCACGTTCAGCAGCAGCTTCGCTGCCGAGCTGTTGGCGGCCACAGGTGATCCGCGGAGCCCGTACTACGCGATGCTGCGACGCCTAAACATGCCGGCGGACTACCTGCTGCTGACCCGGATCCACCTCGGATTGAACTCAGTGCTCGGCCGGCTTGACGCCGCCAACGATTGGGCATCCATCCGGGCCGAGTACACCGGTGATGGCGAGCCGCAGACCGAGCTCGGCCGGCGTGACGCGGCGTGGTGGGCTGCGCAGCAAGCAACCGCTGACGCCTGAACCCGCTCGTCTGGCACCGCTCAGCTCGCGGGGCGGCCGTCAGCTGCCGGGTCGCCCGGCCGGACGCTTCACGCACACGTCACCCTGCAGCTGCGGCGTGCGAACAAGCGCAGCGACACGTCGGCCGACGAACGTCGGCTGACGTGCGACCCACCACATCGGGATCGGGTCATAGACCAGCCGTAGAGGATCGTGCTGTACGGGCGCCTGCATCCTGGTCCTGAGCCGAATCGTCTGCTGTGATCTTCGATGCTGCAGGGGCCTACACCTGCCTGTGTCTCGAGGCGTGTGGCAGCGGTGACGCTCCGTTCACGGGCGGACGGGAACCCATCACGCAGCGTCGACTTACGCGCGCGCAAGGCGCTCTGGCCGTTGCTGTAGCGCCATGCGCGTCGCGGTCAGATCGCGCCACGCAACAGGCACCAGACATCAGGCGCCACGCAACAGGCGTCAGGCGTCGAGTGCGAGCAGGTACGGGATTCGGACGGGGGACCCGCCCTGCTGGTTGATGTATCCACCGGCGGCGTGTACCCCGTGCACGGCCAGCTCGACCGTGAGACGTTGCAGCGTCTTGCCCGCGAGTGCCTCCGGCAGATCGATCAGGAACGAGACAGTGACGGGTGCAGCCGGCGTGGTGACCGTGATGAGCTGATCTACAGCTGTGACCGTGGTGTTGGTGCACGCAACCAGGCTGCCAGCCTCGTCAGTGTCGCAGACGCGAAGACTGGCGCGTGCGTGCACCGTCGTGTTCGCCATGATCCCTTGAGCCGATAGCTCGACATCGATCTCGAGGTCGCGGGCCACGTCCAGCAGGTAGCCGTCCTCTCGAAGCGAGAGGTCCGACGGATAGTCGCGCCAGTTGATGTCGCCTGCGGCTCGGTAAAGCAGCTCGTCCGCTGGAGTGATGGCGGTCACGAAGTTGCTCGAGCTGTCCCCGCTTGTGCGACCCGTCCAGCGGGCGGAGGTACATGTACCAGGGGTGTCCTGCGGGCAGCCCGCAGAGATGTACAGCGTCTCGGTGACGGAGGAAAGCTCGGGCTCACCCTCGAAAGCGACGACGCTCAGCAACATCGGTGCGAGCGCCAGGGCTGCGATCAGCTTTGAGATCGTCATCGGGGCCTCATTTGAGTAGGTGTGAACGTGCGGGGCCGTGCAGTAAGGGTGTTCGACATGCCGTAGCTCGGTTGCGTGCGATGTTGTTTATCTGCAGCACAGACGTAGCGCTCTGTGACTGGTGTACGACGCAGCGCGCCCGGCGAGGCCGGGCGCGCTGCGTCGAACCCGAAGGTCACCTAAACCGCGGAGCCACGAAGGTCGAGACCTCGTTGGCTGCGGTGACGTGCGATGATGCGTCGAACTCTGCCGTTGTACGGAAGCTCTCTAGCGTGTTGTTGGTCACGCCGCGGAGCTCGTTGCCGCGATCGATCGCAACCGCCTGCAGCCGGACGACGCCGCTGATGACTGTGACATCGGTACCCGTCGGCGTGTGGATGAACGCCTCTGTGTTGACGTCTTGCACGAACACACCGATGCGGTGGCCGGCACGAACGATCCCATCAGTGGCGAACAACGCGACGGTCTCGTAGCCGGCGGGCCCGGCAGTCACCGAGACGTCAACGTTGCCTACACCACGCGTTAAGAACAGCGCAGTGCCGTCAGGTGCGATGTCGTAGACGTTGACCGCGACGTTGGCGCCGGGGACACCGCTGAGAAACAGCTCAGCGCTCGGAACGCCCGCGATGCGCAGGTCCTGAGGCAGCGGCGGGGTGATCGACCAGATGCCACCCTCGCCCGCGGTTCCGGTGTTAAGCACGCCACCTGCTCCGATGGACGAGTCGTTCGAGCCACGGCCGAGGCCGTCATCGGTGTACGAACCGCTCTTGAGGTCGATTCGGAGATCGACCGCGTCGTCGGACGGGTACGAAGCTTCCTCGCGCCAGCTGCCATCGTTGGACTGTGCTGCCACGGTTACCTCACGGTCGGCACCACCGATGCCCTTCAGGTTCTGGTCGTAGAACCCCATCACAGCGTCGAAGAAGCCGTCACGCCCCATCGCCAACGAGCCATCGGACTCGAGGTCGTTGCCGCGCACATGGTCCCACCAGCCGATCCAAAGGTGGTGACCGTCGCCCTTCAGCTGCTGGAAGAACTCGGCAGCGCCTGCCCCGATGTTCGTGTTCGTGTCGGCGTAGCCGGCCGTCACGAAGGTCGGGACGTCGCTGCCGTTGATACCGACGCGATCGACCGCGTCACGAATCCGCCAGAAGTCGAGCGACTCCTCCGGCACGTAGTGCTCGGCGAGCAACGCCTGGCAGTCCGCAGCGCGTGCCGCCGAGTTGGTGTTGTACTCGATCGGCGCCTCGCTCGAGTAGGTGGCTTCGCCGCCGGCGCCGTAGCTCACACCGGGGTACGCGATCGACTGCAACAACCGAGCCTTATCGCCGTACGAGCCGCGGTAGCGGTCCGGGGCGATGGCCTGTGCGACGACAGCCGCAAGCCCCGCGGGCTGGTTGGCGACTGCGAAGGCACCCGTGTTGCCGTCGTAGGACTTGCCGTACAGGCCGACGCGACCGTTGCTCCATGGCTGCGACGCAGCCCACTCGACTGCCGTGACCGTGTCCAGCTGCTCCCCCGGGCCGAGGATGTCAAGGCAGCCAGAGGATCCGCCGCTGCCGCGTGTCGAGACCTGGACCACCGCGTAGCCGTTCTTGATCAGCTCCGCCCCCTCAATAAAGTCGAGGAATCGATCGCTAGGCCCGTGCCCCGAGAAGCTCTCGTAACCGAGGTACGGGCTGACAACTGCAACAACCGGCAGGTTGACGTCGTCGTCGGTGAGGTCGGTGCCAGCCGGGACCATGACCGTCGCGTACAGGCGCTCGCCGTCGGCGGTGTCGAGGAACGTCTCGAACCAGTCAGCGCCGAGCTCTGCACGCTTTTCCTCGTCGATAATCGGCAAAGCTTCGAGCGCACTGGCAGTCAATGAGGTGGATGCGGGGCCGACAGCGGCCGGCACGAACGCAACAGCCCCCATCGAGATGGCCGCGACGGCTGCGACGGTGGTGCGCGCGGAGGAACGGATAGACACGGTGAGCCTCGGGAGGACGTCGAACAGGTCAGGTGGTCCTAGACATGTTCGACAGTCAGCCGCAGCTCCCCTGCCCGCGCCCCTAATCTGGCACGGATGCGCGCCTGTGCAGACGTGTCAGCCGAGCTTGGCGCGAAGCATCCCTGTGACCAGCTTCATGCGCTTCCGGTTCGCGCCGAAGTCGCTGCCGGCGTACGGCACCGAGTCCGAGCGGAAGTGGATGACCTTCGCGTCTGGGTCGACCTCGAACTGCACCGTGTCTTTCCACCGGATCACGCGCGTGATGAACTGGGTCGACAGGTACAACCCGTCCTCGACGACGATCTTGGTGCGCGGGTGCTCCAAGATCACAGCCTGCACCGCAGCCATCGCTTCCTCAGGGGTGCAGAGAAACGGCACTGGCTCGAAGGCCGGATACCCGGCATCGTTACGTGTAGACACGCACTTCTGGGAGGCTGGGTCGCAAGCTTCGAAGCGAGGCATGGTGGGATGTCTCCAACTGATGGGGGTGCTAGGCGGTGTACCGGCAGGCTGAGCATGGTGGGCGTTCGGTGCGACCAACGTGACAGATTGTCCACGGTGCTACTGGATCAAGCCGGCAAGCCGCTGCAGCGAGCGCACATGTGTCACGATCGCCGCGACGTCGTCGCGGGACAGCCCGTTCTCGGTCCCGACGGGTGGCATCGCACCGAAGTTCCAGTGATGCGGCTGCACGCCTCGCGCGGCCGCCATCTGGAATGACTCGTCCGCGTGATGCGACGGCACGTACACGTCGAGCAGGAACGACGGGCCCGACGAGCTGCCGGTCGCATCAACGCCATGGCACCGCGCACAGTTGTTGGCGTACAGAGACGCCCCATCAAGGTCGCCGCGCGCAGCGACCTCCGTCGACGGTGCATCGAGGGTGGCCTGTGCACAGGCCACCAGGCCAACTGCCATCGCGAGCAGGAGGCAAAGGGTGCGTGGGTGGGCGTTGTGCATGGTGCAGCGTCCCGTGTCGGTTTGGTCGTTCATCGGGGGCTCAGGCTGACGAGGACGGCCGTCAGGGCGAGGACGCCCACCATCAGAACGGACTCTATGGCAACCGTCCGCTTCAGCTGGTGCAACGCAGCCGCCGACACCCCCGGGTCAGGGCTTCCGACGGCCGGCACCACGGTCCGGTGGTTGTGGGCGCCGATCGCCGCCAGGACAGCGACGACCGTCAGCTTCAGCAGCAGCACGCGGCCGTAGACGGTCGACAGCACAGACACCAACGACGGCAGCGTGATCACAGCGAGGGTCGTGCCTGCCACGGCCACTGCGATCACGGCGACGATCGCGGCACTCGAGAAACGGGCCGCGGTCCGGGCACGACCGTCAACATCCGAGCTGCCCCCCAGGAGCAAGAGTCCGAGCAGTCCCCCGACCCACACGGCCGCCGCAACGACATGCACGAGGTCGGCCGTCCGGATCAGCAGCTCCGGCGCACTGGACGCCGTGTGTCCGACGAGCTGGAAGGACAACAGCGCCAGCGCCGCGCCGACGAGCTTGATGGCGTCCGGGCCCGAGGGCAGGCCCGCCCGCGCTCGGCGGATACCGCCGTACGCCAGCAACCCGAGTCCGACCGTCCGAACGGCAAGCGCGCGGCCGAGACCGGTCCGCAGGACGGCTGACCAGGTAGCCCCGTCCAGGAATCCAGCCGCACCATCCCCGGCCAGCCCCCCCACGTGGAAGAGCACCTCGAAGAGGCTCGCCACGAGCGCCACCATCGCCAGCCGAGCAGCAGCGAGCGCGAGCCCAGTGGCCCGTGCCCCTTCTCCGCGGTGCGGCCCGGCCTTGAACAGCGCGAGCCCAGCTGCAGCCATCAGCCCGAGATACATCACGATCCTCGATAGACCGGCCAGCAGCCGAAACAACCCACCACGGGGCGCTTGCCGTGGCGCCGGTACCGGGCTGTCGGCAGATGCGTAAGGCGCATCTGGGGCTCTCCCGCCGTCGGGGCCTATCTCCGCCGCGGCCGGGTTTGCGACGGTGACCAGCAGCACGCCACGCCGCGGATGGCTGTCCTCGGCCAGAATCTGCCAGTCGAGCTGCCAGTCGCCGGGGGGAACGGGCGGCGACAACGTGATGTCGACCACCCGGCCGTCCTCACGTCGGACGGCATCCACGACACCGTCCCACGATGCGTTTGTTCCGGTCACAGTCAACGTGTCGCCGAGAAGCTCGATCCCTCGAGAGAAGGTCAGCTGCACCTCGGAGAGACGTGCGATCGCTGCCCCGTCAGAGGGCACGGAGGACGAGAGTTCGGTGTGTGCCGACGCAGGCCGTGCAGCGAGGAGCAGCACCAGCAGCGTCAGGATCGTGGTTGCGGTCAGCCGGATCGACCAGGAGGCCCACGCGGCGCCTTGCGCTGATCTGGGGTGGTGCGCGTGGGAGCTGGTGATGCCAGGGGTCGTCAGGTGATGCTCGGGCGTCGCAAGGCGCAAAAGATGCTCAATCGTTGTCGTGAAAGCACGGGCGGCGCCGGCCCCGGAGGACCGACGCGCGTGCAATCAGACGATCGCGAGCTCGAAGCGAGTCACGGGACTACCGCGGCTCGCCACCGACGTGCGGGGCGGTCGCGCTAGGCGACCGCCGCTCGGGCGGGTGGGCGGCAGCTCGATGAGCCGCAGCAGCAGCACCATGGCTGCGACGAAGGCGGCCGACGGGAGGTTGGCCTCCCCATGGGCGTCGCCGTCGTCGATCGAGACGCTCATCGCGATCGTGCTCTGCGTCGAGTGTCCGCCCGGCCCGGCGTGCAGCACCTCTGTATGCAGCGCGCTGGACAACCCCGGGACGTGCCCGTGGAGCATCGGAACACCGACGGCCCAGAGGACCGCCAGCACCACCATGAACCAGCGCAGCGCTCGCACATCACCTCCGGACTCGGCGGAAGCTACCGGGCGGACCGGCCGACCACGCGTGACATAGAGACGACGGCCGCGGACACGACAGACCCCCAGCCGAGGCCAGGGGTCCGTCGTACGTGCGAGCGAGCTGGGGCTCGGTCAGCTGTAGATCGACTCGATCACGTCGGAGTACTTCTTGTTAACCACGTGGCGCTTGACCGACTGCTTCTGCGACAGCTCGTCACCGATCTCGAAGTCAACCGGCAAGATCTTGAAGGCGCGGATGGACTCAGCCTTCGACACCGACTTGTTTGCGTCGTCAACGGCCTTCTGGAGCTCGGCGTGCAGCTCAGCGTCGTCGACCAGGTCGGCGACGGTCTTGCCCGCCTTGCCGTTCGCTGCGGCCCAGACCGGGAAGGCGTCGGGGTCGAGCGTTATGACAGCCGAGACGAACTTGCGATCGTCACCGATAACCATCGCCTGGCTGATGAGGTTGTGCGCACGGATGCGGTCCTCCAGCGGCGCCGGCGCGACGTTCTTGCCGCCGGCGGTGACGATGATCTCCTTCTTACGACCCGTGATAGAGAGGTAGCCCTCGCTGTCGATCGACCCGAGGTCACCGGAGCAGAACCAGCCGTCCTCGGTGATTGCTTCCTTCGTGGCGGCATCGTTCTTGAAGTAACCCTTCAGAACTCCACCGGACTTGATGAGGACCTCGCCGTCCTCTGCGATCTTGACCGAGGCACCTGGCAGCGGGCGTCCGACGGAGCCGATCCTGAACGCGCTAGGCGCGTTGAGCGTGGCGCCAGCTGACGTCTCGGTCAGGCCGTAGCCCTCGAGGATCGTGATGCCGATGCCGTTGTAGAAGTGGCCGAGGCGTGTGCCGAGCGCCGCGCCACCAGAGACGGCGAATCGGATGCGACCGCCCATCGCGGTACGGAGCTTGCTGTAGACGAGCTTGTCAAACAGCGCGTGCTCAAGCTTCAGCTTGAGCCCGATCGTCGCACCGCTGGTCTGAGCCTCCGAGTACGCGATGGCAGTCGCCGCGGCCTTGTCGAAGATCTTGCCCTTACCGTCCGCGTGGCTGCGCTGCTGCGCACCGTTGAAGACCTTCTCGAACACGCGAGGAACCGCGAGGAGGAAGGTGGGCTTGAGCATCTGGAGCTCTTCGAGGAGCGCCGGGATGCCGGTCGAGTAGGCCAGCAGCACGCCGGACCGGACAGAGCCGACCTGGATCAGACGTGCGAAGATGTGCGCAAGCGGCAAGAACAGCAGCGTCGACTCGCCAGCGCGGAAGAACTCGCCAGCGATGTTGACCACCTGCGTGGCGTCCCACACAAAGTTGGTGTGCGACAGCTCGACGCCCTTCGGGCGTCCAGTCGTGCCAGAGGTGTACACCAGCGTTGCGAGGTCCGAACCGGTCCGGGTCTCGGAGCGTGCGCGAACGGTGGCGTGGTCGCTGTCGCCAGCGGCGCGCAACGTGTCAAGGCCACCGTCGTCAAGAACAAAGACGTGCGCACAGGCCGGCAGCCTGTCTGCGACGTCGTCGAAGATCGTCTTCAGCTCGGCGTCGGCCACGATGATCGCGACCGCCTCGGAGTTACCGACGATCCACTCAACCTGCTCAGCTGAGGATGTCTCGTAGATCGGCACAGTGACGGCGCCCGCCGCCCAGATCGCGTAGTCAACAACCGTCCACTCATAGCGAGTGGGCGACATGATGCATACGCGGTCTCCTGCCTTGATCCCGAGCCCCATCAGGCCGCTGGCCGTGGCGACCACGTCGTCAACGAAGGCCTTCGTCGAGATGGTCTGGAACGCACCGCCGACACGCGTTGCGAACGCGGGTCGTGTCGGATGCTGCTCGTAAGCCTCGAAGATGCTGGTCGTGAGGGTCTCCGTCGCTGGGACGTTGACCTCACCGGGCATGGTGTACTCCTGCATGTGTGTCTGTCTCCCTAGACATCGTGGACGGCGTGCGGACAGGCGTTTGCGCGCCTTTACGTCCCGTGGCTGAGCATAGCCACGGGATGTCGCACACCGGGCGCTCGATCGATCGCAGTCTTCGACGGGCGTACGCTGGGCGCTGCCGCCGGTCAACACCGGGCGGCAACGCCCGCGTGCCCGGAGCATCCCTTGACAACCGAGAACCTGACCCGCGACGAGGCCGCCGAGCGCGCGCGCCTGATCGCTGACGTCGAGACCATCGTTCGCCTCGACCTCACTGGTGGACCCGAGACGTTCGGTGTGGTGAGTGAGCTTCGATTCCGCTGCGAGGAGCCTGGCGCGACGTCGTTCGTCGACGCGACCTGCGTCACGATTCAACAGATCGTGCTGAACGGCATCGCGCTCGACCCAAACGTGGTCGCGGGAGACACCCGGATCGAGCTGCCCAACCTCGCGTCTGACAACACGCTTACGATCGTGGCCGTGATGCCGTACAAGCACGAGGGCAAGGGATTGCACCGGTTTGTCGACCCCTCTGACCAGCGCGTTTACCTCCACAGTCAGTGTGAGCCGTTCGACGCGCACCTCATCTATCCATGCTTTGATCAGCCTGACCTCAAGACCACGTTCGATCTGCAGGTCGAGGCCCCGGCAGAGTGGGTCTGCGTGAGCAACGAGGTCTGCATCGAGCGCCCGTCCGACGGCGCAGCCGGCACGTGGCGCTTCGACGTCACGCCTCGTATCAGCCCGTACATCACAGCGATCGTCGCTGGCTCGTATGCCGAGTTCCGGTTTGACGACGAAGGCGAGATCCCGCAGGGCTTCTACGTGCGTCGTTCCCTAGCCAGCGCGCTGGAGCGTGACCTGCCAGAGCTGCTGGAGGTGACGCGTCAGGGGCTGAGCTGGATGGCAGAGGCCTTCGGAACGCCGTACCCGTTCACCAAGTACGACCAGCTGTTTGTCCCAGAGTTCTCGGCCGGCGCGATGGAAAACCCTGGCTGCATCACCTTCAGTGAGACGTTCGTCTTCCGCTCGAAGGTCACAGACGCGCGCAACGAACGTCGAGCTGAGGTGGTGCTGCACGAGATGGCCCATATGTGGTTCGGAGACCTTGTCACGATGCGGTGGTGGGATGATCTGTGGCTCAACGAGAGCTTCGCGACGTTTATGGCGCTGCTCAGCCAGGTCGAGGCCACGCGTTGGCCGGATGCGTGGGTGACGTTCAACGATGCCGAGAAGGCCTGGGCGCTGCTGCAGGACCAGCTACCCACCACGCACCCGATCGCAGCCGACATGCACGACATCCTGGCGGTGCATCAGAACTTCGACGGGATCACCTACGCCAAGGGCGCGTCTGTGCTGCGCCAGCTGGTGGCATGGGTCGGTCAGGACGCCTTCCTCGACGGCTGCAAGCAGTACTTCCAGGAGCACGCGTGGGGCAACGCCGAGCTGTCGGACTTCCTCGGCGCGCTGGAGGAGGCGTCAGGCCGTGAGCTGCGGTCATGGAGCAAGGAGTGGCTCGAGACAACCGGTGTCAACACGTTGGAGCCGGTTCTCACGCTGTCGCAGGATGGCAGCTACGACGAGGTTGCCATCCTGCAGTCCGCGGTCGCCGATCATCCGACGCTGCGACGCCACCGCATCGGTGTGGGTGTGTACGACGCCACCGATGCGGGGCTGGTGCGTCGGATGTACGTCGAGCTGGACGTGGCCGGACCACGCACTGTTGTGACCGAGCTGGCAGGGGTTGCAGCCGGTGACGTGTTGCTGACAAACGACGGCGACCTCACCTTCTGCAAGGTTCGCCTGGACGCGGCGTCCACCACGGTGCTGCAGACCAAGCTTCACAGCTTCGTGGACGCGCTCCCCCGCACCGTGGTGTGGTCCGCGGCGTGGGACATGGTCCGCGATGGTCAGATGCCGGTTGGCACCTACCTCGAGCTGCTGCGCAACAACGTGATGCACGAGTCCGAGGTCGGCGTCCTCGAGCGCCTGCTCGGTCGCGCGACCGCATCGGTCACGCGCTACGGCGATCAGTCGAAGGTCAGCGCACGACTGACCGCGCTGGCCGACGCGGCCCGCGCAAAGATCGATGACACGGAGCCTGGATCTGATGTGCAGCTCGCTTGGGTGCGTCACTGGGCCTCCTGCGCCAGCAGCGCAGCCCAGACTGATGCAGTCAAGCAGCTGTTGGACGGTGGCATCTCGTTGCCGGGTCTGTCCGTGGACACGGACCTGCGATGGCATCTGCTGGTGTCGCTCGCCGCGTCGGGAGTCGCCGGTGAGGAGCGCATCGCAGCCGAGTACGCCCGCGACAAGACCGACCTCGGGGAACGTCAGGCTGCGACGGCGCGCGCCGCGCAGCCGCATCCAGCAGCCAAGCACAGCGCGTGGGACCGCCTCGTCAACGACGCGTCGCTCTCGCACACGGTGGGCCGTCAGCTGTGGGGTGGCATGTTCCAGCTGACGCAGGCCGAGCCGCTCGCCGGGTTTGACCGCCTGTACTTCGACGCGCTGGACCGTGTCTGGTCCGAGCGCAGCATCGACTGGGCGCTGGAATGGAGCCAAGGTTGCTTCCCGCACCCGCTGGCCTCGCAGGGCTTGTACGACGAGGTCGACTCGGTGCTGGCGCGGACCGACCTGCCCGGCCCGCTACGGCGCGTGCTGCTCGAGCAGCAGGACACGCTCGCTCGAACGTTGCGAGCACGTGCTGCCGACGTCTGACTCCCGGCCAGCGCTCTGACCCCGGGCCGCACGTCGTCCGGGGTCGTGTCACTGCCCGTCGATAGCCTCGCGTCCGCATCCTGGTCGCGCCGACATCGAGTAATCCGGACGTGCTGAGCTTCCTTCTTCTAACGACCACCTCTGGTCAGCCCTTGCCCGCCGACGCCGTCGCGCGGTGCACCGGTCTGCCCTCACGTTCCCTGACGTTTGTGCCGTCGCGCTCGACGACCTGGCGCTCCGACGGCGGCCACGTCGTGCTGGTTGCGTGGGCTGATGCCCCGGGCCTGTGGCACATGGGTGGTCACGGGTGCACCGTCACCACGACGGCCCCATGGCCGCTGGCCAGCCGATTCTCGGCACCATCGGGGATCGCGTTCGAGCTCACTGATCGGCTTGGGGACGCACAGGACGCCACCGGCGCGCTGGGTTGGCTGACCGGTTCCGCGGCGCTGGCCCGAGTACGCCCAGATGGTGGCGGCTTCGTCGGTGCACCAACGACCGGTGGTGGCGCGGTGTACGTCGCGCACGGCGACGGGATCATCGCTGTCTCGGACCGCGCTGCGATCGCCTCGCTCGGTGCCGGCGGTGGGGCACGCCGCTCAGATCTTCCGGGGCTGGTTCGAGGCGCGGTGCTCGATGAGGAATCGGCTTTCGCAGGCGTGCAACGTCTGAGGCCAGGCAGCTACCTGGCGCTCCGTGGCCGCACCGGCGGCACGATCGTTGACGGACCCGTCCCGTGGCTGGACGGGGCGTTGGTCGATGTAACAGAGGCGATCGCCCGGGCCAGCGACGATGTGGTGCGTCTGGTGGCGCTGGCGTCGCAGCATGCCGGACCACGCGTGCTTGAGCTGGGCGCAGACCCTGGGTCGCTGGTGCTGGCGGCTGCCGTCGCCGCGAGCGGGACCAGCGGCCGCTTTACGCTACGTGCGCGGCCAGGCGAGACTGATCGAAGGGCCGTGGACGCGCTCGCACAGCAGCTGGATATGACGCCGGTAGCCAGCATCGCGTTCGACCCAGGTGGCGAGGCGCTCGACGCGCGTGTCCGTGCGTCTGTTGGGCGTCTGGAGGGTCTTATCGCGCCAACGGCGCTGCTCGGAGGGCCCCTCGGCGGCATCCGGGACGGAACAGGCCTCGTTCTGTCGGCGACCCCAGGGGGCGTGCTTTCCCCGGACGTAGGCCCGACGGGCCGTCGCATCCTGACATCGCAGGCGTGGGCTGCGGTCGAGCAATCAGACGCGAGCTGGCGCGAGGGGCGCGGCCGGGGTGCGGCATCCGACGAAGCTGCACGTTTGCTGGCAGAGGTAGACCGTCGTGCGCCGCGTCGTCAACGGGCGGCGTGCGACCTGGCTGGGCCGATCGATCTGCTGGACCCGATCGCCATCACCTCCGTGATTCAGCTGGCGTTGGCCGCATCGGTCACTGATCAGGACGCCACGGCGCTGCTGGTGGATGCGCTGCATCCACCGATGCTGCGGGCCCGCACGTCGGGCGGCGAAGAGCCCGTCAGCCCGTCCGACGAAAGCTGGCGCTGGCTGGCGCCTGTGCTCGAGGCGCACGTGCTCGGTCACGGACGCGAGCTGCTGCAGGACGTCCTTGATCTGGACGAGGTTGCGATGGTGGTCCGTGCAGGCACGGTCCCCGACCCCGATACACGACGTTCGCTCGAGGGGGCCCTCGCGCTGGCCGTCTGGGCTGCATCGACAGAGACGCACCGGCCGGCACGGGCAGACACCATCGTGCTCCGACGTGACGTCGCCACCCCGCATCAGGCGCCAACCCTCGTCACGGGTGTGACAAGCCGGTCCCTTATCGAGCTTGCAAAGCTCTCGGTGCCGCTGGATGCGGTCGAGCACGACGCGCTGCTGGGCATCGCGATCGACGGCGAGGTTCGTGATCTGGTGCATCAGATCCTCCTTGCAGCTGGCGCCACACCCGGTCAGCTGCCGGAGGACCTCGACGAACGGTTAAGCGGACCTGCGACCTCGCACCTGGCTGGCCCCGCTCGCACATTGCTGGCGCGCCGTGGCGGCACGCTGTCGGACCCTCGGCTTGCCCTCACGCTTGCGTTCTGGCAGGTGCATGTCGCCCCGCCGCGTGTTGTGCTGGTCGCCGAGCGTCCGCCAGACCTCGCGGAGCGCAGCGCTGCGCAGCTGCCGGTACGGGACCTGCTGGGGTGGTGGGTCGATGCGATGACCTGTGCTGCGGCATCGGGGGCGGACATCCGCATCGTGGATCCGGGCGACCTGTTGGAGCTCGATGAGAACGAGGCGACAGGATGGGACGGGCTCGATGAGGGCCGTACCGACGGTGACCTTGTCCGCGTCGTACGCACCGTTGATTCGCTTGTGCGAGAGGTCGAGCTCGCAGCAGCCCGACCGCTGCTGCGCACGATCCGGCTTGCGCGTGCTGTCAATCAGCCCACCGAGTCGGCACGCGCGCTCGCGCCTGCCGCAGCTCCACTCCACGTGGTCGACGAGCTGTGGGAGCGTGCAGTTGAAGCCGACCGGCGACTCGGCGAGTCGCGCGCGTCCGAGGCAGATCTTGAAGCTCGACTCGTCGCGCTTGCGGCCGAGCTAGATCAGCTCCGAAGCCGCCGCGGCTTCAAAGCTGCCTGGGCGACCCTGCGTGGCGCAGACGATTAAGCGCGGGTGCTGCACGCCGCAGCCTGGCTGGCTGGCGGGACAATGGATTCCCGTCGGGCACCCGCGATGGCACGGTGACCGCCGATCCAGCGGCTGGCGTCCAGGACGTCGAACGCCAGCGACACGGCGTTCGTGACGGCGACGAGCGTTGCGACACGGCGTTCGCGTCCACCGCAATCCACGTCGCCCCGACGTCGAAGCAGACGCAGCACCAGCAGTGGCCACGCAACGAGGTGCGAGAACGACAGCGCGCCCGAGTACCCGCGCTGCACGATCACCAGGGCGGTGTTGACCGGCAGGAACACCCACGTCGCGCGTCGCGTCTCGCGGCCGGTTGGCGTAGATCTATCCGCGGCCCCGATGAGGTTGACCAGCACCAGCCACGCAACCCACACCTGCACCCAGCTCGGGAGCGACCGGTAGCTGCGCCACTGGTCGTGCCATAGATCAGTCATCAGCTGCGCTCCGAACGTTGCAGTGCTTGCAACACGGCCGTGGCGTAGGCCGCGTGCCCGTTGGCGTTGGGGTGGAACGAACCACCCGGGCGGCCTCCGAGCAGACTGAGGTCGACACCGCCGCCAGCGCTGAGCTGCGCTAACAGCGCTGTGACATCGACACCGCCCTCGACAACCGTGAGACCGTTGAGGTACGCATCGCTGTCGCCGCACAGCCCATGATCGACCCCCGCTGGTGACGCGAACGCAGCCTGCACGCTGACGAACGACAGCGTGACACCGTCGACCATCGAAGCCGCGCGGTCAACCTCCGCAGCCTGCAGCACGTCCAGCGCCAACGAGGTCGAGCGGATCGCGTCGGCATCACGTGCGCGCAGTCCGTGGCACCGCAGCCCGTAGCGGGCCGGCCACGCCGCCGGCGGCGCGAACAGCTGCGGATACCCAACGACAACGAGGTTGCCCCCGGGAGCCACAACGTCGGCAGCCACCGCGTACAGCTCGGCCAGCCCACCGGTCGCGCCGTTCGGCAGCTCGAAGCGATCGGGGGCAGCGAGGTCGTCCACTCGCGCACGCAGGTCGGCAGCCGACGCAGTGCATCCAGCCGAGCTGCTCTCTCCGTCGACAAGCGCGGTCCACGACGCCGCGGACAGGACGTCGGCTGTCGGTGCGGCCTGTAGGTCGACGAAGCCGAGACAGTCACCGACGAGCTCTGTGAACCCGAGGTCGTTGCCCCCGATAAGCAGCAACAGCAGCTCTGGTGCCTGTGTTGCGCGCACCGACTCGAGCTGCCCGATCTCTGCGAGCCGCCCGCCCTGCACAAGGTCGGCGACTGTGGCGCTTGAACACGCAGCGATGCGCACCTCGCGCGCATCGACGGCTGCCGCGACGGTGTCCCCCCACGCACCGGCGCTGCGACCGCACAGGCCGGCTGCGTCGATGAGTCCCTCACCCGACACGTAGGAGTCCCCGATAACTGCGACCACCGGACCGACGCCCGAGGTCGCTGCGATCACCGGCATCGGTGCTTGCAGCTCGCCGACTGCCACCGCTGCGACCACGATGCACGCCGCAACAGCCTTGCCGCGGTGCGAGCGCCGCATCATGGGGATGCTCGCAGCAGCGCAAGCCACGCGACCGCAACGGTGTGCGTCTGGGCCACCTCGGCGATCAGCGCGTCCAGCGCAGGGCCACCGGCGCTGCACGCCGCCAGGAGCTCCGCCTTGGCGCTGAGATCACCGACAAGCAGCGTTGCTGTCTCTGCGTCGGCGGTGATCGCGACGGCCGACAGCAGCTGCGGTGGCGCGATCGTGTCCATGTCAGCTGCAACCTGTCGACACACTGCCTCGCGTTCGGCGATCGGTGTGTCGGCAAGGCGCGCCAGCGGGGTCGAGGTACGGACCGCCGCGCTGACCGGCAGACCGATCGTGCTGGCCCACAGCCGCATGTCCCCGGCCGGGGCATCCGCCAGCGCAACCCCCGCAGGCTCCGTCTCGGTCACAGCGTTGCTGGGTGACGTGGCCGTGCTCGGGGAGGCAGCCTCGTCCGCGTTCGGTTGTTCGGCGCATGCCGTCAGCAGCGTCGCCGCTGCGGTCGTCGCGATAAACCAACGGCGCCAGATCACAGCGCCGAGGTGAGCGTGACTGGGATGCCGTTCAGCACCGCGTTCCCAGAGAGCGGGTCCACGTCCTGCTCGTCTGTCAGCACGTTGCTGTTGACGCCGCCAGCCTTCGCTGCGACCGTCAGCACGATGCCGTCCTCGTCGTTGCCGAAGCCGTGCGGCAAGCTCACGGTTCCCACCGCGAGGTCCTCAGTCAGCTCGACACGCACTGTGACCGATCCGACACGCGACTGGACCACCGCCTGTCCCCCCTCGGTCAAGCCCGCGGTGGCGGCGTCCTCAGGATGGACATGGAGCGCGCTCAGGTCCTTGCGCCCCGCGAGGCCCGGCACGTTCTGGCCCCACGAGTTGTTGGTGCGCAGATGACGTCGGCCCACCAGCAACAGCCCATCCTCCGGTGCCGCCATCGCAGCGAGCAGGCGCGGGACATCGTCGAGCATTTGCAGCGGCGCCAGCACCACGCGCCCGGTCGAGGTTGTCAGGACGTCCGGTAGCCGCGGCAGCAGGGCGCCGTGGTCTACGCCGCTCGGATGATCGAGCATGTGTGCCAGCGAAAGCCCGTCCGTGCCGTCGCCCGCGCCGTACGGCCCGGCACGCCACATCAGGTCCACCAGCCGTGCAGGCCCGCGTAGCGCAGCCGTCAGGGTCATGGCGGCATCCGCGTCCAGGTGCGACAGGCGCGAGCCCTCGCTGCTGGTCATCAGCTCGGCAACCTGTCGCGCGACGAACGCATCGGCCTGCGCAAGATCGACCGGGAGCGTCCCTCCGAGCGCGATGGCAGCCAGCGTCAGCAAGATCTGCCACTCGTGCATCGCACCGTCCGGCAGTGGCAGCACGGGCGCCGAGTAGTGCGTGACGTTGCGGACCGAGAGCGACGCGAACGCCATCTCGGGATGAGGCTCACACAACGGGCTCGGCGGTGGAAGGATGACGTCGGCGTGCCTGCTGGTGGCGGTCAGGTACGGGTCCACGCACACGAGCAGGTCCAGCTGCTGGAGTGCAGCCTCGAGTCGCGCCTGGTTGGGCGTCGACCGGACTGGGTTGCCCGCCACGACGAACATCGCGCGCAGCTGGCCCGCGCCGGGGGTCTCGATCTCTTCGGCGATCGTCGAGCAGGGCAGCTCGCCGTTGCACTCCGGCAGGCCACGCACGCGGCTGTGCCATCTGCCAGTGGTGTACGGCGTGGGTCGCTTTCCGACCTCATGCGCCGGCTGCGGCCACATCGCACCGCCGGGTGCGTCCAACGCACCAATCAGCACGTTGATGACGTCTACGAGCCACGCGCAGAGGGTGCCGAAGCGCTGCGCATGGGTACCGATGCGGCCGTACACCACAGGGTGCGTCGCGGTGGCAAGGTCTCGGGCCATCCCGCGGATGACCTCCGCGTCCACGCGCGTGGCGGACGCAACTGCCTCGGGGGTACATGGCTCGAGCGCGGCCAGGACGTCCTCGACGCCGTCCACGTGGCGCGCGAGCGAACCCATCGCAACAAGCCCCTCCTCCGCGAGCGTGGTCACGATCGCAGCCAGCAGCAGCGCGTCCGTGCCCGGGCGGATCGCCACGTGCTGGTCGGCCTTGGCCGCGGTGCGTGTGCGACGCGGGTCCACAACGACCAGCCGACCGCCACGTTTACGAAGCGCGTCCAGCCGCCCCGGCATGTCGGGGGCGGTGAGCAGCGAGCCGTTGCTCATGCGCGGGTTGGCTCCGAGCAGCAGGATGTGATCGGTTCGATCAAGATCAGGAACCGGGATCGCGCCGGCGGATCCAAACATCAGACCAGCCGAGACGTGCTTGGGCATCTGGTCGACTGTCGAGGCCGAGTACACGTGCTTCGATCGCAGCGATTTGATGAGCGGCTTGAGGTACAGCTGGCCGGCCGCGGTGTGCACGTTCGGGTTCCCGAGGTATGTGCCCACCGCTCCGTTGCCGTACGCGTCTGTGACCGCAGCAAGTCGTGTGGCGATGAACGCGAAGGCCTCGTCGAAGCTGACCTCTGTCCATCCGCTCTGCGTGCGAATCATCGGGCTCGTCAGCCGGTCCGGGTCCTGCGCGAGCTCTCCGAACGTCGCGCCCTTCGGGCAGATGTATCCCTTCGAGAAGGGTGCGTCAGCATCCCCCTCGACGCGCGTGACGATCCCATCCTGCAGCGTCAGCGTCAGGCTGCACGTTGCCTCGCAGAGCGGGCAGAGGCGTTGAGCTGTCGTCGTCTGCGTCATCGTGGAGGCTCCGAGCGTCGCAAGGGGGGCGTTGCAACGCAGTCTGCCACCCCGCGCACCTGTCCGCCGCCCCCGCTTGGCCACCACCACCGCCGGTGGTTGCGAAGGCTCTGTGATCCACGCACGTCCGCGTCGTAGCCTCGCGGCATGCGAGCTCCGGGTGACGACGTCCTGCACGAAGACCCGCGCCACCGGCGTGAGGTCCGACGACACACGCCTGCGGTCGGTGAGATGCTCGAGCTGGACGGGTTTGTTGGCACAGTCGGCACCGTGACGCACCGGGTCGTCGAGCTCACCGATCGCCGTGGTCGCGCTCGGCGGTTTGAGCTGGACGGACAGCTGGCGTGGCTGCACGAGGTGGCCGTGTCGCTGGTGCCTGGCACGGTCACGGCGACGGTGTCCGCCCCCACCGTCACAGCATCCGGTTCGCTCGCGGCACCAGGACCGCATGTGGCACGGGTGGCTCGTGCCAGCAGGATCTGGGTCGAGGGCGTCCACGATGCCGAGCTGCTGGAGCGCGTGTGGGGCACCGACCTGCGCGAGGCTGCCATCGTGGTGGAGCCGCTGGGCGGCATTGATGACCTGAAAGGGGATGTGGCCCGGTTCGGGCCGGCGCCTCATCGCCGGCTCGGGGTGCTCGTGGACCATCTGATACCGCGGTCAAAAGAGTCGCGCATCGTCGCTGAGGTGCGTCACCCAGACGTGCTTGTGACGGGACACCCGTACGTGGACGTGTGGGCCGCCGTGAAGCCAGCCCTCGTGGGGCTGGAGGCGTGGCCCGACATCCCCATGGGCCAGCCATGGAAAGAAGGCATCTGCGCCGCTCTCGGCGTCAGCGACCCCCCGACGATGTGGCGGATGCTGCGAGATCGCGTCACGACGTGGCGCGACCTCGAGCAGCCGTTGGTGCGGGCGGTCGAGCAGCTTCTGGACCACGTCACGGACGAGGGCTAGGCACTCGCGTTAGCTCGAAGCAAGATCTGCGGCAGCATCGACGATCTCGTCCTGGTCTATCAGCACCAGCGGCGCGGCGGCTCCGATAGGGACGTAGCTGTCGGCCGCACGCACTGTTGCGATCCGTGCGGTGCAGCCTGCCTCGACCAACCCCGCGACCATGGCATCGGCCCATCCGGCGCTGGCGCGGCACTCGTCGACGATCAGCACCTTGCCGATGCGTTGCGATGTCTTGAGCACGGCCAGCACCGGGAGCGGGGACAGCCAACGCACATCAATCACCTGCGTTCGGATGCCTCGTCCGGCAAGGTCGCGGGCGGCACGCAGCGACAGGGGGACGCCGTTGCCGGCCGTCACGATCAGGACATCGGCATCCGCCGGCCCCATATGTCCCACGGTGCCTGGTGGCAGCACGAGCTCGGGGCCCGGCCACTCGCTGGTCCAGCGGTCATCGCCCTGCTCGAGCAGGTCGCGCCGGTGATACAGCGCCGTCGGTTCCAGCACGACGACGATCCGACCGTGGCGTGCGGCCATCGCGACGGCGGCTCGCAGCAGCCCGACCGCCTGGTCTCCGCGGCTGGGCACCGCGATTGCGATGCCCGGAATCTCGCGGAGTGCAGCGACTGCGTGGTCGTTATGAAAGTGACCTCCGAAGCCGTGCGCATCGGCGAACGACGCGGTGCGAAGCACCATCGGTGTCCGGTACTGACCGTCCGAGAAGAACCGAGTCGATGCAGCCTCGCCCCGCAGCTGATCGATGGCGTTGTGCAGGTAGGCGAGGTACTGAATCTCGACGATCGGGAGCTGGCCGAGCAGCCCTGCGCCTTGGGCCGACCCAAGGATGGAGGTTTCGTCCAACAGTGTGTCCACAACCCGGTGGGCACCGAACCGATCTTGGAGCCCTGCCGTGACGCCGTACACACCGCCCTTACGACCGACATCTTGGCCCAACACGACCGTCTGTGGCCGGGACGCCATCACCTCATAGAGGGTGGCGTTCGTCCAAGCCGCGAGCGTGCGTCGCGCTGGTTGTGTGACCTCCTCCGGCACCGTCCCGCCGTACAACGCGGCACGATCGCCCGGGTCCGCGTCGCGCGCTTCGTCCCGGACCTGTTGCTCGTCATGCTCGACCAACGACGCCAGCACCGCCGTGCGCGATGTCAACGGCATCACCGGTCGCAGCTGCGCTTCTGCCTCGTCGACGCGCGCCGCGACCGCTGCCAGCCGGGCGATCAGCGACGGGGCATCGGCTGCGCCGAGCGCCACCAGCTGCCGCGCCATATCTGCAACTGGGTCCCGCGCTTCGTCCTCGCGAATCTCCTGCGGGGTTCGATACCCCGCCTCGAGGTCGCTTCCCGCGTGACCCCACAACCGGACAGTCGGCAGATGCAAGATCAGTGGTGCGCGTTCCACCCGCACACGTGCGACCGCAGCGTCAATCTGCTGCCACGCCGTGATCAGATCTTCGGCCACCCGGACATAGCCGACATGTGGCCAGCCTTGGGCCCAGGCCTCGACCCACCCGCCCGGTGTCGGCGTCGAGATGCCAAGGCCGTTGTCCTCCACCACCACCAGCAGCGGGACCCCGACGCCGCGTCGACGGGCGTACGCCGCAGCGTTCACCCCGGACAAAGCGCTCGCATGGTTGATCGATGCGTCACCCATCGATGCCACCACGACCGAGTCCGGTGGCACGGGCTGGTCCCAACCAAGTCGGGCGGCGCGGCTGATCGCGAGTGCCAGACCGGTCGCCTTCGGGATATGGCTGGCGATCGTGCTGGTCTGCGGCACGATCCACAGCGGTGCTGAACCCCACACCTTGTGCCGGCCGCCGGATGCGCCCTCCCGTGCATCGGCCACGAACGAGCGCATCGTGTCCAGCACCGGGTCCGAGCCGGCACGGCGATGGCGGGCCATCACCAGCGCGCCATCGCGGTAATGCAGCAGTGCAGGGTCGGTCACCCGTGTCAGCGCGCCAACCAACGCCATGCGTTCGTGACCCGCCGACGAGATCGTGTAATGACCGAGCCCTGCTGCCTTCAGACGGCGCGCAGCCACGTCCAGCAGACGCGACAGCACCATGTCCTCGAACGTCGCAACGGCCCGCTCGACGGTCAGCCCGGGCGCGAGCACGGTGCCGACCGAGTGCGGCGGTGCCGTGGGCAGGCCAGCGATAGTCGCAGCAAGCGCTTGCTGGACATCTGCAACGCGGTCAGCGGCCACAGCAGCTCCCATGATGGACCCCGCGACAATACCGGGGCTGACGCGTGCAGCACGGTGCTCGAGCATCAGTCAATGCAGGCTTCGGCCAGAGGCATGGTTCCGGCCACGACGTACGATGCTGATCAACGGGAGGTCATGCCATCGTTGTCCTGCTGCTGCCGCAGATCCCGGGTTCGCGCCGGGTGATTCCGCTGCACGTCACCGAGAACCAGCGGCGAAATCTGCGCACGTTGCTCGAGCAAGACCTCAGGTGGGTCGGCCGCGCGCGCTGGGCGCGATGGCTATGCCATGGAGACCTCGACGACACCGTCGCGATCGCTGCGATGTCGCGCGACGCACGGCTCGCTGCTCGCGCATGGGTGTTGCAGCAGCGGCACGGGCTGCACGCCACCGTCGAGGGGTACGCACACGGCGCAGACGGCAGTCGTGCTCCCGACGGCTGGGCCGAGGCGCTCCCGCTGTGTCGAGCGTTATCGCACTGACCGCGCCACGGCCTCGTTGGTCAACCCTGCACGACCGCCAGCAGTGAGCCACCGGCACCTTCGGTCGCCGGCATCACGCGTACGTCGCCAAACACCCGTGTGTCGAGCGTCGGCGCTGCCCCGCGTCGGTCACCGGCGCGCCGCTCCAACGTCGCCGCGAACGACGGCGCAACGCGCTGGGTGATGCGCCACGCCCGGTTGCCACACGCCTCGGCCATCCGACGGCGGGCGCTCGTGTCGTACGGCCCACCCACGATGCGCCAGATCGATATCTCGCGCGCGCCCGCGGCCTCGAGCAAACCCCGAAGCGTGGCGGCCGTGACACAGCCAACGTGGGGCGCGTAGCCACTCCAGCCTCCCGGGTACAGCGACTCGTCCGGTGTGGACAGAATCAGGGTCCCGCCGGGAGCTCGTGCGGCCAGCAGCGCGGCGCAGAACGCCGGTTGCTCTGACGGCGGTAGGTGCTCGAGCACCTCCATCGCCGTCACCAGCTGCGCCGGCGCAGCATCGGCCACCGCGGTCGTGCCGGCAGCTGCGCCGGTCGCGGCCCGTGCTGCGTCGAGCACGGCCTGGTCGTGATCGGCAAGATGCAGCTGGCCCCCGAGACGAGCCCGCAGCCAGCCAGAGAACAGGCCTGTTCCGCAGCCCACGTCGAGCATGATGGGCTGCGACGGCTGCGACGGCTGCGAGACCGAGCTGTATCCAACTGCCTGCGCCAGCTCGGCCGCCGCAAGATAGTGGCCGAGGTGGCGCGCCAGCAGGCGCGGATCACCGTGCAGCAGCGGGTCGCCACCTTCGGCGTTCAGACCCCCGCGTACGTCGGTCGTGCGCGCAGGGGCATCGAGGACGAGCTGCTCGAAGTCGCGTGCCAAGGTGGCCAGGGTCGGGGCGTGGGCGTCCATCAAGATCTCCTGTCGTCACAGATCTGGTCGGAGCAGGCGGCCGACGAGCGCGTACGCAACCGCGCCGCGCGGCCCACGTCCACACGCCTGCGCCCCAGCCGCACATGTTGAACGATGTTCAACGCTTCGACTAGCTTCGGGGCTTCACAAGCTTGGAGCAGCACCGTGGCGTTCGACTACGACGTTTTGGTCATCGGAAGCGGTTTTGGTGGCGGAGTCAGCGCACTGCGCCTGTCAGAGAAGGGCTATCGCGTAGGCGTCCTGGAGGCGGGCCGCGACTACAGCGACCCGGCGGACCTGCCCAAGAACTCGATGGATGCCCGACGCTTCTTGTGGCTTCCGAAGCTTCGGATGAAGGGGATCTTTCGTATCACCCTGCTTCGCAACATCCTCGTGTTCTCTGGCTCGGGGGTCGGCGGCGGATCGCTGACCTACGCCAACACGCTGTACCGACCGTTGGCCCCGTTCTACACCGACGCCCAGTGGGGCCACATCACGGACTGGGAGGATGAGCTCGAGCCGTACTACGACCAGGCCGAGCGCATGCTGGGGGTCAACACCGTCCCGTTTCTGACCGAGCCCGATCGCATCATGCGAGACATCGCCGAGGAGATGGGTGTCGGCGAGACGTTTCACTCAACGCCTGTCGGCGTGTACTTCGGGAAGCCCGGTGTCGAGGTCGAGGACCCCTATTTCGGGGGTGAGGGTCCGTCGCGTACCGGCTGCATCAAGTGCGGCGACTGCATGTCTGGCTGCAAGTTCAACGCCAAGAACACGGTCGATAAGAACTATCTGTGGCTCGCACGGGGCCGGGGCGCGAAGGTGCACGCCGAGCATCAAGTAACCGACATCGTGCCCCTGCCAGGCGGTGGCTACCGGGTGGTTGCGACCGTGCCGGGCAGCTGGTTGCGCCGCACCCAGATGGTGTACACGGCCGAACAGGTTGTCTGCTCCGCCGCGGCACTCGGAACCCAGAAGCTGCTACATCGCAACAAGGACAACGGCAACCTGCCCCAGATCTCGAACCAACTCGGGCACCTCACCCGCACGAACTCGGAGGCCATTCTTGGCGCACAGGGCCTGTCTACGACCGACATCCCAGTCGACATGTCTGTTGGGGTCGCGATCGGATCGTCCTTCCATCCCGACGAGCACACCCATGTCGAGCCCGTGCGATACGGCAAGGGGTCAAATCTGATCGGACTCGGAGCCACCGTTATGACCGACGGCGACGCCCACGGGCCGCGCGCGCTGGTGTGGCTCAAGGCGATGGTTCGCAACCCCGGCCTCGCGTGGCGATCGCTGTCGATCAAACGTTGGGCGGAACGAACGGTCATCGTGCTGGTGATGCAGACCCTCGACAACTCGATCCAGACCTTCCGCAAGCGCACACCGTTCGGCACGTTCCTGTCCTCACGTGAGGGCCACGGCGAGCCGAACCCTCGGTGGATCCCCGTCGGCAACGAGGTGACCCGCAAGGTCGCAAGCCGTATCGGTGGCTGGCCCGGCTCGACGATCACCGACAGCGTGTTCAACATCCCTTCCACCGCTCACTTCATCGGTGGCTGCGCGATCGGCGACACCAGCGAGACCGGCGTGATCGACCCGTACCACCGCGTGTTCGGGCACGAAGGTCTGCACGTCGTGGACGGCTCTGCGATAACGGCAAACCTCGGTGTAAACCCGTCCTTGACCATCACAGCGATGTCGGAACGTGCGCTTGCGATGTGGCCAAACAAGGGCGACCAAGACCCACGTCCCCCTCTTGGCGCCGACTACACCCGTGTCCGACCGGTGTCGCCTGGCTCCCCCGCCGTGCCATCCGCGGCGCCGGGCGCGCTCCGGCTACCACTCATTGAGGTCTTATGACCGAGGCAGACGCAGCGCGGTCGCCTAGATTCGTCTGCGACGA
Source organism: Nitriliruptoraceae bacterium (assembly GCA_047610595.1). Taxonomy (GTDB): domain Bacteria; phylum Actinomycetota; class Nitriliruptoria; order Nitriliruptorales; family Nitriliruptoraceae; genus JBFGFG01. Next base: position 4,421 of record JBLFZR010000003.1, on the reverse strand, counting down.
CGGAGCTACGCCTTGGACACGAACGACCTCGATACCCGCACCCTGTCGGCACTGTGCGACGTCTTCATCCCAGCGGTGCGCCCGCCAGACGGCGCGCCGGCGGCGTTCTTTGCGCTGACGGCGTCCGGCGCAGGAACCGCGGCGCGGGTGGCTGACCTTCTCCCGTCACTCCTCGATGCGCAGGGCCTGACCGAGCTCGGCACGCTGCTGGCGGTGCTGCGCAGAGCTGGTGTGGGCCGCATCCCGCAGCTGGCGGCACAGACGCTGCTTGCCGCGTTGTCGAAGGCGGATGCCGATGCATCGCAAGGCATCGATGACCTGCGGCAGCTGACGATGGCCGTGCACTACGGCGGCGTTGACGCACACGGGCACAACCCGACGTGGGAGCTGCTCGGCTATCCCGGACCAGCAGCTGTCCCGGCACGCGACGGAGACCGTCTGCCGCTGGTGGCGCCACCCCCGGATGTTGCCGAGCATCATGTTGAGGTCGACGTTGTCGTGGTCGGCAGCGGTGCCGGCGGCGGTGTCGTCGCGGCAAAGCTGGCGCAAGCGGGTCGGCGCGTGCTGGTGCTGGAGGCCGGTCCCGGGCTCCAAGAGGATGCCTTCCCCCGCAACGAGATCGCGGCGCTACAGGCCATGTACTGGCGTGGTGGTCTGGTCAGCACCGACGACGGGAACGTGGTGCTTCTGGCAGGTGCCACGTTGGGCGGCGGGACAACGGTCAACTGGTCCAACTGCGTGCCGCCGCCGGCCCACGTGCTGGCCAGCTGGCAGGACGAGCACGGCCTCGACGGCGTGGCGGGCCCGGCGTTCCAAGCAGACCTCGACGCGGTCGCCACCCGCATCGGGGTCACAGCTGTGGGCACGACCGCCAACGGCCCGAACCAGCGGCTGCTCGAAGGCGCCAAGGCGCTTGGGTGGTCAGCCCACCTGACCAGCAGGAACGTTGATGCTGAGCTCGAGGACGCCCACGCAACCGGTGCGACGGGGTTCGGAGATGTGACAGGCGCCAAGCGTGGCAGCCTGCGGACGTGGCTCCCAGACGCGTGCGCTGCCGGGGCCGACGTTATGCCACACGCCGAGGTGCACCGGGTGCTGGTGCGCGACGGACACGCCATCGGCGTTGAGGCAGTCTTCAACGATGGCATGCGTCAGGTGCGCCTAACCGTGCACGCCCCCACGGTGGTGCTGGCAGCCGGTGCCCTTGAGACCCCTGCGATCTTGCTTCGCTCGGGCCTTGGAGGGCCCGCAGCCGGGCGCCATCTGCGGCTGCACCCCGTTCCAGTCATCCACGGGGTGTATGACGACCCACAAGATGCTTGGAGTGGGCCACCGCAGAGTGTGGTGGTTGACGAACGGTCGGCCGCGTACGACGGGCACGGCTACCTCGTCGAGGGGCCGCACTGGCACCCAGGCCTCACGGCTGCGGCCCTGCGATGGACAGATGCCCGCGACGCTCGGGTTGTTATGAGCCGATTCAGTCATATGGCACCGTTCATCGCAGTGACACGTGAACGGGGTGCCGGACGCGTGACGTTGGATGCGTCCGGCGCGAGCGTGGTGCATCACCCCCTCGACGACCCACTCGATCAGCAGGTGCTGGCTGCCGCCGTGCGCGACCTGGTCCGGCTGCACGCGGCAGCGGGCGCCCGGACCATCGTTGACTTCGCTCCCGGACGACGTGTGTGGCGCCGTGGCGAGCCCGTTGAGCCTTTCGCTGACCGGTGCGCCGCAGTCCCGTTCGGCAAAGACGGGCGCCCACCGTTCTCGGCACACCAGATGGGGAGCGCTCGCATGGGAGCCGATGCGCGCACCTCCGTCGCCGACCCTTCGGGCCAGCTGCACGACACCGCTGGTGTCTGGATCGGGGACGCTTCCGCGTTCCCCACCGCCGTAGGATCGAACCCGATGCTGACCGTTATGGCACTCGCCCACCGCACCGCAGCTCGGATTCTTGCCGATGGATGATCCTGGAGCTGAGCTGGTCCGCGACGCGCAGCTGGACGCCGCTGCGGCGGCCACCGTCGCCGCGCTTGACGACGACACGACGATCGCTTTGGCAGCCGCATGGTCGGAGGCCTTACGCACACAGGACCGCGCGCTGCACGAGGCCGTGGATGGGGCGCTCGGGATGCTCCCCCGGCTGCTGCGACGACAGGTGCTGAAGTTCCTCGGCACGGTGCTGTCATGACCGAGGTCGAAGCTCTTCTCGCTCGCATCGAGGTAGATCGGCTCGAGACCGAGCTGGGGTGCCCCGCGGGGACGCTCGATGGACTGCTGGGTGTCGAGGTCTCTGAGCTCACCCACCTTCGCAAAGCGCTGTCAGCCGGGCTCGCGACCGGTCACGATGAGGCCTTCAGAGCCTTCGCGTCCGCCAGCGCCCTCCTGCCAGCCGGACTCGCAGCACGCGTCACTCGACGGATCATCGGCCCGACGTTGACCGGGCGCATCGCAGCCGTGACACCCGAAGCGCGGGCTGCTGCGATCACCGGGGCCCTCGACATCGGGTTCCTCGCAGACACCTGCCGCACGCTGGCTCCACCGGTGGCGGCTCGCATGGTGCCGGTCATCCCGCGCGCGACGGTCGTACAGGTAAGCGCCGAGTTGGTCCGTCGACGCGACTACCTCACGCTGGGCCGGCTTGTCGGCGCCGTGGATGAGCTGACGCTCAGCTCGGTGCTTGGCACGTTGGTGGAGCCCCGAGATCTGCTGCTGGCTGGCGCAGCAACCGACGACGGCGCTGTGCTTGATCGGGTGATCGCGTTGCTGTCGCTTGACCGTCGCGTAACCGTTATCGCGTCAGCACCGGCCTATCCCGATGAGGCACTCAGCATCCTTGTCCGGGTCAGCGCCGACTCACGCGCGCTGCTGGCGACAGCTGTGGCCGAGTGCGGGGCAGTACAGGCCACAGCGATCGTCGACGCGCTCGCCGCGTTGACTGCATCACATCCGGGCGTGCGGGCTTGGGCGATCTCCCTTCCGGCCCACGAGCTTGTCGGGGTCAGCTTGGCCTACGGCAGCCCTGCGTCGTTGCAGTCCGCGGTTGGTCGGCTCGCACAGACCCTGAACAGGACCGCCGAACCGACGACCGGACCAAGCTCGTGAGCACCGACGACACCGCCACTCCCACGTCGAACCGAGCCTCCGCGGTCTCAGTCGCAGCGGTCGCTCCGCACCTGCCCGTGTGGGTGGTCGTCGATACGAGTGCTTCGATGACCCGCCACGCAGACGCGCTGCATGCAGGCGTGACTGCGGCCCTCGATGTCGCATGGGGCACGCTGCACGCGATGCAGACCACGCGCATCGGCGTGCTGACAGCCGGCGAGTCCGCAGCGGTCGCGCTGCCGTTGGCACCGCCCGTTGAACCCGGGAACCTCGGCCGCTTCCGAACGGGGGGCCGGTCTGACATGTCGGGCCTTATCGAGCTGCTCGGTGCCGAGACCGAGCGTGTCGTGCGTGCGAACCTTGCCGTTGGGCGGCGAACGTTGGAGCCATGGGTCCTGCTGCTGAGTGACGGTCGTTGGGATCGCTCCGACGCCGTGGTCGCTGTCGAGCGACTACACGCACCGCCGACGCGGCCCACGGTGTGCCCGCTTGGAGTCGGCGACATGGACGAGATCACGCTCGCCCGTGTGGGCCGAGGTGGTGGCTTTGCGGTCAACACGCCCGACGACCTCCCGACCGCGATGGGCGAGCTGATGCGAGCGATTCTTGCGCAGGCCGGCAGTGAAACTCCAGCGCAGCTGCCTCAGATCACATCTCTTACCGGGGCGCGCCCACTTGAGGGCTGGTAGCGCGTTGGCCGGCACCTCCGACCTAGCTCGGCGTCGTGGGCGCGGCATCCACGATCGCGACGAGATGCGCCCCGACCTTTGGATCGGCCATCAGGTCGAAGTGGGACCGTCCGGTTAGATGGAGCGACGGCCCCCGGCGCAGCGCGATATCGGGCCTGCCGACCGCGTGCGCGCTGTCGTGCTTGACTAAACCGTCGCCAGTCAAGGCCGCCAGCACCGGCTGCCGAAGCGTCGACCCCACGGTGTGCATCGCGACGTGTGCCGGCAACGACACGGTGGGTGCTGGCTGCCCCGGCGGTACGTCGTCCGTGATCGTCCCATGGCGCAGATCCCGCACCCCGTCCGCGCGCTGTTCGAACCACGAGGTGATGGCGTCCACCTCGCGTGCCATCGCGCCGGCCCGCACAAGCACCTCGACGGCCTGCTCGAGCGGTGCACCCAGGTGCGGTGTCCCGACCGTGATCAGGGTGTCGCAACGCTCGACCCATCCGAACCCGTCCGCCACAGCGCTGCGCACGGCAGCCCGCGCGAGCAGCCCCCCCATCGAGTGCCCGACCAGCACCACGCGCTGCACCGCGTCCGAGTCGATGGCTGCCAGCACATGCGCGAGCTCGGCGCCGACCTCGG
>JBLFZR010000002.1:0-55554 GCA_047610595.1 Nitriliruptoraceae bacterium | reverse complement strand
TGTCCGAGGTAGACCATCCGCTCCACCAGCAGTTCTCAGGTGAGGAGCTGCGGGCCATCGTCGAGGAAGCGGCCCGCGCCGAACGAATCGTCGCGGCCCACTGTCACGGCGAGGCAGGCATCGAGGCGGCCATCGAGGCAGGCGTCCACACCATCGAGCACGGGACGTACCTGACGAGCGACACCGCAGCGGCGATGGTCGAGCGCGACATGGTGCTGGTCCCGACCCGAACGATCGTCGACACACTGTTTCACGGCTCCTCGGCCGGCGAGGGAGGCGCGACTGACCGGATGATGGCCAAGGGGCGCGCCATCACCGCCCGGCATCAACACGCGATCGAGATCGCCATCGCGGCTGGTGTCACTATCGCTGCCGGCACTGACCTCGGCATCTCTGCCACCGGGCACCCGCTGCAGTTCGGCGGCAACGCCCGTGAGCTTGAGCTGCTGGTCGAGCTCGGTATGACACCGCTACAGGCGATCGAGTCAGCCACGGCCACCGGCCCGCTCACACTCGGTCCACAGGCGCCGGTCAGCGGTCAGCTGATCGCAGGCCATGACGCAGACGTGCTGGCGCTGACGACCGACCCGCTCCGCGACATCGCCACGCTCCGCGACCCGGCAAGCATCTTGGGAGTCTGGCTCGCAGGGGAGCGTGCCGTGACATCCCGCGACGGCATACCCGAGCTGGCACCACTTCCGCTGCGCTAAGCCGTCGTAGCCGAGCTGGGGGCCGAACACCTGACTCTGGTCAGAGGGCGTAGTCCACGCTGCCTGCTGCGGTGCGCACCGCGGCCGTGCTGCCAGCGGTGAGGTAGGCGCGGTGTGCCGCAGGCAGCGCTCCGAACGTGACAAGGTCGATCTCGTAGCGCTCGTTGCGGCGGTCCTCGACGAGGTAGCCGTCGACCTCCTCGACGACGCAGCTGTAGACCTCCTCGACGACGCAGCCGTAAACCTCCTCGACGCGATCGCTCGCATCGACGCGATCCCCCGCCTCCTCGACCACCGAGAGGACGGCGTCGTCGCTCCGCGGGCGTGCGGCCCATAGCTCGCCCAGGTCGCGCAGCCGGGGGGTGCCGCCAGACGCATGCTCCGACAGCTGGTTCCACACGGCCCACGCCGCCAGCAGGGTCTGGTAGCCCGTCGGGTCTCCCGACACCCGCGGGTGCAAGATCTTGAGGTTTGACTGGTACGCGGCGAGCGCCGTGGACTGCGTTGCGTCAACCGAGATGCCGAGCACGAAGGCTGCAAGACCACGCAGCTCCTCGACGTTGCTGCCGTCCGTGAACTTCGTCACCGTGTGCCCCTATGTCGCTCGATGAGTACACCGATCGAGCGGAGAGCTAGTTACGGCCACCCACCGTGGTCGTGCGGTCTACGAACATGGCGTGCGACAGGCGCAAAGAACGCGGCCAGTCGGCCGATAGGCGCAAAGAACGCGGCCAGTCGGCCGATAGGCGCAAAGAACGCGGCCAGTCAGCCGATAGGCGCAAACAACGCAGCTCAGTCCCAGCCAGAGTCACGTGGCCAGCCCGGCGGTGGCTCGGACGCGAGCCGTGTGAGATCCGCACGGTCGACCCGCATCGGTCCGACATGTGTCACCAGCCAGGTCGCGCCCGCTGCCTCCCATGCGTCCGGATCTGTGCCGTGGGTCAGGTTCACGCACACGTCGTACGGCGCCTCCGGGTCCGTTCGGTACGTCGCCAGCTCGGCGAGCATCGTGCGCAGATCATCCGGACCGCCGAGCTCGATCGGGAAAAGCCCATCCAGCGCAGCAGCGCGGCGCAGCGGCTTGCTGTTACCGAACCGAGCAGCGGCCCACAACGGCGGCCCCCCCGGCTGGACGGGCGTCGGCAGGAACGCCTTGCTGTCGACCGTGTGGTGTGGACCGTGGTGATCGACAACCTCGCCGGACCACAGCGCGCGCAGCAGCTCGACCTCCTCGTCGAGCATCTCGCCACGGAGCTTCATATCAGTCTCGTCACCGAACGCGCCGAACTCGCCGTACGCGTCCCCGCCCACACCGATGCCCAGCGTCAGGCGGCCACCCGACAGCCGGTCCAGCGTCGTGGTCTGGCGCGCTAGCACCTGCGGCCGGCGACGCGGCAGCGGCGTCACCATCGTCCCCAGCCGAAGCGTTGAGGTCGCCTGCGCGACGGCAGCGAGCACGATCCACGGATCAGCCAGGTGCGTCACGCCCTCGCGGTACACGACGTGGTCCCAGAGGAACAGGCCATCCCAGCCCGCTGCCTCAGCCCGGACGGCGATGTCCACCATCGCGTCCGGCTCAGCCAGCTCGCCGAAGGGGGGCAGAAACAGAGCGTGCTTCACACGATGGCCGTCCCGCCGTCGCGGCGCGGGTCCGCGGCGGCCTCGAGGGTTCCGTCAGCGTGGGCCACCGTGATGGCAACGCCGCCGTAGTACATGCTGTGCGGTGCGAACATACGCCGCGGCAGCTCGGGCGCAACTGCCAGGTCAAGCTGCACGTCCTCTTCGATGTCAAGCCGCTCCGCGCCGTCCGGCCACCGTGTGAGGTGGATGCGTGGCGCATCGATGGCGTCCTGCAGGCCCATGCCACCGGCGTACCCGGCCAGCGCGTGCATCATCGAGGGCGTGATCCGGTCCGCGCCGGGCGATCCGGCAGCCAGCACCCGACCGTCGATCGCACGGCCAACAGTCGGCGCCATGTTTGACGGCAACCGATCCCCTGGCGTGTAGCCCTCTGGGCCACGGCGGGTCAGCTCTTTCTCGCCGAGGCAGTTGTTCATCCACACGCCGGTGCCCGGCGGCATCACACCCGACCCGTAGCCAGCAGAGCAGGTGATGGCGACCGCCAGCCCATCCCGATCGATGGCTGACACATGGCAGGTCGAGGGGGCAGTCAGCCCCGCGAGGCCGCCCTGCACCAGGCGCGTTACCGCGTCCCAGCCGGCGCCCTCACGGTCCTCGGCAACGTCCAGCACATCAACCCGGTGCCCAAGGACGGCCCGTAAAACGTCGACGGTGCGCGCCCGATCGGCGGCAGACCATCCGTCGGGGCCCGGCGGCGTGCGCAGCCCTGCCAGCAGCATGGCGACGACCGGTCCACCGACCGCTGGCGGGGGGTTCGTCCAGAACGTCCAGTCGCCCAGCTCAACCGACAGTGGTGTACGCACCGTCGGCACGTACGCCCGTAAATCCGCATGGCCGAGCGCGGCACCGGCCGCCTCGACATCGGCGACGATCAGCTCCGCAAGCAGGCCGTGACTGAACGTTGCGGGGTCGGCTTGCCATTCGGCGATGGTCTGGTCGAGATACGCCGGTCGGCAGATCTCGCCCTTCATCAGCCGCGAGCCATCCGTGTGATGCAGCGCTGCGTGACTCGGCGCGTGCCAGCCGTACAGGTCGTTGTGGATGTAGTCGAGGTAAAAGTCGCTGGCGGTGCCAAGAGGAAAACCACGTGTCGCGACGTCTAGGGCCGGGGCCAGCACATCCTCCCAGGACGCGTGGCCGGCCTCCGCGTGCAGCGCCACCAACATCTGCGGTGTGCCCGGCGTCGCGATCGAGCCGTGCCCGATCGTGATCGTGACACCACCGCCGTACTCGGTGTACAGATCGAAGCCGAGGTCGAAGGGGCCATCGCGTCCGACGCCAGGCATCGCCACGTAGCCATCGAACGTCACCGGCGCCTGCCCCGGTTGCGCCACGGTGGCGTACCCCCCGCCGCCGAGCGAGCAGATACCGGGCTCACTGACGCACGCGACGACCATCGCAGCGATGGCGACGTCGACGGCGTTCCCGCCCGCGCGCGCCATCGCTTCCCCCGCCTGCGAGGCGAGGGCGTTCGGAGCGGCGACGGCCACGCGGGGTTTCGACATCGCGGCGGACGCTACCGACTGCTTGGCTACGTCTTCTGCCGACCCACGGAGCCCCGCCATGCAGGTCAACACACTCTTCGACGTATCCGGCCGCCATGCGGTGGTAACGGGTGGCTCTCGTGGCATCGGCGCGATGATCACCGAGGGGCTGTTGCGCGGCGGCGTTGAGGTCATTATCTCGTCACGTAAGCAGGACGAGTTGGCAGCGACCGCGGCTGCACTCAGCGCGTTGGGCACGGTGCATGCCGTCGCAGCGGACCTGTCCACCGAGGATGGCATCGGCCTCCTCACCGAGGCTGTCACGGCGCGTTGGGGCACATCGCTCGACATCTTGGTTAACAACGCCGGCGCCGTGTGGGGCGCACCCATCGATGAGTTCCCGGCCGATGCGTTCGACAAGGTGCTGGGCATCAACGTCAAGGCCCCGTTCCTGCTGACCCAGGCGCTGCTACCGCACCTTCGTGCCGCTGCAACCGAGGGCCACCCAGCTCGCGTAATCAACATCGGGTCCATCGATGGCATCCGCGTGCCCCAGATGGACAACTTCAGCTACTCGGCGTCGAAGGCCGCGATTCACCAGCTCACGCGGCACCTCGCGCAGACGCTCGCGGCTGCGAACATCACCGTCAACGCGATCGCACCCGGCCCGTTTGCGTCCAAGATGACGGCGTTCGCGCTGGCCACCCCCGAAGCTCGCGCAGCCGTGGCAGACCACGTCCCGATGGGGCGCATCGGCACGCCCGAGGACGTCGCCGGCACCGTCATCTACCTCGCCAGCCGCGCCGGCGCGTACCTGACCGGTGCCGTTATCCCGGTCGATGGCGGCATCTCCAACCGCTAAGCACCCCGCTCAGCGGCGACGGTCAGCCAGCAGCAGCCCGAGGATGCTCATCGCGTCGTCGATGCGCCCGTCGATCGTGGCTGCCACGGCCTCCGCGAACGGTACGCGGGTGACGCGCAGCTCCTCGGTGGGGTCCGACGTCTTCGCAACGACGGGCGTCAGCCCGGACGCAACCCAGAGCATCGCCATCTCGTCGGTGACCGAGTTGGACAGCGCGATCGGTGTCGCCGTTAGCAGCTCCCAGCGTGCGGCGGCGAGCCCCGCTTCCTCGGCAAGCTCGCGCTGGATACCGGCCAACGGGGTGTCGTCCTCCCCATGGTCGAACGCCCCTTCGACCAGCTCCCAGCTGTAGCGGTCCAGCGGATAACGCCACTGTCCAACCAGCACAACACGGTCCTGGGCGTCGATCGCGACAACGCCGAGCGCCAGCGGTTTGTGCACCACGCCGTAGATGCCTGACGTGCCCGTCGGGGTCACCACATCATCCTCACGCACGGCGATCCACGGGTTCTCATACACCGGACGCGACGCGACGGTCCGCCACGGCGACGTGGTGGGATCTCGCCGAGAAGAATCCATACCGGGCATCACAGTCACCGACCTTCCGCACGCTCGCGGAAGCCTGCGTTCTGGGCCGCCAGCGCGCCGGCGATGCGGCTGCCGGTCATCGATGCCATCAGCGCCGCGCCGCGCCCGCCCAGCTGCACGCGAAGTGTCTGACGCGTGCCATCCTCAACCGGCTCCAGCTCGTGTGTTGCCACCGTCCTTACACCCAGCGTCTGCGACTCCCACACGAACCGACGAGGCGCGTCGAGCTCGGTCACAGTCCACACGGCCGAGCGTGACGACGACGGCTTGAGCTTGACGCGGCTGCCCACTGTCAGCGGGCCATCGTCGAGCCGGACCACGGACGAGATCGTCGGCGTGATAGCCGGCAGCCCATCGACAGCCACCGTCATCGCCCACACGTCTCGGACGGACGCGGCGATCAGGATGGAGTCCTCGAAGCGCATCAGCAGCCTTCCGACGGGCGACGGACCCTACCGGCGGCCGGCTCGCATCAGCCTCGGTCTGTATCCATCGTGTGGGCCACTTCGGTGGGCTTGTTAGCTCAGCCTTACTACATCTTTGACACCGAGGCGCCAGGCCACCTCGGCGCCCACCGGGACGACATCACCGGTGGTATCGATGACCAGCGATACCCCGGCTGCATCCACCGTCGCGATCCGTCGCCCCCCTCGCCACACACTCGATCGCACGATCGCGCGACCGCCGGCCATGCCAGACCTCAGGCCAGATCTCAGGTCAGGGCTCACGAGCTCGATCTTGTCCGGTGGCACGATCAACGGTGCGTCCCCCAGCCCGAGCACCACTGCCTGCCGCGCATCCAGCACGTTCGGATGCCCAAGGAAGCGAGCGATCCACACCCCACTCGGCCGCGCCCACATCTGATCCGGTGTATCGAGCTGCACCAGCACACCGTCGCGCAACACTCCCACACGGTCGCCCATCGACATGGCCTCGTCGCGGTCGTGCGTCACAACCAGCACCGCCGGACCATCCGCCTGCCGGACGATCGCCAGACACTCGGCCAGCAGCTGCTCACGGAGCTGCCGGTCGAGCGCGCCGAACGGCTCATCAAGCAGAAGCACCGGCGGGTCTGGGGCCAGCGCTCGAGCCAGCGCGACGCGCTGCCGCTGCCCGCCCGAGAGGGTTGCCACGTCACGATGGGCGTACGTGGCCGCGTCAAGTCCGACCCGGTCCAGCCATGCGCGCCCATGCGCGTCCTGCGCCGCGCGGTCCAGGCCGCCCCCCCGCAGCCCGTATGTCACGTTGCGCAGCACGTCGTAATGGGGGAACAGCGCGTAATCCTGGAACACCATGCCCAACGACCGCAGGTGCGCCGGCTCTCGGGTCACATCTCGGTCCCCGACCCGCACGTCGCCAGCGGCCACGCCGATGAGGCCGGCAACGGCCAGCAGCAACGACGACTTGCCCGAACCCGACGGTCCCAGCAGCGCGACGACCTCACCCCCCGCGACGTCGAGGTCCACACCGCGCACCACGTCGACGCCGCCGCGCTGCACGGTCACGTTTCGGATGCCCAGCGTCAGATCTCTGCTCACAGCGTGCTCCCTGCGGTCTGGCCTCGTCGGAGTCGTTCGCCCAGCACCACCGTCGTGCCGACGATGACCAGCAGCACGACCGACAGCGCGGCTGCCGTTCCGACAGAGGCCGCGCCCGGTCGCGAGAGCAGTCGGTAGATCGCGACCGGCACGGTCGTGACGTCCGCGCGTGCGATGAACACAGTCGCCCCGAACTCGCCCGCCGACACCGCGAACGCGAACGCGGCCGCGACCCCGAGCGGGCGGAGCACCAACGGGAGGTCGACCGTCAGCGCGACCCGCAGCGGGCTCGCTCCCAGCACGCGTGCTGCCTGCCGTAACCGATCATCAATCGATCGCAGCACCGGCACCAGCGTCCGCACCACGAACGGCGCGGCCACGAGCGCGTGTGCGATCGGGATCAGCAGCGGCGACGAGCGCAGGTCCAGCGGCGGGGTATCAAGCGCGACGAGGAAGCCGAAGCCGAGCGTCGCGGCCGACGTTCCAAGCGGCAGCATCAGCAGCGCGTCCAGACCTGTGCCGGCACGCCCAGACCGGTGGGCGATCACCCACGCAGCACACCCTCCCACGACCAGCGCGATCAGGGTCGCGACCAGCCCGATCCACACGGTCGTCATCACCGCACGCAGCGGGACCACGCTGAGGGTGGAGCCGATTGGGTTCTGCGCGAGCGCGCGGAACCAGGCCGTCGTCAGGCGGCCGTCCGCCCCGGTGACGGCGCGCTGCACCAGCGCGGCCAACGGCAGGCCCCAAAGCGCCACGCTGACCACACCACACAGGGCAGCCAGCCCGAGAGCCGCGGGGCCGCGAAGCGGCTGCCGCCGTCGATCGCCAACGACCATCGGCTGCCGCACCGCCAGCCGCTCCTGCAGCCGGGACGACGCCACAAGCGCGCCGACGACACCCACCAGCTGGACCACTGCGAGCGCGGCAGCACCGGGAAGGTCCAGCAGGTCGCGCGTCAGCCGTAGCACCTCCACCTCAAGCGTCGAGATGCGCGCCCCGCCGAGGATCAGCACGACCCCCAGCGAGGTAAACGTGAACAGAAACACGATCGCCGCCGCCGAGAACACGGCCGGCAGCACCAACGGCAGCGTCACGGTGCGCCAGGCACGTAACGGCGAGGCCCCCAGCATCCGGGCGGCACGTGGCAGGTCCGGGTCAAGCTGCGAGAGCAGCCCGCCGACAACCCGCACGACCACGGCAACGTTGAAGAACACATGCGCGATGAGGATGGCCGGGACCGTCCCGATCAGGTCAAGCCCCAACGGGCCCGACGGCCCCAACAGCACCAGAAACGCGGTCGCCACGACGGTCGTTGGCAGCACGAACGGCACGGCGACGGCTGCCTCGACCACCGACCTCCCACGGAAGCGGTAGCGCGCCAGCAGCACCGTGATCGGGGTCGCCACGACGAACGTCAGCACCGTCGACACGATCGCTTGCCACGTCGTAAACCACGCCACGCCCCGCAGCCGCGATGAAGCCGCGAGCGACGCCAACGGCGTCAGGTCCAGCGCGCCGTCCGGCGCAAGCCCAAGCCCGAGGATCGACAGCACCGGCCAGACGTAGAACGCGCCGACGAACGCCAGCGGCACTGCCGCCAGCGCCCAGCCGGCGCGTCCTGTCATGATGTCGTGCTCGTAGATGGGGTCATCCGCCGAGCACCAGCTCGGTCCACTCGGCGATCCAGCGCTCGCGGTTGCTGTCGATGAGCTCCGCATCCAGCTCGGTCGGGACTGCCGGACGGTCGGCGAAGCGCACGAACACCTCGGGCAGCTCGACGTCGGTGCGCGCGGGCTCGACGAACATGCTCAGCGCGATGCCCGTCTGGAACTCGACGCTCGTCAGGTACTCCAGCACCTGCTGGCCGGCGATGGCCTCCGGGGCGTTGGTGAGCAGGCCGGCGAACTCGACCTGGCGGTAGCAGCTGTCGATCATCGATCCGGTCGGTGCCTCGGTGGCGTCCGGGTCATCGCTGTACAGCACCTCGGCGGGTGGGGACGTCGAGTACGAAACGACCAGCGGACGGTCGCCCGCGCCTGCACCGCCCGAGAACACGCCGTAGTACGCGTCCTCCCAGCCAGCCGTGATCTCGACGTCGTTGGCAACCAGCCGCTCCCAGTAGCCCTGCCAGCCGTCCTCGCCGAACTCAGAGATGGTGCGGAACAGGAACGCGAGGCCAGGCGACGAGGTCGCCGGGTTCTGTACGACCAACATGCCGGCGTACGCCGGGTCAGCGAGGTCGTCGAGCGTCGTCGGTGCTGCGAGCCCATCACCGAACGCGGCGAGGTCAAGGTTGATGCACACGTCACTGACATCGATAGGTGTGACGCGGTCCTGATCATCACGCAGCAGCGCCGGGTCGAGCGCGTCGTACGACGACACCCGGAACGGCTGGAACAGGTCCTCGTCGAGGCCACGTGTCAGACGCGTCGAGTCGATGCCGAACAGCACGTCAGCGTCCGGCGCGCTCTTGGTCAAGATCGCCTGGTTCACCACCGCGCCCGCGTCGCCACCACGCAGCAAAACCAGCTCGATGCCGTCGGCCGCGAGCTCGGCGATCTGGTCCTCGGAGATGACGAAGCTGTCATGCGTCAGCAGGGTGACGGTGACAGGGTCCTCGACCGACCACTCCGATCGGCCGGCGGACGCGTCAACGCCGCAGGCCGTCAGCGTCACCGCGGCGAGCGCGAGGCTCGCAGCGATGCGTAGCGCGCGGATGTTCATGCGTTGTCCTTGCGTGGGAGGGGGGCGACCACCAACAGGCAGCCGTCCGTGAGACCGATGCGGACCGGCGTGCCGGTCACGATGTTTGAGACGCCGCGGGTGGACCACGGGTGCAGGTCCTCGCCTGTCAGCGGGTACGCCAGCCCCTCGGTCGTGATCCCGAGCGCAGCACCGCCGCTCGGGAGCAGGGACACCGTCGCTTGCAGCGGCAGCTCAAGAATCGCGACGTCGCGGACCACGTGCACGTCGGCCCAACCGAGCCGTGCGTGCAGCTGCACATGGGCGAGCGAGGGGTCTGCCAACGCATGCACGTTGGCCAGCGCGTGGTCCAGACGACCTCCGGCACCGCCAAGCACGACCAGCAGGTCGCCGCTGGTCAAGCCTTCGCCGCCGCGTGCGAGCGCGAGAGCCAGATCCGTGGCTGCCTTGGCCACGGGATGCGTCTCGATCTCCGAACCCGCGTCCCGCGCAGCACCAAGTGCCGCAGCGGGGACCGAGTCCATATCGCCCACAACAAGGTCGACCCGCAGGCCGAGCCGTTGCGCGTGCACCAGACCGGAGTCGGCACACACCACGCGATCAGGCGCAGGCAAACCCGACGCGTCCGCGTCGTCCCCATGGTCGTCTACGACGACCCATGTCACCTGTCGCATCCACGTCCCTCCGCTGGCATGACCCAGATCAGGTGTGACACCACGCCTCTGCGTGGGTCCGGGTCGGTGGCGCTGACGTCAAAACGTCAAGCCACCCTCTCAGCCCGGCTGCCCGGACTCCCCGTGTGGTGACGCGACGGTAGCAGCGCGCCGCGCAGTGCCACCCTGACCGACCGTCGGTGCGCAATACTGCGCACCGCACGCTGACCGATCCCGCGAAGCGTGTCGAATCTTGGAGCAGCCTTGCAGCTCGGCCACCGCGTCTTGCACATCCGCATTCACACCCATGAGGTGCGCTGATGGCCGGCGGACTGGTCGCGCTGCTGGACGATGTCGCGGCGCTTGCGAAGCTGGCAGCTGCATCAATCGATGACATCGGCGCCGCCGCAGGGCGCGCGACGACGAAGGCTGCGGGGGTGCTGATCGACGACGCCGCCGTCACGCCGCAGTACGTCCACGGGCTGGCAGCGAACCGCGAGCTACCCATCATCGGCCGCATCGCCAAGGGCTCGCTGCGCAACAAGTTCCTGTTCGTGATCCCGGCACTGCTGCTACTCAGCCAGCTCGCACCGTTCCTGCTGACGCCGATCTTGATGTTCGGAGGCGCCTACCTCTGCTACGAGGGCGCCCACAAGATCTACGCGGCGATGACAGGCCATGGCGAACATGAGACGGCGACCGGTGGCATCAAGGACGAGGACAGCATCGTCGCGGGCGCCATCCGGACCGACCTGATCTTGTCGGCCGAGATCATGGTCATCGCCGTGGGCGAGGTCGAGTCCGAGCCGCTGCTGCGCCTCGCAGTCATCCTCGCGATCGTGGCCGTCCTCATCACCGTCATGGTGTACGGCGTGGTCGCGGTGATCGTGAAGATGGACGATGCGGGATTGCGACTTGCCGAGACCGGCGGGCGGTGGGCAGGGCTCGGACGCAGGCTTGTGGCCGGTATGCCGAAGCTGCTCACGGTGCTCGCAACAGTCGGGACGGCGGCCATGCTGTGGGTCGGCGGCCACATCGAGATAGAGGGCCTGCACGCGCTCGGCGTTGACTGGCCGTACGCGCCTGTCCATCAGCTGGAAGAGATCATCCGAGAGAGCGCCGGCGCCATCGGCGGGTTCTTGGCATGGTCGGTCAACACGCTCGCCTCCGCCGCCGTGGGTCTCGCGGTCGGCGCGCTCATCGTCGTCGTGCTGCAGCAGGTCGCGAAGCGACGCGCCACGCCAGCCCACTGAGCCAGCGTCATAGCCCCCCATGGCAGCGATAACCACGGTCGGTACCGTCGCCGCACAATGCTGGACTAAGAGTTGGGTGGCGAGCGTGGGTCAGTGCGTCGTGTGCATGCTGGTGCAGGACGCCCCCACGAGCCCGGCGGCGGTCGTGTGCCGCACCACCTGTGCACGCGAGGCCAACGCCGAAGCGCGCCGCCTCAGCGGACGGCTCCACCAGCTGCGGCAGCTGACCCGCTGGCGCGCGTCCGCGCGCCTGTGGGAGGTCGCCCGGCATCCGCGGCAGCATCGCAAGGCCGCCGTCGCGCAGCAGCAGATCACCGAGCTCACTGACCGGCAGCAGCTGCTGATCGGTGCCGTCGCACGATGGAACGCCGAGCACCCCGCACCCGTCGCCACCGATCATCTGGCGCCGCGCGATGTCAGGCTCGCGGGCGAGGCGATCGTCGCGTCGTTCATCCAGGGCGCGCCACAGATGGACGACGCGACGCTGCCTTAAAGCTCAAAACGGCCAAGGGGCTTAGCACCCAAAACGGCCAAGGGGCTTAGCACCCAAGAAGGCCCAGGGCCTAGTACCCAAAACGGCCAAGGGCCTTGGGGTCACGCTGCCATTCCTTGGTGACCTTCACACGGGTGTCGAGGTGGACCTCGGTGCCAAGCAGCAGCTCGATCTGTTCACGGGCCGCGATGCCGGCTTCCTTGATCGTGGCGCCGCCCTTGCCGATGACGATGCCCTTCTGGCTGTCACGCTCGACATGGATGACGACCTCGACGTAGTGCTTGCCATCCTCGCGCGGGGTGATGCCCTGCACGACGACCGCGATCGAGTGCGGCAGCTCTTGCTTCATCCGCGTGATGAACTGCTCACGGACCAGCTCGCCGACAAGGTGCGTCTCGGCCTGGTCGGTGACCGTGCCCTTCGGAAGCAGCCGCGGTCCCTCTGGCAGATGCTCGGTGATGACCTCCATCAACCGCTCGACGTTGAAGCCGGTCGCGGCCGCCGTCGGGATGACCTCCAGCGGGTTGAGCATCTCGGTGAGCTGGGTCAGCTGTGGCAACAGGCCGTGCTTCTTGCTGACCAGGTCCTCCTTGTTGGCGATCGCGATCACCGGGGTGCCCGACGACGCGATGCGCTCAGCAAGGAACTGGTCGCCCGTGCCAAGCCCGTCGGCCGCGTCGATCATGAAGCAGATCAGATCCACACCGCGCCAGGTCTTCTCGACCATCTCGTTGAGGCGCTTCGACAGCAACGTTCGCGGCTTCATCATGCCTGGCGTGTCGAGGAACACCAGCTGCGCGTTCGGGCGCTCGACAACGCCGCGAATCGCGTTGCGAGTGGTGCCTGGCACGTCGGTGACGATGGCGATCTTCTCGCCCACCATCGCGTTCAGCAGGGTGGACTTACCCACGTTGGGACGGCCGACCAGCGCGATCATCCCCGACCGAAAGCCATCAGGCGTCGGGTCGTTCAGATCGGCCAGCAAGGCCTCGAGGTCGAGTGGTCTACTCACAGGGCATCCCTGACGCCGGTGCCGAGCCGATGCGGCCCGAAGGCATAAGGCAGCAGCTCGTCGATGGTGGTGCGCAGCGGTCGTCCGCCGTCGCCTGACGCGAGCACGCGAGCGTGTGGCCCGTGCTCGAAGATGACCTGCCGGCAGCCGCCGCAGGGGGTGCATGGGTCTTCGCCGTCGCCGACCACCGCGACCGCGAGGATGGGACCGTGGTCGCCGCCGGCGACCATCGTGCGGATGGCGGTCTGCTCGGCGCAGCCGCCCAAGGGGTACGCCGCGTTCTCGACGTTGGCGCCGGTGTGGACCTGCCCGGACGCTGACAGCACAGCCGCGCCGACGCGGAAGCCCGAGTACGGGGCGTAGGCGTGGCGCCGGGCTTCGCGGGCGCGGTGCAGCAGGTCCGACTCGTGCACCGTGACTGGGGCGGGTCCATCGACATCAGGTTTCACGCAGGCTCCTTGACGCGGCATCGCTGTCGGACGCGGCCTCGGCGGGCTCACGCTGGACGAGCACGCGCGCGACCCGCCGGCCCTGCACCTGCTCAGCTGTGAACCGTAGACCGTCGAGCGTCACCGTTTCACCCTCGGCCGGGACGTGGCCAAGCAGCCCGAACACCAGACCCCCGACGGTGTCCCAATCCTCGTCGGGCAGCTCGGTGCCCAGCAGCTCATCGAGGTCGTCAACGGCAAGCCGCGCGTCGACGCGGATGGCGCCTGACGGCAGCAGCTGGATGCGCTCCTCTTCGTCATCGTGCTCGTCGACGATCTCGCCGACGATCTCCTCTAGCACGTCCTCGATCGTCACCAGCCCCGTCACAGCGCCGTACTCGTCGATGACGATCGCCTGATGGATGGCCTCGTCTCGGAGCTCTCGCAGCAGGTCGTCTACGCGCTTGGTCTCGGGCACGAACGCTGCCTCGCGCACGAGGTCAGACCACAGCCCACTGCCAGGGCGCGTCGCGAGTCGTGCCAGCACGTCCTTGGCGTGCACCACGCCCACGATGTCGTCGCCGCTGCCCCGCACGACCGGGATGCGGCTACGGCCGTGGTCGATGACCGTCTGAATGACCTCGCGCAGCTCGTCGTCGGCGTCGACGGTGATCATGTCCGGCCGTGGGACCATGATCTCGCGCACGACCGTGTCGCCGAGCTCAAGGATGGACGTGATCATGGCGCGCTCGTCGTCGTCAAGCACCTCGTCGTCGTCCTCCTCGACCAGCAGCTCGCGCACGTCCTCGTCGCTGGGGTAGGGCCCAGCAACGTCGCGCCGCGTCCCGACGAGCAGGCGCCCGAGGTCGACGGTCAGCCGCGCCACAGGATCACCAAAACGCACCAACGCGCGCAGCACCCCCGCCACCCGCAGGCCGGTCGCCTCAAGATGCCGCAGCGCCCACGTCCGCGGGGCGACCTCACCCACGACCATCGACAGCACGACCGAGAGCACCGCACCGGCGACGCCGGCCAGCACGTAGCTGGACACGACGAACCCGGTCCGCACCGTGATAGTTGCAAGAAGTAGCACGTTGCGGGCCGTCACGCGGTGCTCGGTGATCCACAGCAGGGCAGCCCCACCGTCCACGCCCTCCTCCTCCAGCCGCAGCGCGCGCACCAAAGGAAGGCGATCGGCCACGGTCTCGCACACCGCGAGCCACCCTGTGGCCAGCAGCAAGATCAACGCGGCGATCCACCAGCCCGTCACGCCGACCTACCACCGCTCGCAGCCGCGTAGGACGCGAGCAGCACGTCGGTCAGCCCGAACATCTCCTGCTCTTCCTCCGGGGTCGCGTGATCCATGCCGAGCAGGTGCAAGATTCCGTGCACCACCAGCAGCTGCATCTCTTGGTGCGCGGTACGGCCAAGGCCGGCAGCCTGCTCGGTCGCGATGGCGGGGCACAGCACAACATCACCCAGCAGCGACGGAACATCCGGCAGCGACTCGCCGGGCTCGTCGATGGGGAACGCCAGCACGTCGGTCGGGCCGTCCTTGCCGAGGTGCTGCTTGTTGAGATCTGCGATGGTCTGCTCGTCGACGAGCAGCAACGCGACCTCCATGTCGTTGGGCACCCGACGCTCGACGACAACGTGGCGTGCGACGGCGATTAGGTCATCGGCATCGACCTGCACCGACTGCTCATCTGCGAGAAAAACGGCCATCGTCAGCCCTTCGGTGCGAGGCCACGACGGGCCTCACGTTCGGCGAGCACGGCGTCGCGCGCGTCCTCATGAATCTCGTACGCCTCGACGATCTTCTGCACGATGTGGTGTCGCACGACATCTCCGGACCTGAGGTGCGTGAACTCGACACCTTCGATATCCCCCAGAATGCCTTGGATAACCCGCAGACCTGATCGTTGCTCCCCCGGCAGATCAACCTGGGTCACATCACCAGTGATAACAGCCTTGGACCCGAACCCGATGCGCGTGAGGAACATCTTCATCTGCTCGGGCGTCGTGTTCTGCGCCTCGTCGAGCACGATGAACGAGTCATTCAAGGTCCGGCCTCGCATGTACGCCAAAGGAGCGACCTCGATCTGACCACGCTCGAGCAGGCCTTGCATCTCGTCGGCCTCCATCATGTCGTGCAACGCGTCCCAGAGAGGTTTGAGGTACGGGTCGATCTTCTCGTGCAGCGTCCCCGGTAGGAACCCAAGCCGCTCGCCTGCCTCGACGGCCGGGCGGGTGAGGATCAATCGGTTGACCTGCTTGGCCTTCAGCGCCTTGACCGCCGCGCCCATTGCGAGGTAGGTCTTACCCGTACCTGCTGGCCCGATTCCGAACGTGACCGTGTTGTGCTTGATCGCGTCCAAGTACCGTTTCTGCCCCAGGCTTTTCGCTCGAATCGTGCGGCCACGGTGCGTCAGCAGCACCTCCGAAAGCACGTCGCTGGCACGTTCCGGACCAGAATCACGCACCATGCGCATGGTCTGACGCACGACCTGCCGGTCGATGGTCTGGCCCTGCGCCATCAGCCGCACCAGCTCGTCAAACAGCTGCTGGCCGACCTCGACCTCGGCCTCGTCACCGGTGATGGTGATCTCGTTGCCACGGACATGGACCGTTGCCTGGATGTAGCCCTCGACCATGCGCAGCAGCTCGTCACCCGCGCCCAGCAGCGCCACCATGGACTGCTCGCCGGGTACGCGGACACGAACGGTCGCGGGGGTGATGCTCGCTGTCACGTGTGGGGATGCCTTGTCGGAGCCGGGCTCGAACAAGGCAGCGTACGTCAGCGGGCGCGGGCCGCGCCGACCTCAAGAAGGTGCTCGCGGAACTCGGGAACGCCACGGTCCAACACAGCAGCCAAGGCACGCACATCGCTGGCACGCACGGTGAGGACGCGTCCGTTGTAATCACCACGCTGGGCCTGGATGGCGCCCACGTAACGCTCGATGATCTCGCGGTCTTGCGCTTCGATGCGCGGGTGCTCCAGCGCAGTCAGGTCCAACACGAGAGTCTCGCCGGTCCGCAGCGCGTCCGACCCGCTCACGCTCCCGTTTGTGCTCGGCAGCAGGCTGCTCACGGGCACACGGTAAAACTCGGCCAAGGTTCGCAGACGCGCGACCGACACCGCCCGCTCACCACGCTCGTACGCGCCGACGACCGACGCCTTGAGCTCGCCCTCAGAGCGCGCTTCGACATCGTGCAAAGACAGCTGCTGCTGCTGCCGCACGTTGCGAAGACGTTCGCCGAGCTCGACGGCGTAGCTGTCAGCGGCTTCGGCGGCGGCGATATCAATCGTCGTCACCACATCGACAGGCTGGGAAGACTTGGCGTTATCCATCACGTCTTCGATGCTCATGCCCCTTAGCAGCGGGGTCGGCCCCGTAGTTCACCTCACACTACATGAGCCGAGTCCGTCTTCGGCGAGTCCTTACGCGACTGGCGGGTCGTGTGCGATCGGCCGGTCGAACCGGCCCGTGAGCGCCATCACGGCGGCCGTCAGAACAACCCCGGCGTTCACTGTGCGTAAGACCGTCTCACCCGCCCGGACTGCGACCCACCCGACAGCCACCAGATCTTCGACCTCTGACTCCGTCATGCCGCCTTCCGGCCCGATAAGCACAGAAACGGCCTCCGCGGGGGCGCCGTCCTGCCCGGCCCGCACGATCTCGCCGATCCCAACGGAGGCACCCGGGTGCGCCAGCAGCCGCAGGTGGTGCGGGTCCTCATCGCGCTGCGTGAGCGCCAGCAGCGCCACGTGGTCAACAACACACAGGTGTGCGCTGCGCGCCTGTTGCGCGGCCTGCAATGCCACGGAGCGCAGTCGCTCGGTCACCAAGGTGGCTTTCGCGCCCACGGGCCGCGACTCGGTGCGTGCCGTCAGCACCGGCCTGATGCGATCCACACCCAGCTCGCAGAGCGACCGGACGACATCGTCCATCGCCCGCCCCTTCGGCAGCGCGTGCACCACCTCGACCGTCGGGCTGGCCCGCGCCACGGACCGGGGCCGTCCGACGAGCCGGACACCATCAGCGGTCAGCACGCCGTCAGCCACCCGGCCGGCACCGTCGGTCACCTCCAGCGGGTCACCGGCACCGCGTCGCAACACCCGTCCGAGGTGATGCAGCTGCTCCCTGCGGAGCGCCACCGCATCGTCGGCGTCCACCAGCGATAGGTCGGCGTCCACAACAACGAACGGGACCCGCATCTCAGCCCCGGAGTGCGTCGCGCAGGCGCTCGACGAGGCCGCGGTGGTTGAGGTGCTCGCCCCGAAGCTCAGCGAATCGCTGCAGCGTCTCCCGCTCGTCGGTGCTCAGCGAGGTCGGAACCTCCACGCGCAGCCGGAGCCGCACATCGCCGCGTGTGCGACCGCCTCGCCCGGGGATACCCAGCCGCCGCAGCGTCAGGACATCGCCCGGCTGGCTCCCCGCAGGGATCTCGACGTTGGCATCGGTGCCATCAATCGTCGGCACCGGCACGCGACCGCCGAGGGCGGCCCGGCTGAACGGCACGGTCAGGTCGGCCCACAGGTCGCGACCGTCCCGCTCGTACACCGCGTGCGGTGCGATCCGCACCTCGACCAGCAGGTCCCCCGGTGTTGCGCCGTTGCGACCGGCCTCACCAGCACCGGGAACTCGCAGCCGCGTTCCATGGTCGACGCCAGCGGGGATCTCGACCGTCATCGTGCGCGACGCAACCCGGCGGCCGTCGCCGCTGCATCCGGTGCACGGGTCCGCCACGGTCCGGCCGGTTCCCTGACACGCGGGGCAGCCTTGCGTCGTCGACATCTGACCGAACGCGGTCCGCACGACACGTTGCACCGCACCACGGCCACCACATGTCCCACACCCGACGGGGCCGCCGCCGCTGGCCGAGCCCGAGCCGCCGCACGCGTCGCAGCCGCGGGCGACCTCGACCTCCACGGGGCGTCCCACGCCGGTCACGACCTCTTCGAGGCTGACCTGCACCGGAACCAGCACATCACGGCCGGCTGCGGCCGCGCGCCCGCGGGCTTCACCACCACCGCCACCACCGAAGAACGCATCAAGCACATCACCAAGACCGCCGAACCCGAACGGGTCTTGGCCGCCGGCGGCAGCGCCGCCGCCGCGTTGGGTCCCATCATCGCCGAAGCGGTCGTATCGGGCCTTCTTCTGATCGTCAGAGAGGATCGTGTGGGCGTGCGTCACACGCTTGAACTCGTTCTCGTCGCCGCCGGTGTCCGGGTGCGACTCGCGCGCACGCCGGCGGTAGCCCTTCTTAATCTCGTCAGCCGTCGCGCTGCGTGGGACGCCTAGCACCTCGTAGAGGTCGTTTGACACTGGGTATCTCCGAAAAGGGGGGTTAGTCGGTGCGCTCGGCGCCGACGAAGGACGCCAGCGTGCGCTCAAGGGCTTCGGACACGGCGCGCACGGTCGACAGAGCCGAGCCGTAGTCCATACGTGTAGGACCGAGCACGCCGAGTGAGCCGCTACGAACCAGCTCGTAGCGCTGCGACACCATCGAGGTCTGGTGCAGATCGGCGACGTCGTGCTCGACGCCGATGCGGGCGTGTGGGGACGCGCTGGTACCGGCCGTGTCGTTGAGGACGCGCGCCAGGGTCGTGCGCTCTTCCAGCAGCTCGAACAGCCGCGACAGCGCCGAGCGACCGATGGCCTCGTCCCCGGCGAGAGCCGCCTGACCACCGACGTACACGCGCTGGACCAGCTCGACGGTCAGATCTTCGGCGATCGCGCTGTGGACCGCGCGCAGCACTGATCGCAGCTCGGACGGCGCCTGGTCGGCGAGCCCGCCGACCTTGTCATGCACGGCGTGCATCCGCAGGCCGAGCACGTGGTCTGCCAGCACCGTGCGTACCCGCGCCACGTCCGCGTCAGGCACCGGCTGGTCCATCTCGATCGAACGGCGCACGACGCGACCGGTGTCGTCGACCAACAGCAACAGGGCGCTGGTCGATCCGAGCGTCACCAGCTCGACCAGCTTGCACCGTGCCTCATCGGTCGTAGGCGCCACGACCAGCGCCACGAGCTGCGTCAGCTGTGCGAGCACGCCCGACGCGCGCAGCATCAGGTCGTCCGCGTCACGCGCGGCGCCCAACAGCTCCTCGATCAGCTCGGCGCGCTGCGCGTCAAGCCCACCGACCTCGAGCAGGTCTACGAACGCGCGGTAGCCCTTGTCTGTCGGGATCCGACCTGCCGACGTGTGCGGCTGGTCGATGTAGCCACGCTCCTCGAGTGCGGCCATCTCGTTGCGCACCGTCGCGCTCGACACGTTCAGACCTGCTGATTCCACGACGCGGCCGGACCCGACTGGCATCCCGTTGGCGACGAAGTCAGCCACGATTGACCGCAGGATGTGCGCTTTGCGCTCGTCAAGGTCGTCAGGGATCGAAGGCGTCGATGACTGGTCGTCGGTCACGCCTCACCCCCTTCGTCGTTGGTCCGTAGCTCGTCCGCCGCCCGGTCGAGGTAGGACCGGCTGTGTGCAGCAGAGGGTACCGACGGTTGGCACTCGACCGACCTGTCTGCCAACGGATGCAACGTGGCGCCACAACCGTGGCGTGTGACGGCCTAGGCTGCTGCATCTGTCTGGATCAAGGGATCTCGTGGCCACCAAAGAACGCACAACCAAACAGGTGGTGGATGACACCCGCCAGCACCTCACCGAGCTCGTGAGCGCCCACGTCGATCTGGCGAAGGCAGAGGCCGCCGACACGATGTCGCAGGCCGCCAAGGCCATCGCGCCGTTCGCGATCGCCGGCATCCTCGGTGTCTACCTGCTGTCGTTCTACGCGGTCAGCGGCGCCAAGGCGCTCGAGCTCGTCGTGCCCGAGTGGGCTGCATGGCTGATCATCAGCGGCGTGCTGACGGTGCTCGTCGCGCTGTTCGCCTTCATCGGCACGCGGAGGCTGAAGAGGCTTACGCCCCCCACGCAATCATCCCAGAGCATCACCGAGACCGTGGCATGGGCGAAGTCCCGCGCGGGAAAGGCGGACAGCTGATGGCTTCCTCCAAGATCACCACCTCAAACTCCGCTGCCGCCAAAGCACGCGTCGACGCAGCCGTGCACGCGCTGGACGATGACCTTGCCACGCTGACAGATCGGGTGCCCGGCATCGGCCAGATCGCCAAGGGCGGCGCCGCAGGCGGCACCGGACTGACGCTGCTCGGGATCGGTCTCAAGGTCGCGCAGAAGAAGATGAGCGAGCGCTCGCGCGACACGGCACTCACGCGCGAAGCGACGATTCAGGCCAAGGCGATCGCCGCCGCGATGGCAGCGCACGCCGAGGTGCAGCGGGCCGCAGCCGCGATCGCGGCCCCCGCCGCCGCGCCGGTTCGCGCGCAGCTGACCTCGACGCCCGCACTGGCGGACGCCGTCACGAGCGTCGCCGCCGACGGCCTCGCGTCCATCGTGGCATCCGATGACGGACGAGACCTACCGTGGGGCATCATCGCGCTGCTCGTCGCGCTCATCGCTGCGGTCGTTGCCATCGTCACACGCAGCGACGATGATGACCTCTGGAACACCACCGAAGCCTGATCGGCACGACCGTGCGCCGGGGTGGCGGTGCACGCCGGGGGGCTACCCGGGGGGTTTAGGCCCCGAGCCGTTGGACCGCCTCGTCCAACAGAAACCATCCGTCGGCGGTGCACTGCAGCCGGCCGCAGGCGGTCGTGACAAGCCCCGCGTTGAGCGCATCTTCCAGCGCCCACGGTTCGATCGGTGGCACATCGTTGGGGTGCAGCCCCTCCGCGAGCCGCAGCCCGAGCAGCAGCCGTTCGGTGGACCGCTCGTCCATCGTCGTGACCTCATCGCCCGCAGTCGCGTCCTGACCGCCTTCGGCGGCCGCGAGCCAACGGGCCAGCGAGCGGTGCTGCCACGACCGGCGCCCGCCGACGTGCGCATGGCCACCGACGCCTGCCGCGAGGTAGTCGCCGTGGCGCCAGTACAGGCTGTTGTGCGCGCTTCGACGTGCAGCGCCACGGGCCCAGTTCGACAGCTCGTACTGCTCGAAGCCGACGCCGCCGAGGATGTCGCGCGCGACATCGAACCGATCGCGCTGCACGTCGTCATCGGGCGACAGCATCGTCCCGGCGTGCACCCGCGCCCCGAAGCTCGTCCCGTCATGCACCGTAAGCGCGTACGCGCTGAGGTGATCCGTGCCGGCCGCGACCGCGGTGCGCAACGTCTCGGCCCAGTCGTCGTCCGTTTCGCCCGGCGTGCCGTAGATCAGGTCGAGGCTGACGTCCGGGATGCCTGCGGTGCGCGCCATCGTGACGGCGTCCAGCGCCAGCCGCGGGTCATGGTCCCGCTCGAGCGTGCGTAGCACCTCGGGCACGAACGACTGCACACCCATCGAGACGCGCGTGACGCCTGCATCGGCCAGCGCGCCGAACAGCTCGACCGAGGCGTTCTCGGGGTTGCACTCGACGGTCACCTCGGCATCCGGCTCCACGTCCAGCTCCCGCCGCACGGCCGCGAGCAGCGCAACGAGGTCGGACGCGGGCAGCAGCGTCGGTGTGCCCCCACCGATGAAGATGCTGGTCAGGCTCGGCCACGTCGTGCCCGGGTCGAGCGTTCCCGGCGGGGCATGGCCGGCCGGGCCGCGTGCGACCTGCCGCCCGAGGTCACCGATCAGCGCCGGGACATAGCGCGACATGACGTCCGCGACCGTGCCGCCCTCGGGCCCGGGTGCGTCGGTCGCCCAGGTCGCGAAGTCGCAGTATCCACACCGATGCGCGCAGAACGGGATGTGGAGATACAGCCCGAAGCCGGCCTTTCCGCCTGACTCAAGGGGCGCGTCCCACCAGGTCGCGTCGCGACCATCGGCGTCCTGTATCGTCGCTTCGCTCCTCACGACTCACTCCGTTTGTCAGGGGCGCATCGGCGCCAGCTGGCTTCTCGACCTGCAACGGTACGGGGGTCAGATTGGGCGCAGCGCCAGCCAGGTGTCATCTTCGCCGTAGCTGTCGGTCACGGTCAGGCCGTGGCGCCGGGCCTCGGCGTCAACACGGTCTGCGGTCATGGCTGTGAACGTGAACTGCTGCGTCCACGTCCGGCCCAGCAGCTCGTACACCAGTCGCGCGGTGGTCGACCCGTCGGGGTGACGGTCCAGCACCTCGAAGTCGATCGACACCTGACCGACGTGGCCGTCGTATGTCGCGGGTGCTGCGGCCCAGTCCGGGTCGTAGCGCTCAAGCAGCACCGCACCGTCGTGCGCCGTGTGGCGGGCGCACGCGGCGTACAGCGCGTCGCGCTTCGCGGCGTCAGCATCGTCGACGAAGTGACTGCCGGCCACGACAAGATCGAAGCGCTCGCCGAGGTCCATCGTGAAGATGTCGTTCAGCAGCGCACGCGCGCCTGTGACATGCGCGAGCATCGCAGCGCTCTCGTCCACGGCAGTGACGTCGTAGCCACACGCCACCAGCGTGCGTGTCTCGCGCCCCACGCCACATCCCAGCTCGAGCACACGCGCCGGTGGACGGACCACCTCGACCGCGACCTCGGCCGTGTCGCCGGGCGGCGCCGCGAGGTAGACCGGGACGGGGCTGCCATCGGGGGTGATGGCTCGCGCCGTGTCATCAAGCTCAGATATCTCAGTCACAGCTACTCCAGCACCAGCGAGAAGTGATGCGACGAGATCTCGAACCCGTGCTCGAGATACAGCTTGTGCGCGGCGTGACGCTGGTGCCCCGAATCTAGATGCACCTGCGCACAGCCGAGCGATCGCGCCTCTACCACCACGGCATCCAGCAGCGCCCGGGCCACGCCGCGACGGCGTGCCTCGGGCAGCGTGGACAGGTCATCGATGTAAAGGATGTCACCGGCCCACAGGTTGCTGATATGGCGCAGGCCCAGCACGCCGACAGCCTCGGCCGACGCGTTGCGGAACGCGCCCAGCAGCCGGTAGCCCTGCGGCCGTTGCTGGCCGTCGACACGGGCGACGAACGCTGCGACGTCATCGTGGTGCGGACGTAACGCCGCCATGGCTCGATGCACGAGCTGCGTCGACCCGACGCCGACTTCTCGCACAGAGATCTCATGCATCACGGGCTCCGGGCCGGCCCGACGTGCCCGCATCAGCGCCCAGTGAAGCGCGCCTCGCGGCGCTCAACGAAGCTCATCACGCCTTCCTTGGCGTCCTCGCTGCGCATGATCGTCGGCATCAAGCCAGCGAGGTGCTCGCGAGCCGCATCCATGCCCTGATCCTGCGCGATACGCGCGTTCAGCAACGTGCCGACCACCCCCATCGGGGCCTGCCTGGCGATGGTCGCCGCGATCTCGAACGCGCGCTCGGCCTGCTGCCCCGCGGGCACGACCTCCTGCACCAGACCGATGCGCAACGCCTCGGCAGCGCCGAACTCCTCGGCCGTCAGCAGAAAACGCATCGCGTTACCCCAGCCCAGCTGCTGGACGGCACGCATCGTGGCACCGCCGAACGGGATGATGCCGCGGCCGATCTCAAGCTGGCAGAAGCGGACGTCATCTGCCGCGATCCGAATGTCGCAGGCCAGCGCAAGCTCGATCGCGAGGGTGAAGGCGATGCCCTGCACGGCCATCACCATCGGCTTGGGAACCCGGTCGCCCCACACGCCATACGGGTCGTAGGTGCCCTCGCCGCCGAGCGCGCCCGGACCGTGCTCGGCCACGTACGGCCCGACCTCGGCAAGGTCGAGCCCTGCGCTGAAGTGGTCGCCGTGTCCGAAGATCACACCGACACGTGCGTCGTCATCCTCCGCCAGCCGCGTGACGGCAGCACCAAGCGCGTGGATGACCTCAAGGTTGTGTGCGTTTCTCTTGTCGGGGCGATTGACCCCGATACGCAAGACGTGATCGACCAGCTCGACGGTGACGGCGTCAGACACGGGGGCTCCAGGTTCTTCAGCGGGGTGTATGTCGGACGCACGCTAGTGCGGCCACGAGGACCCACCGCCGCTGCCTACGCTCAAGCTCTGGCATCTCGCCCTGTCCACCAGATGACGGGCGTCGCACCACCACCCCCTGCCCCACCCGGAGCCACACGATGCAGCTGCCCACCGCCATGCCGGACGACGCACCCCACACGACGGTGTCCGCCTCGACGTCCGCGGACCCGACCACACTGTGGGCGCTCGTGACAGACCCGTCCGCGTCTGCCCCGTTCAGCGAAGAGTTCCAAGGTGCGCGATGGAAGGACACCGCCGGCGTGACACCGCCGGCGCTCGGCGCGCGGTTCATCGGACGCAACGCCCGCAAGGGCACCGAGTGGACGACGCTCTGCACCGTCACCGAGCACGAGCATGAGCGGGCCTTCGGCTGGACCGTGATGGACCTGACCGATCCGGTGTCGTCGTGGACGTTCCGGATCACTCCTACGGACGCCGGTGCCGATCTGTCGTACACCGCGTTGATGGGACCTTCGATGCTTTCGGGTCTGAACCAAGCCATCGCAGAGCACCCAGACAAGCGTGAGGCCTACACGACGGGCCGCCTCGACCGCCTCGCACGCAGCATGCAGGCCACCGTCGAAGGGCTGATAGAACTCGCCGAGCAGGGAGCCTGACGATGGCCGACGCACCAGAGCCTCTCTCCGACCTCGCAGAGATCCTCGCGGCACTCACCGTCTCGCGACGCGATGGCGTGTTCGTGATGTGCACCGTCGACGACCTGCCCGACGCGGACCTCGAAGCCGTGCTGTTCGAGGACGAGGGCATCACCATCGTGCTCCCGCTGGCACAGGCCGAGGAGCTGCGCCTGACCTGGGGCTTTGAGGCCGCATGGCTGACCATCGATGTGCTGACGGCGCTCGACGGCGTGGGCCTGACGGCGGTGGTGTCACAGGCCCTGGCGGATGCCGGAATCGCGTGCAACGTGCTGGCCGGCTTCCACCACGACCACATCCTCGTCCCGGTCGACGCTGCCGACCGAGCCATGGACACCATCACCGCGCTGCGCACCTGACTGCGCACCGGCGCGGCCGTCCCAGCCTCGTCGATGTCACAACCTGTGCCACGATGACGTCCACATAGGAGCCGCACATGACCGCCACGCACGAGCGTCACGCCTTGATGCCCCTGCGTCGCGTCGTCGCACTTCTGGCCTGCCTCGCGACCACCGCGTGCGGCGGCGCCGTGACGGGCGCCGCGCCGGACCGCAGCGCAGCGATCACGCCCGATGCCGCGCCCACACCGGACATCTCCGCTACCCCGGTCACGTCGGTCCCGACGCAGGCGCCCGCGACCGACGTGACCGACGGGGACTGCGATACCACCGTGCATGCGGCCCGGTTCGTCACAGACTCGGACGAACCGCACGTCTCGTCGACCGTGCACCGCGAGAGCCCCCGCGGCTACGCCATCGACGTGACCGTGCCGATCGTGTCAACGGGCGACGACGTCGGCGACCGCATCAGCGCAGCACTGCGGGCTCAGGCCGAAGAAACCATCGCCGGCTGGGACGCGATGGCCGAGCCTTACCCCTCCGACGAAGGCACCGTGTTCGAGGCCGCGCTGTTGCTGCAGGGAGAGGTCGTGCACATCGGTGCGACCACCGTCAGCGTCGTCTTCGACGGCTATCAGTATCTCGCCGGCGCAGCCCACGGCATCGGACTGCGCTGGGCACGAAGCTTCGACCGGGCGACCGGCGACCGGCTCGTGCTCGCGGACCTCGGGTTCGGGCCGGCATGTCTGGCCGCGCTACGCCCGCTCGTGCTGGCCGTTTTCGAGCGCGACGACGTGCAGGTCAGCGGCACCTCCACGATGGATAGCTGGTCGCTCAGCCCGGACGGCCTGACCTTCCACTTCTATCAGTACGAGGTCGGTCCAGGCTCCCTCGGGAACCTGTCAGCAACGATCACCTTCACCGACGTGGTCGACGCGACGGGGATCGACCTCGACGGCGCCTGACCGCGCCGGACCCGGTCCCGAGCCCGAAGATCAGTCGGCCGACTCGGTCTCATGGCCGGTCTCAGACTCGGTCTCGTGCTGCGCGATGTCGGCCTTGACCTGATCCATATCCAGCGCTTTGACCTGCGTCACCAGGTCCTCCAGCGCCGCTGCTGGCATCGCGCCAGCCTGGTTGAACACCATAACGCCGTCTCTGATCACCATCAGCGTCGGGATCGAGCGGATGTTGAACGCCGCGCCGAGCGCCTGCTCTGCCTCGGTGTCGACCTTCCCGAACGTCACATCGGGGTGCGCCTCCGAGACAGTCTCGAAGATCGGTCCGAACGTCTTGCATGGGCCGCACCACTCGGCCCAGAAATCAATCAACGTGATGCCGTCACCATCGACGGTCTCGTTGAAGCTGTCATTGGTGAGCTCGACGGTGGCCACAGTGGGCTCCTAGCGGTTGGAAAGTTCGAGTCATACGCCGTAACGGTGGCATCAGCATCAAGCTTCCGCAACCGTGCAGATGCATCGATCGAGTGCGGTGCGCGTGCACCACGATCGCGCGCTACTCGACGTCGCCTACCGGGGCGCTGGAGCGCAAGGCCATGACGAACGCCTCGGGCGGAATCTCGACCGATCCGATGTTCTTCATCTTTTTCTTACCTGCCTTCTGCTTCTCGAGCAGCTTGCGCTTGCGGCTCACGTCGCCGCCGTAGCACTTGGCAAGGACGTCCTTGCGCTTGGCCCGCACGGTCTCGCGCGAGATGATCCGCGAGCCGATCGCAGCCTGAATCGGCACATCGAACATCTGTCTCGGGATCAACACCTTCAGTCGTTCAACCATGTTCTTACCGAAGTCGTACGCGTCATCGCTGTGACAGATCGAGCTAAACGCGTCGACCGGCTCGTTGTTGAGCAGCACATCGACCTTCACCAGGTCCGACCGGCGGTACTCGCCGAGCTGGTAGTCCAGTGACGCGAACCCACGCGTCAGCGACTTCAGCTGGTCAAAGAAATCGGTGATGATCTCGCCGAGCGGCATGGTGTAGCGCAGCTCAACGCGGTCCTCGGTGAGGTAATCCATCGACACCATCGTGCCGCGGCGCCCTTCGCACAGCTGCATCACCTTGCCGACGTAATCGGCCGGCGTGAACACCATCGCCTCCACGGTCGGCTCGGTGATGTAGTCGATTCGGTTGGGCTCGGGGAGGTCCTGTGGGTTGCTGACCTCAAGCCACTCGGGGCTGTCCGGCGCGCGGTTCATGTCGTCCATGCGGACGCGATAGCGGACCGAAGGTGCGGTCGCGACCAGCGGGATGCCGAACTCGCGGTCGATTCGCTCCGTGACGATGTCCAGGTGCAGCAGACCGAGGAACCCACAGCGGAAGCCGAAGCCCAACGCCATTGAGGTCTCGGGCTCGAAGCTGAACGAGGCGTCGTTGAGCTGCAGCTTGTCCAGCGCGTCGCGCAGCTCTGGGAAATCATCGGAGTCGACCGGGTACAGACCGCTGAAGACCATCGGAAGCGGCTCGCGGTAGCCCGGCAACGGCGCTTCGGCCGCGTGCTTGCCCGCGCTGGTGATGGTGTCGCCGACCTTCGCCTGGCCGACC
Organism: Nitriliruptoraceae bacterium; assembly: GCA_047610595.1. Lineage (GTDB taxonomy): Bacteria > Actinomycetota > Nitriliruptoria > Nitriliruptorales > Nitriliruptoraceae > JBFGFG01. Next base: position 27,692 of record JBLFZR010000002.1, on the reverse strand, counting down.
TCCTTGATGGCTGCGGTCAGCAGGCCGACCTCGCCCGGTCCGAGCAGCTTGATCGCCGTCTCTTCTGGTGCGTGCACCGCGAGGTCATCGATAGGCGACTCATATCCGGTCGCCATCAGCTTGATCTTGTCGCCCGGCCGCATCGTGCCGTCGACCACCCGGAAGTACACAAGCGCACCGCGGTAGGCGTCGAACACCGAGTCGAAGATCAGCGCCTTGAGCGGGGCCTCCGGGTCGCCACCGGGTGGAGGGATGTCGCGAACGATCGCCTGCAGCACGGCCGGCACACCCTCGCCGGTCTTGGCCGAGATGCGCAGCACCTCATCCGGCTCGCCGCCGATGATCGCGCAGATCTCCTTGGCGCGCTTCTCGGGCTCGGCCGCCGGCAGGTCGATCTTGTTGAGGACCGGGATGATCTCGAGACCGGCCTCCATGGCGAGATACAGGTTCGCGAGCGTCTGGGCCTCCATGCCCTGCGCTGCATCGACCAGCAGCACGGCGCCCTCGCAGGCGGTCAGCGCGCGGCTGACCTCGTAGCTGAAGTCAACGTGGCCTGGGGTGTCGATCAGGTTCAGCTGGTATTCGGGGAAGTCGGGCCCCGTGCCGCGACCGTTGGGCCGGTAGGGCAGGCGCGCCGTCTGGGCCTTAATCGTGATCCCGCGCTCGCGCTCGATATCCATCTTGTCGAGGTATTGCGCACGCATGTTGCGCGGATCGACCAGTTCGGTGACCTGAAGCATGCGATCGGCGAGCGTGGATTTACCGTGATCCACGTGGGCCACGATGCAGAAGTTGCGGATCTGATCGAGCGGTGTCGTCACGGCGGGACCGGCCAGTCAGGGAGGGGACGTTCGGAACCCTGAACGGTACCGGTGGCGCGGTCCGCGCATCGCTTGCCCGCTGTGGCCGCCGACCGGTACCGTCCCACGGTCGCTCCAGCCGGCAGCGTTCGACGCTGCCATCAGCATGCCCACCGCCTCGCGGTGCGCGAACTGGGCCGACCTTCACGTCGCAGCGCCCATCCCGGCGCCCACCCTTGGGTGCGAGCGCGCGACGGACCGAACTGACCTCACACTCACACGCAGGACATATCCGTGGCGAACATCAAGAGCCAGATCAAGCGCAACCGCCAGAGCGAGGCGGCGCGTCAGCGCAACAAGGTCGTGCGCAGCAAGACCCGCACGATGGTCAAGAAGTTCGAGGCCGCCATCGAGGCGGGCGACAAGGACGCTGCCGCAGAGGCCTACAAAGAGGCCTCTTCGGCCCTCGACAAGGCCGCCAACAAGAACGTCATGCACGACAACGCTGCGTCGCGCAAGAAGGCCCGCCTGGCCAAGCGCCTCGCGTCGCTGTGATGTACCGGGCCCGCTGAGGCGGAGCCTTCCACGCACGAACCCCACGCCCTGCCGCGTGGGGTTCCTGCGTGGGAGGGCAGTACCGTGCGCCCGCCTCGATGGGAGCCGAGCCACATGACCTACAGGTCCACCGACGACACGTCGTTGCCCGAGCCGTTTGGCAGCGCTGTGCGGGCGCTGGCCATCGAGCGCGGGCTCGATGCGGAGCTTGCTGTGGCGTTCACGCGTGGCGTGTTGCGCCGACTCCCATCCGACCTGGCCGCTGACGCTGACCCTCGCGTGTCCGCCTCTCGCGTGATGGACGTGCTCGCCCAGATCGCGGCCGGCCCAGGCCCGAGCGTCCGTGTCATCCACCAACCCGCGTCGTTAGACGCCAGCGGTCGTATGGTCGCAGTCGTCGAGGTCCACGAGCTCGACCGACCGTTCCAGCTGTCCACAACGCTGTCGACGATCCGTCACCTCGGACACAACATCCTGCGCTCGATCCACCCGGTGATCGGGGTCGAGCGCGACGACACGGGCCGCCTGCTGCGCGTGGTGCCAGCCCGCTCAGCCGCGACGAGCGAGTCGCTGATTCATGTCGAGCTCGATCGCGTTCTCGACGAGGATGAGGCAGAGATGCTCGAGCGCGAGCTCAGCGCGGCTTTGTCTGACCTGCGCGATGCGACCGATGACTACAGCGCGATGCGGCTGGTGCTCGCCGACCTCGCGGCACGCGTCCGCGACGGCAGCGTCTCACCCCAGACCGACACCGAGCTGCGCGACGAGGTGGCTTTGCTGCTGGAGTGGCTCGACGACGGCAACCTCGTGTTGCTCGGCGTTCGGTCCTACGACGTTGTCGACGGCCAGATTATGGTGCGCCCGGGCACCAGCCTCGGCATCCGGCGCGACGCAACGTCGTCGCGTTACGCCGAGCCCCGCGCGCTCAAAGATCTGCCGCGGGGGCAGGTCGACCGCCTGCTCGCGCCGCACCTGCTGCGCGTCAGCCGTGCCTCGGACCGCAGCCGAGTGCAGCGGCGCGCACCCCTGGACTCGGTGCTGCTGCTCGAGCGAGACGCTGACCACCAGGTCGTCGGAATCACCCGCATTCTTGGCCTGTTCACCCGCGGCGCGCTCGCCCAGCCGGCCCGCACCACGCCCGTGCTACGCCGCCGGCTGGCTCGACTGCTCGAGGCCGAGGACGTCGTCGCCGGCTCGTACAACGAGGCCTCGCTGATCGAGATGTTCGAGGCGATCCCGCGCGACGAGCTGTTCGGCGCCGAGCAAGATGAGCTGCGCCGTATGGTCATCTCGCTCGTGATCGCGCGCGAGCGCGACGAGGTTCGAGCCGTCGTGCGGCACGACTACGAGACCTCCACGATCTCTATCGTGGCGACGGTCCCCCAGTATCGCTACGCCCCGCGCGTGCGCACTGACTTCACCGAGTACCTCGTCGGCCTGCTGACATCCGAGGCAGGCCGCCCCGTGGTCGACGCCGACGTGTCGCTCGCTGATGACCACGAGGTGCTGGTCCGCTTCGCTGTCCATCTGCCGGAGGGCTCAAACACCGCTATCCCTGCCGCTGCCGAGCTTGGCGCAGAGCTGCATCGCCTCACCCGGTCGTGGTCGGACGCTGTCACCGCCGAGCTGCGCGTGCAGCTAGGTGAGGCCGAGGCGCACCGGCTGGCCGCGTCCGTGATGGACCGGCTCCCGACGTCCTACCAGGACGGAACAACGCCGGCCGAGGCGATCGATGACATCCTGGCGATCGATCAGCAGGACCACGATCTCGATGTGCGGATCGTCGCGACGGGCGCCGGCACCGGCCGGGTCCGCGTGCTGGTCCGCGGCACGGGCGTCATCCTGTCCGACTTCCTTGTGCTGCTTGAGGACCTCGGGCTTACCGTCCTCGACGAACGGCCACACGCCCTGCGTCCCGACGGTGCGGCTGCGCTGTTCCTGCACGACTTCGGTGTCCGCGGCCTTCCCGATGAGCTGGACGATGCCACGCAGATCCGCGTCGCCGACACGCTGCGCGCGGCCTGGGTCAGCCTGACCAGCAGTGACTCGCTGCACCGACTGGTGCTGTCCGCCGGGCTCACGTGGCGCGAGGTGGCGGTGCTGCGAACCTACCGCCGTTACCGCCGGCAGGTCGGGACCGCGTACACACCGGCCTACGTCAACGACACACTGGCGGCGAATCCGTCTGTGGTGCGGCTGATCGTCGCGCTGTTCGACGCCCGTCTGCGCCCGACCGACCCTGCGTCGGAGGCCGAGGTAGCTGCGGCGCGTGACGCAGCCCTGGCCGCCTGCGACGCCGTTATGCGACTTGACCACGACCGCATCCTGCGCGACACCATCAGCCTCGTCGACGCGACCCTGCGCACCAACGTGTACCGCGGCATCTCGGACGTGGTCGTGCTCAAGATCGACCCGTCGCAGGTGCCCGGCATGCCAGCACCTGTCCCGTACCGCGAGCTGTTCGTGCTCGGTCCCAAGCTCGAGGGCATCCACCTCCGCGGCGGCCCGGTGGCGCGCGGCGGCCTGCGCTGGTCGGACCGGCAAGACGACGTACGCACCGAGGTGCTCGGCCTGATGAAGGCCCAGGTGCTGAAGAACTCGGTGATCGTCCCCACCGGCGCGAAGGGTGGCTTTGTGCTGCGTAAGCCGCCGTCCGACCCGACCGAGCTGCGAGCCGAGGTGCAGCGCCAGTACGAGGTGTTCATCACCTCACTGCTGACGGTGACCGATGACCTCGACGGGGACAGCGTCGTGCCGCCCACCGATGTCCGGCGATGGGACGGTGACGACCCCTACCTCGTCGTCGCGGCAGACAAGGGCACCGCGACGTTCAGCGACATCGCGAACGGAATCGCAGAGGAAGCTGGCTTCTGGCTCGGCGACGCCTTCGCATCCGGCGGTTCCAAGGGCTACGACCACAAGGTGCTTGGAATCACAGCGCGCGGCGCGTGGGTCGCGGTCCGACGCCACATGCTCGAGCTGGGGCTGCACCCCGAACAGGAGCCTGTCAGCGTCGCCGGTGTCGGCGACATGTCCGGTGACGTGTTCGGTAACGGCATGCTGTCGTCGCGGACGATCCGACTGATCGGCGCGTTCGATCACCGCGACATCTTCCTCGATCCCAACCCAGACGCCGAGGTCTCGTTCGTCGAGCGACAGCGTCTGTTCGACGCGCCGCGGACGTCATGGCAGGACTACGACCGCAGCCTGCTGTCTCAGGGCGGCATGATCATCAGCCGCGACCAGAAATCGGTCACGCTGACAGCTGAGGCTCGTGAGGTGCTTGGGCTGGACGTTGACACCCTCGCCCCGTCCGAGCTGATGTCAGCGATCTTGCGCGCCCCGGTGGACTTGCTGTGGTTCGGCGGTATCGGCACCTACATCAAAGACTCTGACGAGCGCCATGAGGACGTGGGCGACCGAACCAACGACGAGCTGCGAGTCGACTCCGACGAGGTCCGGGCGCGGGTGATCGGGGAAGGTGCCAACCTCTCAATCACGCAGCGGGCACGGATCCGATACGCGCGTCGTGGTGGCAGAATCGATCAAGACGCCGTTCATAACGTCGGCGGCGTCGACTGCTCTGACCACGAGGTCAACGTCAAGATCTTGCTGCAGGCGGCGCGACGCGAGTCTCTGATTGATGACGACGAGCGAGATCAGCTGCTGGTGGACGTGACAGAGGACGTCGTGCGCGACGTGCTGCGCGATGTCGACCTTCAGGTCTGGCGCATCTCACGCGACCTGCACGAGGGGCCGGAACGTCTCGGGGACGTGTCGCACCTGATGGAGCAGCTCGAGGAACACAACGGGCTCGACCGTGAGGTGCAGGTGCTGCCCAGCAGCGCGGAGCTGCGAGCTCGCCGCGAGGCCGGCGCCGGCCTCACCCGACCCGAGCTGGCCACGCTGCTGGGCTCGGCGAAAAGCCGCGTAAAGGACGAGCTGCTGGCGACCGACCTGCTCGACGGCGGCGCCCTGTCGGCCGTGCTGGCCGACTACATCCCATCCACGCTCGAGGAGCGATTCCCCGACCAGCTGCGAGGGCACCGGCTGCGGCGTGAGCTGGTCGCGACCCGGGTCTCCAACGAGATCGTGGACCGCATGGGTTCAACCTTCCCAAGCCGCGTTGCGGCTGAGACCGACCTCGACGAGGCGACCATCACAGCAGCGTGGTGGACCGCCCGCGACGTGACAGGCGTCGATGCCACATGGCGCGAGCTGGAAGGACTGCTCGATGAGCTCGGCCCCGAGCGCCAGGACGCCGTGGCGTACGAGCTCGAGATGCTGCTCGGCAGCCTGACCCGGAGATACGCCAGCGAGCCCGGCGTGCGCAACATCGACGCGACGGTCGCCCGTGACACAGCCGCGATCCACGCGTTCCGCGACGCGCTGTACGGGCTGGGATCTGCCGACCAACAGCGCCACCGCGTCGCGCGGGCCGACCGGCTGATGGACGACCTCGTGCCCGACGACCTCGCGCGGGCTATCGCGTGCACCCGCGACCTCGCGCTCGGTCCCGAGGTTGCAGCCGTGCTGCGCGAGCTGAGGTGGGACACAACCGCCGCGCCGCTGGTCGGTGACGTGCTGCTGCACCTGCTGGAGGGACTGGGCTTGGAGCGACTGCACCGGGTGCTGGACCGCGTGAACGCGACGACTGTGTGGCGACGGCGGCTTCGTGGGTCACTATCGGCTGACCTGCGGGGGCTCGCGGCCCGGGCAGCACAGCTCGCGCTGACCGAACAGACAACAGACCTGATGGACGACGGCGGCATGGTTGCTTTGCGGTTCATGAACCGGCGCAGCGACGCCCTAGATCGCGCCCGACGGACCATCACCGGCGTCGAGCAAGACGTCCAAGCAGGCCTCGACGGTGTCACCGTGGCGCTCCGCGCGCTGCGCTCCGCTGTCGAGGATGGCGCATCGTGAGCACGCGCCAGCTCGTTGCGGCCAGCAGCTAAGCGACGACCTGCGGCGCAGGGGCTGTGCTACGACGGCGTCCCAGCGTCAGACCGACGTGGGGAACGGACGCCGCGTGTGCGTGGGCCGAAGCGGGTCGACGGTCGTGCCTGACGCCAACTCAATCACGGCGACCTCCAGCAGCAGATCGCTAGGCAGGTCCGAGCCTTTCAGATCGTGGTCCAGCCGCGCCAGCCGGTCGACGGCCCACGCAAGCTCGCCCGGGCCGAACTGTTGCTTGGCCTCGGCAGTCAGGCTGCGCAGCCGGCCTCCGTTGACCGGACGGCGCCCGAGCCCTGCAGCCTGCCCCGAACCACCGCCGCGTAGGACCAGCAGCTGGCGCAGCCGGTAGGCGATCGCACCCAGCAGCGCGAGCGGCTCGTCGCCGCCCGCGAGCGCGCCCCGGGTCGCGATCACCGCGGCTGCGACGTCGTGCGCCACGATGGCATCGGCCACAGCGAAGCCGGACTGGCGTCCGTGTCCTTCGAGGACGCTGTCAACATCTGCCTCGCCCAGGGTGCGTGTCTTGTCCCCCGGCGCCGCAGCGCAGACGGACGCGACCTGCACGGCGATCGTGCTGGGATCGAGGCCGGCGTACCCCCGGACCGCCACGATGGCGGACGCGTCCGCGTTGCGACCGTGGACGCGAAACTCGTCGCCGACCAGCCGATCCCACTGCTCATCAGCCCAGTCGGGCGGTCGCGAGATCGCGATATGCGCCCCCGCACCAGCAGCATCGGCGACCTTTTTCAGCGACACCGGCAGCGCCGGCGTCCCGTGCTTGATTGCCACGACGGTCGCGGTGTCGCCGTCGGACGCGCCCGCCAGCGACAACAGCTCGTCGTAGATCCCACCGGACGGCACCTTGCTGAACCGCAAGAGGTGCACCGTGAATCCGCCGAACAACGAAGCGGTCCGCACATCCGGCAGGCCCTCTTCCTCGACGTCTGCGCGCTCGACATCAACGCCCTCGGGCAGGTCTTTGAGCGCACGGTCGACACCACGCTGCAGCAGCAGCGCGTCATCAGAGGTCACAAGCGTGAACGGTCGCATACCTGCGACCATACCGCTGGCGTCCGACACTCCGAGCGTGCGATCGACGAGGAAACAACGCGCCTGGGATCTGGCTCGGCGTGCCGCGGCCACCCAAAACAACTGCAGCGACAGGGGCAGCCGGGCCAACGAGAACGTGGACGGTTCCCTCACGATCTGTCCGGCGCAGCACGATGCCAGCGTCGGCGATGGCATCCAGCACGTCGTCAGCTGGATGCCCGTATCCGTTGCCGGCGCCAACGCTGACCACCGCGACCGCAGGTGTCGTGGCTGCGACGAGGTCGAGGTCGACGTGGCGCGACCCGTGGTGCGGGACTGTGACAACGTCGACGTCCAGCAGCGCGGGGTGTTGCCGCAGCGCCGCGTGCGCCGCCGGCCCGGTGTCACCGGTCAGCAACACCGAACCTCCGGGTCCATCCACCCGTAAGACCAGAGAGGACTCGTTCTCCTCGTTGTCGAGCCCCGTGTTTGCGGTCGCGCTCGACGGACCTAACACCCGCAGCTGAAGCTGCCCGACGGTGACGTGTTGCCCACGCGCCGGCGCATGCACCGCAACACCTTGCGCTGCGGCCTCATCAAGCACCGCTGCGAGCGTCGCCGGTGCCTCGCCGGCACGGGGCCGTTGCCACACCGCACCCACATCGACTGCCTGCAGCACCGCACGACCGCCGCCGGTGTGGTCGGCGTCCGCGTGCGTAAACACCAGCAGGTCGAGCCGGTCGACGCCAGCAGATCGCAGCCACCTCGCGGCGGAGGCGTCACGCCCCGCATCGATGAGCACGGCTGCATCCCCAGCCCGCAGCAGAAACGCATCGCCCTGCCCCACATCAACAGCTGTGAACGTGAACGCGTCGCGGTCGCGGACCCGTGAGGTCAGGCCACCGAGCACTGTGGCGGCCGCAACTGTTGCCGCCAACGCACCGACCGAGATGCGACGTCGCACCGCACCGCGCACCACGGCGTAGCGCCAGCCGGCGACACCCGCCAACGCCCCCGCCATAACCAGTGGGCCGACGGTCGGCCCCCACCATCGCAGCCCGTGTGCCACCGCCAGCACCAAGCGCAGTGGCGGCTCAGCCGCGCGCAACAAAAGCCCCGCAAGACCCGGCGCCCAGCTGACCACGACCGCCGCACACGTTGCGAAAATCGTTGCGATGGCGGCTGCCGGCACCGCCACCATGTTCGCTGGAACCGTCGCCAGCCGGACGTCCTCACCGATAACGAGCAGCACCGGGAGCACAGCGAGCTGCGCACCGAGCGTGACACTTAACAGCTCCAGCGTTGCGGTCAGCATGCGCCCGTCGCGGTGGCCCAACCTGGCCCACAACCATCGACGGATCACAGGCGCCACGACCAGCACCCCCGCGGTGGCAGCGGTGGATAGCAGCAGGCCCAGCCGGCGCGCAAGCAGCGGATCCAGCAGCAACAGGACGACCAGCGCGGCCCCGAGCGCCTGCAGACCGGCCACGCGACGCCCTCGGGCCTGCGCCAGCAGCACGACGCCGGCCATCGCTGCCGCCCGCAGCACAGATGGGTCCGCGCGCGTCAGCACGACGAACAGCACGATGCTGACAACGATGGTGCGCCGACGCCCACGCGCGCCCACGCCAAGCACGGCGACCAGCATCCCTGCGCCCGTCGCGACCAGCGCCACATTCGAACCCGAGACGGCTGTGAGATGGGTTAACCCCGTGTCGCGCATCGCCTCGGCGTCGGTGTCGGGTAGCAGTCGCGTATCGCCGGTGACCAGCCCGGTCGCGAGCCCAGCCGGCCCGGGAGGCAGCGCCACCGAAGCCGCGCCCGCGAGCGCCTCACGCAGACGTGTTGTGGCAGCGATCACGCCGTCCGCCTCGGTCACCACCGTGAGGTTTGGTCGGGTGAGCAACGCTGCAACGTGCCGGGCGGTCCGCCAGTCGGCGTTCGTCGCACGTACCTCGACCGTGCCTCGCAGACGCGTCCCTGGGTCGTCGGGTTGGTCAGTGATCAGCTCGGCCCGCAGCCCGCTGGGACGGCCGTCGAGCGTCTCGACGCGTACGTCTACCCGCCACGATCCGAACGGACCCAGCTGTGGATCACCCACGACCGTCAGCTCGACGTGGCCGCCTGCCGCCTGTGCCCCGCGCGCAACCAGCGGCGCCCCGTACAGCTGGTTGAGGCGCATCCCCGCCAGCGCCGCCAGCAGCAGCGCAACCGCGAGGCACATCCGCATCATCGCCGTATGACGCCCAGACGCTCGGCGGGCCCACAACAGCACCCCTGCGGCCGTCGCCAGCAGCAGCAGGCCGTGCCTCGGCTCCAGCGACGGTGCGACGATCGCACCCACCATCGCTGCGACTGCCACCGGCACGATCGGCGTCGGCGCCCGACGACGATCAGGTGCTTCATCAGCTGGCCGGTTCGGATGCATACCGGTAACGATGCCCGCGTCGGTTCCGATGGCGACGGCTCAGCCTGCGACAGCTGTGGACAGGGCTCGGTCTGGCGCGTCTCGATCGGGCGCGTCTCGGTCGGGGGTCCGACCGAGAGCGAGGTCTGACTACTTGCTGTCGCTGGAGTGGCCCGGGAACACGCGTGCGGTCGGGTCGATGTACGCCGCGATGTTGTTGACAGCCGTGGCCGCCTCGCCAAAGCCAACTGCGATCAGACGAACTTTACCCTCGTAGTCGGTGATGTCACCGGCTGCGAAGATGCCCGCGATGTTGGTCGCCATCGTCGTGTCGACGGTGACGTGACGGCCGGTGATCGCGACGTCCCACGAGCGCAGCGGCCCGAGGTCGGACTTGAACCCCAGCGCGGCGACGACGGCCTGCGTCTTGATGGTCTCGCGCTCGTCAGTCTTGTTGTTGAACACATCGACCGACTCGATCGAGTCCTCGCCGTGAATCGCGGCGACCTCGGTGTGCGTCATGACGCGCACAGTCGACGCGGTGACCTTCTTGACCGTGTCCTCGTGCGCGCGGAACCGGTCACGACGGTGAATCAGCGTGATCGACCGCGCGATTGTTTCGAGGTTGTATGCCCAATCGAACGCGGAGTCACCGCCGCCCACGATCAGGACGTCCTTGTCGCGCATCACCTCGAGGTTCTTGACAAAGTAGACGAGCCCGTCGCCCACGAAGTTCTCGCTGTCGGGCAGCGGCCGTGGCGTGAAGGTGCCGATACCGCCGGTGATCAGCACAGCCTTGCAGGTGATCTCGTCACCCTTGGAGGTGCGAATCAGCTTGGACCCGTCCGCAAGCGTCTCGAGATCTTCGGCCCGGTGGTTGAGGAGGTACGTGGGGTTGAACTGGTCGGCCTGCTCCACCAGCTGGTCAACGAGCTTCTGCCCCTTGATGGCGGGGAAGCCTGCCACGTCGAAGATCTGCTTCTCCGGGTAGAGCGCTGCGACCTGACCTCCGGGCTCCGGGAGCGAGTCGATCAACACCGTGGACATGCCACGGAAGCCGGCGTAGTAGGCGGCGTACAGGCCCGCGGGCCCTGCACCGATAATCGCCAGCTGCACGTCGTACTTCGCCATGGTGGAACCTCTCTGTAGCCCGCAGGCTGTCATGCTCGTCGGAGGACCGTAATCGGCGGGGCCGCCGCACGACCAACCGAACTCACACGCGGGGCCTGCGTCAGGCCGCGCGCCGGGGTGCCGCGATGGCCTCGAACCGTGCGCCGATGTCGGGCGAACGGTCCAACAGCGGCACCAGATGCCGGCGGTCGATGATCAGCACATCGCTGTCAACGATCGTTGTCACGGTCGCGGTCCGCAGGCTTCGGTCCAACGGACCGAGCTCGCCAACGACGTCGCCATCCTTGAGGTACGCCAGCACGCGGCTCCCTCGACGGACCTGAACCATGCCATCGACCAGCACGTACACATGCTCGGCACGGGTCCCCTCGAGGGTTAGCTCTGTCAGGCGGGGCACGGTGACAAGCTCAGCCGCCGCACCGACGGCCGCGAGCTCGCGGGTGCTGCAGCCGGCGAACAGCGGAAGCGCTGCGATCCGGGCGAGCTTTGGGTCTCGGACGAGCTTCATAACGGGTCCCGTCGGGAGGGGAGCGGGGGGAGTCGAGTGCGTCCGGCGTCGGAGGGGATCGCCGGACGCATCTGCGAATGCTTACTTATGTTAGCAAACGGATACAAAAGCAAGCATATTCCCTCGCATGCCAGCGATCTCCGGCACCCGGCTTAGCCAGCGCGTCCGTAGCCCGCGACGATGTGACGACCAAGCTCCTCGCCTTGCAGGTGGGTGACGGCCCCCCCGGTGATCTTGGCGAGGCGCTCAGCGAACGCGACCAGCCCGTGCGCGTCCTCGAGCAGAAACACGTCGAGGCTGATGTTGGACCGCGCCAGCCGCATCGCCTCGCGCAGCGTCGCCTCAAGCGTCTCTGGCACTGGCGGCCATGAGAACCATGCCTGACCGTCGACCAAGTGCGCCGTCGGTTCACCGTCGGTGACCATGATCACCTGCTTGTGCGGGCGCGGGTCATCGAGGAGGAGGCGCCGTGCCAGCACGAACGCGTGCTGCATGTTGGTGCCGTACACCCGATCGATGCCGAGCGACGCCAGCTCGCCGACTCCGATCGTGCGCGCGTACTCGCTAAATCCAACAAGGTGCAACGAGTCCTGGCGATGCTGGCCGGTGATCAGCGCGTCCAGCGCGAGCACCATCCGCTTGGCCGCCACCAGGTGCCCCTGCAGCACCATCGAGTACGACAGGTCCAACAGCAGCGCCGTGGCGGTGCGGGGTCGGATCTCGTGCTCGACCACCTCCATGTCGTCAGCCGACAGCCGCAAAGGTCCGTCCAGCCCGGCCGCCAGCTGCCGACGCACTGCGTTGCCGACGGTGCGGCCGACGTCCAAGGGTTCGGTGTCGCCGAAGGCCCATGCGCGGGATTGGCCGGTCGGCTCGCGGTCGGCACCACCTTGGCGTCGGGCGGTCTCGCGCGGGACCTTTTGAAGCAGATCAGTCAACGCCTGCTGCCCGATCATCCTCGCACCCCGCGGCGACAGCTCAAGCCGGCCCGCGTCACGCCGAAGCGCACCAGACTCCTCGAGCGCCCGCTCTATCTCTTTGAGACGCCGCAGGTCGGTGACGGCATCCTCACCGAGGGCACGCTTGATCGCCTCCTCATCGACGTCCGCCAGCGTGGCGCCGGGGTGGTAGCCGGCCAGGGAATCATCGAGCTGCTCGAGCTCACCCAGCCGCTCCACATCGTCCAGCAGGCCAGACATCGAGCCGGCAGCCGTTCCATCGCGTCCGGGGCCCTCACCCTGCGATCCTTCGCCGTCGAGGTCAGCCTGGTCCCACGGCAGATGGGGCATCAGCTCGCGCAGGCTGTCCTGCAGCTGCATCATCTGTAGCTGCAGATCGACATCGTCCAACACGGTGTCCATCAGCTCCTGCAGCTGGCGGCGCTGGTCGGGCGGCAGCGAGGCGAGCATCCGGCTGGCTGCTGCCATGCGTGACGCCATCTGCGCCAGCAGCTCGTCCAGCGTCTGCGGTCTCGGCGGCGGGAAGTACGCAGCGTGCGCCGCGTAAAACGCGTCGAGCTCCGGCTCCTGTCCGCGGTCACGTTGCGCGATCAGCTCGTTGAGGTCGGCCATCATCAGCCGAAACGCCGCAAGATCCTCAGCAGTCACCGACGCGATCCCGCCGGCCATCTGCGAGAACTGTGCCTCCAACAGCTGCCTTCCAACCTGCTCACGCAGCGCGTCGTGCTGGTCCTGCGCCTCGCCGGACACCCACGTCTGCTCCCCCAGCGCGCGCAACCGTGCGGCGGGGCCGTCCGGCAGCAGCTCGAGCTCAATCACGCCCATGTCGTCCCCCGCGTCGATCCGAGCAGCGCGCTCAAGGTCAACGATCTGGGTGAGCTGCTCGTGCAGGTCGCGCAGCAGCTGCGAGGCAGGCCCCGTCGACACGGACCGGCGGTGTTCGGCAAGCTGGCGTCGCAGCTCGTCCAGCCCACGAACACCGTCCATCCCTCGCTCGAGCAGCCGCCGCAGGGCAGACGGCACGCCGAAGCCGTGCAGCACCTCCTCCGACATCTGCGCCAGCGCACCGCGCACATCCACACGCCACGTCATCGGGTCTTGGACACCATCGAACGCGAGGTACCGCGAGCTCGAGGCCCGATGGTCGGACGCGCCGGCGTTGGTCATACGCGAAACGCCACGTCCGACGAGCGTCCCGGTCCGTCGGCATCTTTCGAGAGCCTGCGCCCCAGATGCAGCCCTTCCAGCACGAACTCCACGACCGAAGCCATCATCCCCGGGTCGCTGCCGACGACCTCCAACGCGTCCGCCCATTCCACCAAACCGTCAACCGTCTCGCCGAACTGACCGAGCAGCTCGTCTGGTGTGGTCAGCGGACCGGTCGTGACCACGAGGTTGCGCTCCTCGAACCGGCGCAGCATCTGACCCACGTCGGTGCCTGCAAGGCGCTCGCGCCAGACGCGCAGCACGGCTCGACGCAGCGCCATCGCGACGATCTCCGACTCGTTGCCCTGCTCGAGCGTGTCGAACTCGATCCGGCCAAGCGCCGCGTCCACCACGGGCCACAGGTCAACGATGCGTGGCACCGCAACGGGCGCGCCCGTCCGCACCGCGCGGCGGACAGCGCCCGCCACCATCGTCTCGTACGCGCCGATGCTGAAGCGCACCGACACGCCGCTGGCGTGGTTGACCTCATCGGCGTGACGTAGCTCGTGTGTCAGCGTGCACACGACTTCCGTGAGGAACTCCGGCACCTGCACCTGCATGCCAGACGGCGGAGCGGTGGCCTCCTGTTGCACAATCTTCATCTCGTCTGCAACGGTGCGCGGGTAGTGAGTGCGGACCTGCGCACCGAAGCGGTCCTTCAACGGCGAGATGATGCGCCCGCGGTTGGTGTAGTCGTCAGGGTTCGCAGTTGCGATCAGCAGCAGATCAAGGTCGAGGCGCACCGGATAGCCGCGGATCTGAACGTCGCGCTCTTCAAGCACGTTCAGCAGTGCGACCTGGATGCGCTCCGGCAGGTCAGGCAGCTCGTTCATCGCGAGGATGCCGCGGTTGGTGCGCGGGAGCAGGCCGTAGTGGATTGTGCCCTCATCCGACAGGTGACGCCCCTCGGCGACCTTCATCGGGTCGATGTCACCGACGAGATCCGCGACGGCGGTGTCGGGGGTTGCGAGCTTCTCGTTGAGGCGCTCGCTGCGGTGAAGCCACGCGATGATGGTGTCGTCGCCACCGGCAGCCAGCGCCGCGCGTGCGGCAGGCGTCAGCGGCCGGTCCGGCGCGCTGTGCAGCTCACAGCCATGCACGTACGGCGTCCACTCGTCCAGCAGCTCTGCGAGCATCCGCACGATGCGCGACTTCGCCTGACCCCGCTCCCCCAACAGAATCAGGTCCTGCCCCGCCAGCAGCGCCCGCTCCAGATCGGGCAAGACCGTGTCGTCGTAGCCGACAACACCAGTGACCAGCGGCTGCCCCGCGCGCAGCCGCGCCGCGAGGTTCACCGCCACCTCCTCCCGGACGGTGCGGTCGACCCAGCCGCTCGCGCGCAAGGCGCCGAGCGTGATGGGGAGGCGGCCAGGGGCAGCAGTTTTGTCCATGCCGTCACGCTAGGCGGCGCATGCTGCCCGCCGCAGCGACGTTCGTCCTTTTGCCTCAGCCAGACATCCACGCCCGTGTGAGCCCGCGCACCAGCCGCGGCGTGAGCAGCCCCGTGCCCAGCGCGAACTCGCACAGGTCGCCGAACACGTCGACCGAGCGAGCGGCGGCCTGCACCGAAGAATCCACCGGGAACTGCGAGCGGAACGCCAGCGCAGCCAGCGAGGTATGGCGCAGATGGCGCGCCAACCTGTGATGAACGGCGCCGCGGTACGCCGCGCCGGGATCTGCGGGGAACCGTACGGCCGCCCGCCCTGCCATCGCCCCCGACAGCAGCGCGTAGTAGATGCCCTCGCCCGTCAACGGATTGATCAGGCTCGCGGCATCCCCAACCAGCAGCACCCGCCCCACAGCAGCTGTCGGACGGTGCGTCGACAGCGGGAGGTGATGCGCGCGCAGGGTGTCGTGGTCGGGTGTGATGCCGAGCACCTCGGCATGTGCCAGCAGCGATCCTTTTAACCCCGCTCGGCTCTCGACCAGCCGCGCGTCGAACGGGCCGTAGCCAACGTTCACCCGGCCGTCACCCACCGGGAAGGCCCATACGTACGCGGGCCAGCGGTCCGGCACAAAGCCGATGACCAGCGCGTCGATCCCAGGCGCGTGGGCGTACCCGCGCATCGCCAGCCCGGTGTGCCGCTTCGGCTGGTCCCCCGAGCCGATCGCACGCCGCACGACCCCGTTCGCACCGTCGGCCCCGACCACCACGCGGGCCCGCACAACGTCGTCAACCTCCACATGGTCACCCACCTGCCGCACCGTCTTGACGCGGTGGCGGAGCGGTTCTGCTCCCGCCGCAATCGCGGCGTCCCGCAGCTGGTTGTCGAGCACCATGCGAGGCACGACGTAGCCGGGCCGAGGTGCGTTCCCCTCGGCGATCACACCGGACGGCGCGATGAGTCGCACCCGGTGCAACGCTGGCACGCCGTCCAAGATCACACCGACACCGAGGCGGTGCAGCACGTCCGCACCCTCCGGCCCCAGGCCGTCGCCACAGGTCTTATCACGCGGGAACGCGGACCGGTCCAGCAGCACCACGCGGGCCGACGGGTCCGCAGTCAGCGCACCCAGCGCCGCGGCTGCCCCCGCAGGTCCGGAACCGACGATCGCAAGATCTACCTCCATCATGGCGCGCCCGCAGCCGGGCTCGGGCTCGGGGCCAGGCTCGGGCTCGGGCTCGGGGCTGGCGATGGGCACGTCACGTACAGCCCACCGACAACGGGTTCACCCGACGCCCGCGCCTCCGGCGCCGCCGTGCGCGTACAGCCGGCCGCGTCCTCGGCCAGCAGCGCGATGACGTCGTCCATCACCAATCGGTCAAGGAAGCGCCCGGCACCCGGCGGGAGGTTGACCATGCCCGCCATATGGAAGGCCGGGACACCGTCCGGTCCCTCGATCGTGCCCGCAACGGCCGTGACGTCATCGAGTGTCCCGGTCTTGCCCAGGAACCGGCCCTGCGCAACCGTCCCACGCAGACGACGTCGCAACGTTCCCTCACTACCCGCCTCTGCCAGGGCCTCGCGCCAGATATCCCCGTGCGGCCCGGCGCGCATCACCTGGTCGGTCGATGCCAGATGGAGCGCCGACACCGCATCGAGCCGCGACAGCCCCGCCCCGTCCATCAGCACCAGCCCGGCCACATCGACGCCGAGCCCTGCCAGCACCTCGCTGACAGCCGCGCCAGACGTCTGCCACGTCCGGGCGCCCGACTGCGCCCCGACGACTCGCATCAGCGTGTCGGCGGTCTGGTTGTCGCTGCGCTCAAACGCGAACGTCAGATGCTCACGCAGCGTCGGACCGGCCAACGTCGCGATTGTCGTGGCCGGCCGCGACGGGTCACCGATCGTCGGCCACAGCACGACCCCGCGGTCCGCCAGCAGCTGCTCGAAGATCGCCACGGCCGTGGCGGTTGGGTCGTGCGACGCCACGAGATGCAGCGCCACGTCAGGCGGCGGCTTGGTCACTGTCACCGCAAGGCCGGCGTTCACGGTCAGCCCCGTGATCCGCCGCGCGTCAAGCACGTCCAGGTAGCCGTCCTTCCACCCGGGCGCCTCGGGCGTCTCGCCGAACAGGTCGGGCGCGGCCTGTAGGCCACCTGTGACGACTTTGATGCCTGCGCCGGCGACCTGGTCGGCCAACAGCTCGAGCGCGGCATGGGGACGGCGGACATACACATGGGTGCGGTAGTCGGCCGTGGACAGCGATGGCTCCCCCGTCCCAACCAGCACCAACGGCCCGTGCAGCACGCCCGCCGTATCCAGCGCACCGACGGCGTCGACGCGCGTTTCGAACCGGTGGTCCGAGCCGAACAGCGTCAGGGCAGCAGCACCGGGTAGCAGCTTCGCGGTCGACGCAGGCAGCAGCGGTACGTCCCCGTTGCGGCTGTAGACGACCCGACCCAAAGCGTCCACGACCGCCAGCGATACCAACGCATCGGGGCTAAACGCAGCCGTCGCGACGCCTAACCGGCGCACCAACTCCGTGCGGTCCGGCCCCGGCGGCAGCGTGGGATCGGGGCTCGGCGTGGGAGACACGGGCTCCAACGATGCCGTCGGTGCACGGGGAGCTGCCTCCTGCCCGGCCGCCGCAGCCGTTGACGTCGACCGCTCGACGGTCGGGGCGCTGCACGCGGTCAGGACCACAAACAGGCAGACGGCGAACGACAGGATGCGCATCCGGCCGAGGCTAGCGACCATCAGGTCATGCCCCGCCGTTCATGACCGGCCATGAACGGGCATGAACGGGCATGACGAGCCTTGCGATGGCCGTTAGCTGCTGGTCCCCGCCTCGACGGCACCGATGAGGTCGCGCAGGCCCATGCTGCGTGACGGGTGCCGCAGCTTGGTGAGCGTCTTCTTCTCGATCTGGCGGATGCGCTCGCGGGTCAGGCCGAACTCGATCCCGATGTCCTCCAGCGTGCGCTGTTCGCCGTCGACGAGCCCGTAACGCATCATCAGCACGGCACGCTCACGGTCATCGAGCACCGCGAGCGCTCGGATGATCTCGTCGCGCGCCATCGTCGCGGTCGCCATGCCTTCTGGGTCCGGCGCGTGCGCGTCGGCGACAAGGTCACCCATCGTCGCGCTGCCGTCCTCCCCGACCGGCCGGTCCAGACTCGCGATCTCGCGCGCGGCCAGCCGCAGCTCGCGTAGCCGCGTCAGCTGCATACCCATCTCCTCGGCGATCTCGGTGTCGGTCGGTTCGCGGCCGAGCTGCTGGAGCAGCTCGACCTGCGCCCAGCGAATCTTGCCCATCTGCTCGTGCACGTGGACTGGCAGCCGCACCACGCGCCCGGTGTTGGCAACGCCGCGCTGCAGCGCCTGACGAATCCACCACGTCGCGTACGTCGAAAACTTGTAACCCTTGGTGTGGTCGAACTTCTCGACCCCACGGATCAGGCCGACGTTGCCCTCCTGAATCAACGCCAGCAGGTCCACCCCACGCCCGCGGTAGCGCGCTGCAACCGAAACGACTAGGCGGAGGTTCGCTTGAATCATGTGTTGTTTGGCACGCTCGCCGTCAATCTGCAAGCGCCGAAGCATCGCACCCTTCTTGCCCGACGGGCGGCCGCCTGCAGCGCCGAGCATCGCGGTCGCGGCGATGCCAGCTTGGTATCGCTTCGCGAGATCGACCTCGTCCTGCGCGCGTAGCAGCGGCGTACGGCCGATCTCGTTGAGGTACTGCCGGGTCGAATCGGCAGAGCCGGTCGCGACGACGAGGTCAGGCCGGTCCTCATCCTCGGTGAGGTCGTCGACGACCTGCAGGTGTAGCTCTCGCGCCCGCTGCGCCGCTGTATCAACCCAGTCGCTGGCGTGCGTCAGCGGGTCATACAGCTCAACCAACTCTGACAGCAGCACGTATCCGCGCTCCGCGGCCCGCTCAAACAGCTCTCTGACATCCGCAGTAGGTCGAGCGTCCGGCGACGTGTCCGGTCCAAGCTTGACGTCCATACGGCGCACCCTGGTCGATCTGCGAACGCAAGGTAGGCAGGCAGGCGCGGAAAGTCACCGACGCTCGTCGGGCCCCGCCGCGGTCACGTCCATCGCGATCGCCGCTGTCGCAGCTACGTCTGAGACCGCAGATGGCGAGGCATCGGCCCCTGCCGCCAACGGCATCGCGCCGGCCGGCAGATCATCTTCCTCCATCACCGTCGGGACGACCAGCACGCGTACCCCGCGCGGCATCCGGCGGGCGACCTCATGCACGAACCGGCGGCCAGCGCCACCTTGATCCATCATCGTCGGCACGGGCTCGCCGAGCACGACCAGGTCCACCGCGGCGGCACGCGCTGCCTCCACGATCGCGTCGATGACGTTTGCTGAGTGCTTCACGACCGGTTCGAACTGGACGTTACGGGCACGCGCGAGCTGGGCGACGACAGAAAGGGCTGGGTCGCCAACGAACGGATCGATCTGTTGCCCCGGGGGCACCACGTGCAGCCCGGTGATGACGGCGTTCGTGCTGGCCGCGAGGTCGACGATCTGCGGCGCCTTGCGGCGGGCCATCTCGGGCGACGACAACGGCACGAGGATGTGGTGGATCAGGTGTGGTGCGGACTGGTCGACGTCGTCGAGATCGTCGCGTCCGGACTCCCCAACCGCATCAAGTGCCTTACCGACGGTGACGGGGCCGATCAGCTCGAACACGACGACCGCACCGAACACGACGGCCGAGATGGTGCTCCCCAGCTCCGTGAGGCCCGCCTCGGCGGCGCGCTCGGTGGTGAAGGCAGCCAAACCGATCGCCATACCAGCGAACGGCATCAGGCCAGCACCAAGCCACGGTCCCCAGCCGGTGCGCCGGCTGGACGGACGCAGCAGCATGCCGATCCATGGCCCGGCGACCTTGCCCCCGATGCGGGCCAGCGCGTACACGATGCCGGGCAGCCCGACTGTGATCAGCTCATCGAGGTGGATGTCGGCGCCGGCCACGACGAAGAACACCAGGAAGATCGGGGCGTTCAGCGTCCGCATCGCGTTAAACACCGGCGAGGTGTCACGGCGGTCGTTGGCCGTCACAGCGCCGAGCACCAGCGTGGAGACCACGACTGGGGCGTCAACAGCGATCGAGACTGCGACAACGGCCAGCAGCACCACGATGACAAACAGGAGCCGCTCACCGGCGGTGTGCACGGTGTGCATAAAGCGGCGCAACATGAAGGCGCCGATCCCCCCGATCAGGGCGGATACGACGATCAGCTGTACGAACGCGATCAGTCCAACCTGCGCGCCTCCGGCCCGCCCGAGCACGAACGGAAGCCCGATGCCGTAGGCAAGCGCAGACAGCAAGTTGTTGACAGCAGTCGTTGCCATCATCAGCTCGGTGTAACCCCCGCGGGCTCGCTTGCTCGCGACGACCGCGATGAGTGTTGTCGGAGAGGTCGACATCGCGATCGCGGCCAGCAGATATGCGACCGAGACGGACTGGCCGATGCTGAGCAGCCCGACGAAGCACAAACCGAACACCAGCAGGTTCTCGAGCACGGCGATCGGCAGCAGGTTGTGCTGCAACGCCTTCAGGCGCGGGATCTCCAGACGTTCGCCGATCCCGAACACGATGGCACCCAGCGCCAGCGAGATGATCGGGTCCAGCGATGCCAGCGCCTGCGCATCGACCACGTCCAGCACGGTCGGTCCAACCAGCAGACCGATGCCGAGGAAGACGATGACCTCAGACACGAAGCGTCGCGTCGCATGTCCCACAACGAACGCGACAACACCAAGCGCCGCGACCAGCAGCAGCCCGTTCGGCGATGCGCTGGTGACGTCGGCTTCGGCAGCTGCCATCACGATCTGACCGATCGCCAGCATCCTGCCTCCCTGGCACGGTAGTCGGCGCCTGCCGGCGCTCACTCGGAACGCTGAGGCTAGCGGGAGCACAGTTCGCGCCGATGACACGTGGATACAGCCAGCGGGAGCTTCGCCGCCGCAGCTGCATCCGATCACCGCCCGTGCGCCGGTATCTCGCAGCTAGTGGGCGTGGCTCACGTGGTCCGCGTCCGGGGCGCCCGGCCCGTCGGGACCTACGGCGACCGCGGCTGCCAGCAGCGTCGTCAACGGCACGGCGGCGATGATGCCCAACGAGCCCACCAGCGTCTTGACGATCTCCTCCGCGAGGATCTCAGACGTCAACAGGTCGCCCAGCGGCAGCCCACCGGTCGAGAAAACCAGCAGCAGCCCCAACGATGCACCGACGTACGCCAGCACCAGAGTGTTCACGGTCGATGCGATGTGGTCACGACCGACGTGCATGGCTTGCGACGCGAGGTGCCGCGCCGTCACATCAGGGTTCGCGCGGTGCAGCGCGAACACCGTCGAGGCCTGTGTGACCGTCACGTCGTCAAGGACGCCGAGGGCTGCGATAACCAAGCCTGCCAGCACCAGCCCGCGCAGATCGAGGTCCACGACCGTCATGCTGATCGTCACGGCCTCCTCACTCGCGAAGCCCGTCAGCGATGTCAGATCTACGAACAGCGCACCGAGGACGATCGTGATCGCCAAGGCAGCCATCGTCCCGACGACGGCCGCGGACGTCATAACACTTGGCCCATGCGCGAGGTAGACCGACACCAGCAGCACCGCCGCGGACCCAACCAGCGCCACAAGGAACGGGGGCCGACCGGCAAGGATGGCCGGGACGATGAACTGTGTGATCAGCAGCAGGCTTAGACCGAGGCCCAGCAACGACCGCGCGCCCTGCCATCGTCCGATCGCCAGCACGGCCCCGACGAACACGGCCAGCAGCAGCCACAACGACCCGCCACGAACGATGTCGACGATGAACCACTGCTCCTCACCGTCCCCGAAGGTCGACAGCGAGAGCTGGACGCGGTCGCCGGCACTGAACGGCGGATATCCGTCCAGCCCCGTGTCGAGCACGACGACCTCCTCGGCACGATCGCCGGAGGTGAGCCGAAGCACCATGCGGGCTCGTTGCCCGCTGACGCCCGTGATCTCCTCGACCAGCTCGGTGTACGGCGCGTACGTCGTGATCGTGGCGTCCACCAGCACCGGTGGCGTCCCTTGATCGCCCGAAGGGACCTCGCTGGCTGACGGCCACAACGCGAACAGGCCGACGGCGGTCGCGACCGCAAGGGCCAGGACCGCCGTCAGCAGGTGTCGATGTGTCAGATGCACCAGCTCAGGCCGCGCGCTCCAGGACACCGAGCAGACCGGACAGGTTGTGTGCCCGGCTCGGGTGGCGCAGCTTGGCCAGCGCACGGTTCTGCATCTGGCGGATGCGCTCACGGGTCAGACCGAAGTGCTCGCCGATCTGCTCGAGCGTCTGCGGCTCCTCCCCGGCGAGGCCGAAGCGAAGGATCAGGATCACGCGCTCACGCTCATCGAGCGCGTCGAGCGCAGCGTTGATCTGCGCAACGGCATCCTGCGACTGGGCCGAGTCGGCCGGGTCGGTCGAGTCGGCGTCCGCGATGAGGTCACCCATCGTGGCATCACCGTCCTCACCGATCGGACGGTCGAGGGAGACAAGGTCCTGCATCGCTTCGCGCACCTCGCGGATGCGCTCCGGTGTGAGGCCGACCTCCTCGGCGATCTCTTCGTCCGTCGGGTCGCCGGCCTTACGCTGGCGCAGACGCAGCTCACTCTGACGGATCTTGCCGTACAGCTCCCAGACATGGGCCGGGACGCGGATCGTGCGGGCCTTGGATGCGACACCGCGCTGCAGCGCTTGACGGATCCACCACACGGCGTACGTCGAGAACTTGTAGCCCTTGGTGTGGTCGAACTTCTCGACCGCGCGAAGCAGACCAAGGTTGCCCTCCTGGATGAGCTCGATGAAGTCGAGGTCACGGCCAGAGAACTTGCGGGCCTGGGGCACGACGAGGCGAAGGTTCGCCTGCACCATGCGCTCCTTCGCGCGTCCGCCACCGACCGAGATGCGCTTCATCAGCGCCTTGTTCTTGGGCGTCAGCTTCTTCGTGGAGTCAGCGAGGATCTTGTCAGCCTCGAGGCCTGCCTGGTAACGCTTGGCGAGGTCAGCCTCGTCCTCCTTCGTCAGCAGCTGGTGCTTGCCTGCGTCGTTGAGGTACTGGCGGACCAAGTCCGTCGTGAGCGCGGCGTTGGGGTCAGCCAGGCTGACGTCCTCTGGCGCATCGTCCGAGACGTCATCGATGACCTGCAGGCTGGCCTTGCGGGCCTCCTCGACAGAGTTCTCGACCCAGTTCTCCTCGTGGATCTGGGCGTCGTACAGCTCCTGGATCTCGGAGACGAGGACGAAGCCGCGCTCGGAGGAGCGCTCGAAGAGCTCCTCGACGGCCACCTCGGCGCTTGGAAGTTCATTTTTCTTCACGGAGAACGCCCTTTGGGGGGTTCGGGAGGGAGGTTGGTAGGTCGGCGCACGTAGCCGATGGCACACAGCACGAACGACCACCCGGTGTAACGACCAGCAGGGCCAGAAGTTGCGCGTTAGCACAAAACGTGTGCGGTGACGCAGGGTGAACGTGCGGGAGCGAGCAGGTGGTTCCGGGACGGGATCCGCGGGACGTCGCTGTCCACATGCCGTCGCATGTGGAACTTCCACCTTGCCCATACGAACACCTGCTGTCAACCACCCCGCACCGGGAAGATGAGCGTTCTCGGTATGGTTCGCCCCGCGCGACCATCAGTAACCCCTACCTCGTCAGGACCGCCGTGCTGGCATCGATCCCGTCCCCAGCCAACGCCACGCTGCAGATCGGCCCGCTTGAGCTGCATTACTA
The DNA here is from genome assembly GCA_047610595.1 of Nitriliruptoraceae bacterium. GTDB lineage: Bacteria > Actinomycetota > Nitriliruptoria > Nitriliruptorales > Nitriliruptoraceae > JBFGFG01. Next base: position 3,976 of record JBLFZR010000002.1, on the reverse strand, counting down.
CGGCATCCTGATCGCCATCGGCGTCGCGATCGCGTTCTCGATCACCCGTCGACGGTTCGTCCGCTTCGGCGGCGACATCGAGCCGCTCGATCGTGTGATGGTCTGGGGCGTCCTCATCGGGTTTCTCGGCGGCCGGTTCGGCTACGTCCTGACCCACCTTGACACGTTCTTCGGCGAGAACGCTCGGCTAGCGCCGTGGCAGGTCCTGGCCATCTGGGAGGGCGGTCTGGCCTTTTACGGCGGGGTCTTCTTCGGCACCATCGCGTCGTACGTGATGCTCAAGCTGACGAAGCAGCCCATCTTGGCGTTCTTCGACGCCGTCGCCATCGCAGTGCCCGTCGCGCAGGCGGTCGGCCGGCTCGGCAACTGGTTCAACCAGGAGCTGTTTGGCAGCCCGACCGACCTGCCATGGGGGCTTGCGATTGAGGAGCGCTTCCGACCGAACGGACTTAGCTCCTTCGCGACCTTCCACCCGACGTTCCTGTACGAGCTGCTGCTGAACCTGCTCGCGGTCGTCGTGATGCTGTGGCTCGAGAAGAAGCGTGAGTACAAGCGCGGATCGATCTTCCTCCTCTACCTGATGCTGTACGGGGTTATCCGCTTCCTGATGGAGCTGCTGCGTGCCGATGAGCAGATCCAGTGGCTCGGTCTTGGCATCCGCAACAACGGCCTGATCGCGATCTTCGTGTTCCTCGTCGCCGGCGCCGTCCTGCTGGGACGCGAGACCGGCAAGGGCGACATCTTGGCCAAGATCATGGCCCGCGACGAGCTCGTCCTCGTCGAGCTCGCCGCCGCACGTCGCGGCGAGACCGGGGACGACATCGACGCCATGCTGGTCATCGCCGACCTCGAAGGCGAGCCCCACCCGCCCGCGCATGCCACCCCGGATGCAGCAGCCGACGACACACCCGAAACCCCCACTCCCCCGGCGTAAGACACCACACGCGTCACGGGCGTCAGGCTGTTTGTTCGTCCCCGCGCACACCGCCGACCCGGGCGTCACCCACCGCCCTTTGTCTCGTTGATCATCACGAACGAGGAGTTCGTGATGCTCACGATCCAAGCCACCTGCCCCATGTGCGACGACCAAGTCGTCTTGCAGCCCGTGAGTGTGACCCTGCACCTCGCTGCGGCCGACAGCGGCAACCGCTACGGCTTCTCGTGCCCCGACTGCGACGTCTTTATCGTGCGTCCGGCCGGTCCCACAGTCGTGCACGCGTTGCTGGCTGGCGACGTCACGCTCGCCACCGGCGAGATGGCACCGTGGGAAGAGCTCGATCGCGCGCCTGCGCTGCTGCTGGTCGAGTCCCTCCCTGACCCCCAAGACATCACCTGTCTGCACGCCGAGCCCCTCGACGAGGCCGATTTCGAGATGCTCCAGATCCTTCTCGAGGACGACGATCTCATCGCTGACTGGCTCGACGAAGCGAAGATCTAAGCCAGCAGATCCGGCGAGGGCCGCGCTCCCCCGCTGGTGAAAAACCGCCGCAAGACGGCAAGAAACACACAGAAGCCCGAGGTGTCGTACCCCCGGGCTTCTGTGTGTGTGCTGGTGCGGACCGAAGCCCTGCTACCTCAGCGGCCGAGCTTGCGGCGCTTCTGGCGGCGGGCTTCACCCTGGATGCTCTGCGATCCGTGCATGAACTTGCGTAGCTTGCGGTCGAAGTCCTTGTCGATCTTCGAGCGCACCGGACGGTCGAGCTCCTGCAGTTCCTGCCAGTCCACGCGGGCCTGCTTGATCGAGAGGCCGATCTTGCCGTCCTCACCGATCGAGAGGACCTTGACCATGACCTCGTCACCTTCACCGATCTCGGCGTAGATGTTCTCGACGAAGCCTGGGGCAACCTCGGACACGTGGACAAGGCCGGTGGCGGTGCCGCGCAGCGTCTCGATATCGACGAACGCGCCGAAGTCGACAAGCTTGGCGACGATGCCGTCCGCGATCATGCCGACACGAAGCTCGTCGGGCGTCGGCAGCGGCTCACGTGGGCCGTCGTCGCTCTCGTCGGAGTCGTCGGAGTCAACAGACGACGAGTCATCCGAGTCGTCATCCGTGTCGTCAGACGAATCGTCGGAGCCATCAGAGTCATCAGACTCGTCTGCGGCGGCCTCAGCGGCGGCAGGTGCCTCGTCGGACTTTGCCTCGTCGGACTTTGCCTCGTCCGAGTTTGGCGCGTCTGCGACCTCGGCGGCGGGGGCTGCGTCAGCCTCGGTCGCCTCGGCGACGGGCGCGTCCTCGATGACCTCGGAGGCCTCGGGCGTCTCAGCGGTGGGATCAGTGGGATCGGTGGGGGACTCGCTCACGTTGGCAGGGCTCCGTGCTGGTGCAGGCGCGACCGGTTGGGCCGCGCGGAAATCTAGGGTTCTGACGATTGACGGTACCCGAGTCAGCGGGCGGCAGGACTGGCGGTCCCGCGCCCGGGGTACGCGATGCGCGGGTGGTAGATGCCTGTCAGCGCGTCCACGAGGGTGTCGCGGACGATGTTGAGCTCGACGAACGTCAGCGCACAGTCGTCGAACTGGCCGTCCTCCACGCGCTCATGCAGCAGCTTGTCGACGGTCGCTTCGATCAGCTCGGACGGCAGCGTGCCGCGGTCCATCGCCATCGCGCGCGTGGTTGCCTCGCAGCAGTCGGCCAACAGCAGCACCGCGGCCTCCTTGGACCGCGGCTTGTGGCCCTTGTAACGGAAGTGGGCCTCGTCGACCGCGGCCTCATCGCCGCCAGCTTCGTCGATCGCCTGACGGTAGAAGTACGTAACCAGCATCGTGCCGTGGTGGCTCTGGATGCAGTCGACCACGTCCGGCGGGAGTCGGTGCTCGACCGCCATCTCGACCCCGTCCTTGACGTGGTTCTGGATGATGACCGCGGACTGCCGCGCCGTGGTGTCGTCGTGCGGGTTCGCGATGCCACGCTGGTTCTCGATGAAGAAGTGTGGCTGCCGAACCTTTCCGATGTCGTGGTACAGCGCCGCGACCTGACCGAGAAGGTGGTTCGCTCCGATCTCGCGGCAGCAGCGTTCTGTAAGCGACGAGACCATCACCGAGTGGTTGTACGAGCCCATCGCCTTGGTCTCGAGCTCGCGCAGCAACGGGTGGTTGCGGTCGGCAAGGTCGAGCAGCGCGGTGACCGTCGCCAGACGGAAGATCGTTTCGAACGCCGGCAGCAGGCCCTGCAGCAGGCCGATGTTCGCCAGCCCGCCAACAGCGGCTGCGAGCAACACGACCGGAACCTGATCACGTGGTCCGAAGACGACCGCCACGATGCCCGCGACGATCGGCGCTGCGATCGCCACTCGAAGGCTGGCCCGTCGCAGACCGACGCGGGTTGATATCCAAGCGGTCATCGGTGCGGCAAGAACGACGATGGCGGTGATAAAGATCGCGAGCGCAGGCACGGCCGGTGCGACGAGCAGCGCCACCGCGCCGAGCGGCAGCACCGACGCGGTGCCGGTTTCTGGTGTCGTGAGCACCGCGACCAGCAGGACGATGCCGCCGACCGGGAACGCAAACCACCAGCCGGTCCCGAACGTGTCCGCCAGCACCTTCACTGCGTACAGCAGCACGGCGGACAGCACGACGACGGACGCCAGCACGAACAGGCGACTCGGGTCCTTCCAGATGGTCGGCTGGCTGCGAACCAAGTACATCGCCACGATGCTCGTCACGAGCAACATGGCCAGAAAGGCACGCGCGAACGCGACGCCGGGCTCGGACCCTGCCTCACCCAGCTGCACCAGCGCGATGAACTGCACGTCGGTGACCATGTCACCAGCCGCCACGACGGTGTCGCCCGAGTCCCACTGTCGCAGGATGGGCTCGACCGCGTCCTCTGCCTCTTGCTGGCGCCGCGCCGTCTCGACAGTGTCGATCGTGACGGTGGCGCGCAGCACGTCCCGGACCAGCGGCGCTGCGACGTCGGCTGCGACGGCACCGGGCCACGAGCGCAGCGCGAGCTCGGTGGGTAGCTGCTGGTCGA
>JBLFZR010000001.1:0-119288 GCA_047610595.1 Nitriliruptoraceae bacterium | reverse complement strand
TCGCAGCCCGGCTGGTGTGGATGCTGCGCGCGACCGGCTTCGATGCAGCGGTGCTTGACGGCGGCCTCGAAGGGTGGGGGATGCCGCGTGCGCAGGAGCCTGCTGTCACCAACCCGACGCTGGTGCCACTTAGGCCGTTCCCCAAGCAGCTGCTGGTTGGCATCGACGACGTGCTCGATGCGCCGTTGCTGCTGGACGCTCGGGACGCAGCGCGCTACCGCGGGGACTCGGCTGGCCCGGATGCGCGTGCGGGTCACATCCCGGGTGCGGTCAGCGTGCCGTTCACCGACAACCTCGACGAGCACGGGCTGCTGCGACCAGACGATGAGCTCGCAGCGATCTACGACCCGTTGCTTGCGGGCGGCGTGACAGCGGTTGCGTCGTGTGGGTCGGGCGTCACCGCCTGTCATGACCTGCTGGTGCTCGAGCACCTGGGTCACGGCCATGGACAGCTGTTTGTCGGTTCGTGGAGCGCCTGGGCCGCCTCACGGCTGCGACGGATCACGGTCGGCGACCAGCCCTGATCTGACCTGCTGCGGCCTGCCAGCCCGCGCAGCTGTACGTACGGGTTGTGCTCAGACCGTAGCCTTGCAGATGTGCTGACCCTTACCCATGACATCACCAGCCCCGCCTCGGCCATCGCCGTGGCGCGGCTTCAACGGCTTGCAGACGAGGGTGTGCCTGTCACATTCCGCGGCATCGACGTGCTCGGGCTGGACGCGACGGTCCCCGTGACGTTGGACGTGCTCGCAGAGCTGGAACGGGTCCGCGCTGACGCCGACACGTTGGGTCTGATCTTGCGGCGCCCGTCGCGGCGCCCGCCGACTGTGCTGGTGCACGTCATCGCAGACCTGGCCGACGATGTCGGTCTTGGCGCCGCGTGGCGAACAGCCGCGTATCAGGCGTACTGGCGAGACGACCTCGACCTCGGCGACCCCTCAGTCGTCGCATCGCTGGCGGGCCATGTCGGGTTAGACGGCGAGCTGGTGGACGCCCTTCTGGCTGACAGCGGGGGCGTGGCAGCTGTACGTCGGCGCACACACGCGGCGCGTGGGGAGGGCATCGGCGGGGTGCCAGTGCTGATCGCCCACGGGACGCTGGTGCGGGCCGACCTCGACGAGGCGTCGTTGCGGCAGCTTGCGGGCTGGTAGCTGCCGTTCGCTCGGACCCGCTGCGACGGCGCGTCGCACAGCGTCTGTAGCGTGCAGCCCATGGAAGCCGTGACCGCAGCCCAGATCCGCCTCCGCGACGAGCTGTTCGCGTGGGACGCGCCGCGTCCGATCGCAGAACCAGGCTTGGCCGAGGAGCTGCGCAACGCGCTCGAGGACGGTGCGCGTGCCGCGCTTGCCAAGCACGGGCTGCTCGCAGATGGTGGCGCGCGCGACGATCGCGATCGCTACGGCAAGAGTCTGTTCGTGTCGAAGTCCCGGCTGGACCGACTGGTCTGCGACGGCCTGTACCGCGGGGCGCTTGAGGAGAAGTTCCGCTTCAACCGGCCTATCGCAGTCGGCACGCTGTCGCATCTTGCCATCCAGCGCGACCACGACACGCGTCGTGCTCTTGCACCGGAGGCGCTCGTGGATGCCGCGTGGCACGAGGCATCCACGCGGCCGCGCGACGCGCTCGCGACGTACTGCAACGAGCTGAACGAGTACGAGGCAGCGTCGGTGCGCCAGGAGGTCGAGCAGCATCTCACCGAGCACCGTGACGTGTGGCCGCAGCTGGACTCTTGGGCTCAGCCACGCTTCGAGCAGAGCGTCCGTGCCGAGCTGGTCGGGGGGCGGGTGGTGCTGCTGGGTACACCGGACCTCACACTCGGCCGTGTCCGCGACGCAACCTCGCGCATGCTGCTGGTCGATCTTAAGACGGGCATGCGCCGCCCAGCACAGGAGCGCCAGGAGCTACGGTTTTACGCTCTGTTGCTCACCCTAAAGCACCGCCAGCCGCCGTACCGCTGGGCCAGCTACTACGTCGCCGAGGGCGCATGGGACGTGGAGGACATGACGCCGGAGCATCTTTGGAGCGCTGTGCGGCGCACGATCGACGGCATTGATCAGGCTGCGCGCCTGCTGCCCGCCGACGCCCCAGAGACGCTGCAGGCGGGTCGCTGGTGCCGGTTCTGCCCGCGGAAAGACCGCTGCCCGGAGTACCTGTCACAGGGCGAAGGCACGCTCTCGGTATGAACAACACACATGCTGCCACTCCGCCCACCTCCGACCCGTCGGTCCGCTCGACTGTGCGGCCGTTCCATACGCCCGTGCGAGGGCACACGTTCGCCATCCGCCCCCGCGGTGGCGCCGAGCTCGACCGCTCTCCGTTGGTGCTTCGGACCGAGCCGGACAACCCGGCTGACCCACACGCAGTTGCGGTCTGGGCAGACGGCGGTGGCACGCCGTGGCGGGTCGGGTACCTCGAACGTGCCGTGGCGGTCCGCCTCGCTGGCCGCGTGGACGATGAGGGCCCGCTCCGGGCGCGGTTCGCCGGCTGGCTTGAGGAGCCGGATGGGCGGTGGCTACGACCGCTGGTACGGGTCGGCGAGTCGACCGATGCAGCGACCACGACCGAGGACGAGCTGCCATCGACGGGGCTTCGCGCGCTGCCGCCTTACGCCCGTCGTCGCCGGGCAGCCTGACGACGGCCGCACACGAGCGGCCGGCTCACACTCACGCGTCCGCGGGCTCGGTCGGTGTCGCCGGCTCGGATGCGGCCGGCTCGGATGCGGCTGGCTCGGTTTGGGCTGGTTCGGTTGGCTTCGGCTTCGGCTTCGCAGGGTTGTACTCGTAGATCTCGGTCTCGGGCACGTAGGTGTTGGACCAGTCGTCCTCGGTCGAGTCCGATCCGCGAACTATCGTGCGAGTAAGCGAGATGTAAAACCCATCCTGACCACCCTGAATACGGTTCTCGGCGCCACCTGCCAAGTCGCTGTTGACGCGTCGGACGGTCTTGAACGGCTTGATGTTCCTGCGGCTGCCCACGTCGGCTCGCACCTCAGTGACGTCGGAGCTGCCGTAGAACGTGACCGTGATTGACGTCGCGGTGTGTGACGCGCGAATCAGAAGTGCGGTGCCCGTGTCGTTGGTGAACTGCACGTCGATGTCGGGTGACGGGTAGTTCAGCGTCGCCTCACGTGCAGCGGGGTACCGCGAGATGAAAAAGCTGTGCGGCTTGTACGCGTCGGGTGTCAGTCCGGCGAAGAAAACTGCGTTGATAGTGGTGGTGCCGAACTGCGAGACGCCGCCACCGCACGAGTCGACGATCTCGCCTTTGAGGATCATCCCAGCGGCTTTGAATCCTTTGCTGCACTTGCGGATCCCAGAGATCTGGTTGATCGAGAGCTGGTCACCAGGCAGAACTACGGTCCTGTCGACCATGTCCGACAGGCGCTGGATGTTGTGCACCCGGGCCGCGCAGCACGCGTGATACGTGGTGAACGTGGACAAGAGGGTGTCTGGGAGCGACTCGCGCGCCTGCGCTGTCGTGAACGCCGGCGGCAGTTCGCGGAGGAGGAGCACGATCTTTCGCAGTCCCAGCTCCACCGCGTTCGTGAGCTGCTCGGCTGTGATAGTCGGGTCGATAGAGCTGCCGTCGCGTCCCTCGATCACCGACACGGTGGCCGGCACCGGACGCCATGTCGCGTCCTGCTTCAGGTCAAACGTTGTTGCGGGGATCGCCGGGGCGTCGTAGCTGGCGTTCACCGGCGCCCGGGTGAGCGGCTCGAGCGCCTCCTGCAGCTGGGTGCGCACCGCGTCGGGTGTGATCACCAGCCGTAGCGTGGCCGCATCGCCGACGCCGACGGCCTCCGACGACAGCAGCGCAGCAACCTCACGCGGGGACAGGACGACGTCGCCGTTCACGGTGGTCAGATGTAGGTCGTTTGCGACCGTGGACGCGGCCTGCGCAGCCAGCGCGGCGACATCCGCGTCGTCGGTGTCTGGCTCGGTGATGTCCACGGGCAACACCATCGGTTCCACGCTGCCGTTTGTCAACGCGGATGACGTCATCGCGACCGCCTCGAGCTGCAGCACACGCACGCCCGGGATCGGTGCCTCTGGGGTGATCTGCAGGGTGACCGCATCGACGGTCACCCCACCGGGGAACAGCTCGATATCGACAACGCCGGCGATCTCGGCGATCCGAGCCGTGATGGCATCCTCATCGAGGGCGATAACGAGCTCGAGCTCGATGTCGCTGCCGAAGAGCGCAGACCGGCGATCGCTGAAAAAGGCGCCGGTTCGTCCCGCATCCAGCGCGTCGTCCACGAGCCCATCGATGTCGACGGCCACGCCGGCCTCGACCGGGTCGATCTCGAAGGTCACGCCGGCGTGCACGAACGAAACGCCCTGCGCTGAGCGTGATGCAACGAGCGCCTGCAACGCGTCGCGGGCGTCGGCCGCCTCAAGCCCACCGACATCGACACCCTCGACGCGCACGCCTGCGATGATCTGGTCCGCCCTGCTGGACGCGACCACCAGACCGGTTGCAGCCAGAACTAGGAGCAGCGCACCGACGCTGCCCGTGATAATCAGGGCGCGCCGTGACATCCTGTTCCTTCAGACGTATGGGCCGAGCGATCGGCCACTTCAGCCTCCAACGCTACCCGAGCTACCCTTCTGGTCGTGCAACACGCGAACACCGCGTGGAGCGCACGTGTGGTTGTTGGGTCCGTCGTTTTGGGCGCCAGTGCCGCACCCTTCGTTGCCACCTCCCGTCTCCTGCTACTCGAGCTCCGTATCCGTCGCATGCACGTCGCTGCGTTCTTGGCCGTCGTCATCGCTGTGTCTGCGTTGCCGCTGGCCTGGGCCGTTGAGGGTGATAGCTCGCAGCATCCGCTGCTGGAGCAGGCGCGTCGCAACGTCGATCAGGTGGCGGCACAGCTCGCAGATGCAGGGCAAGACAAGGACGCTGCGGCGCGGGCTCTCGCGCTGGTGGACACGGAGCTGGCTGGGGTTGAGGCCCAGGTAAACGAGGCCACCAGCGCCGTTGGGCGACAGGCGATCGAGGCCGCCGAGGCCGAGAGCAGGCTCGCCGAGCTACGGCTCGAGGCGGCCCGTCTTGAGGCAGGAATGTCGGCACGCGCCGTCGACCTTTACATGCACGGCAGCGGCGCCGAGCTTGAGGCGGTGCTTGGAGCTGACGACGTTCAGGATGCCTTCGACCGGTCGTCGCTGCTCGACGTGATAACCGACGCCGACCGGACGGCGCTTGAGACAGTGGTCACGGCACGGCTCGCGTTGGCAGCTGAATCGGAACGGTTCGACGCCGAGATGGACCGGCTGGTGTCGATGCAGTCTGCCCAGCAGGCGCTGCTCGACAGCGTTGAAGCGCTGCGAGCATCACGTGCGGAAGCGTTGCGGGTCGCTGGTGCAGAGGTCGACGACCTCGAGCGGCTCGAGGAGGACCTGGCCGGAGACTTCGGCCGGATCGAGAAGCTGATCAAGGATGCCAAGTCGACTCCGGTCGCGGCGTCCCCGCCATCCTCCGCTGGTTATGGGTGGCCGCTGTGTCGGTCGGTGACGTCGCGGTTCGGCTACCGCTGGGGTCGCCAGCACAAGGGCATCGATATCGATGGGGACACGGGAAACCCGATCGGGGCGTCGAAGGCTGGTGTTGTGATCGCGGCTGGGTATGAGGGTGGCTACGGGAACCTTGTCCTGATCGATCACGGCGATGGCATCGTCACTGCGTACGCCCACCAGAGCGAGATCATCGCGTATGTCGGGCAGCGGGTTGCGCGGGGTGAACGGATCGGTTCTGTTGGCAACAGCGGTAACTCCACCGGCTCACATCTGCACTTTGAGACTCGGGTCAACGGCACGGCGGTCGACCCGCTGCAGTATCTGCCCAACAGCTGCTGACGACCACTCGAGCCGAGCACGAAGGTTGCAGATATGGCAGATGCGCACCAGCGTTACGAACGGCTGGCCGTGGGGCACGTGGTCGGGGGGCTCGACACGGTGGACGCGGCCCGCTTCCGTTCGCACCTGGCGGGCTGTGAGCAGTGCCGGTCGCGTGTCGCTGAGCTCCGCGACATCGCCAGCACGCTGATCGCAACCGAGCGTGAGGAGCGGTCGACAGCGGTAGGTGCGACCGAGGTAGACGCCCGCGCGAACCGGGACGTCCCGCCCCGGATCGTGGATGTAGCGCCGTGGAGACAGTGGCCGTGGCGTGCGGTGCTGCTCGGGCTCGCGCCGGTCCTGCTCCTTCTGGTGCTGGCGTGGTCTGTCTGGATCCGGACTGAGGCGCAGGGGCTGATGGCCGTCGCCACCGCGCAGCAGCAAACGCTGGCGCTGCTGGCGCAGGGAGACGCCGTCGAGCTGACCACGAGCGACGGTGTAGACGCGGTCGCAGCGGCCGATATCGAGCGTGTCGCGATGTTCTTGACCGGCGTGCCAGAGCTTGGTGCCAACGAAGGGCTGGTGCTGTGGCTGCTCACCGACGTAGGGCGTGTGGTCAGCGTGTCGAGCCCCTTGCTACGTACACAGACCGCTCGCGGCGAGGTGATGCTGGTGGCCGAGCTCTTCTACGATGTGTCAGAAGTTGTGGTGTCCATCGAGCAGCTCCCGAGCGAGCTTGTGGAGCCGATCGGGCTGCGCGTGGCTGCCGGGCCTTTACGCGCGTTGTTGTCGACAGCTGCTTTCAGCTCCGATGGAGACGCGTGAAGCTGGGCAGCGAAGGCGTGCTGTGCGTAGCCCAGCTGGCCCGAACCACGTCGAGCGGCTATCGTCCCGGCCGCTTAGCAACACCACGGGCGCGTGGCTCAATGGCTAGAGCGCTGCCTTCACACGGCAGAGGTTGGAGGTTCGATACCTCCCGCGCCCACCGCACCACGATGCCCCAGCCACACGGCCGGGGCATCGTTGCGTTGGTGGCGGTGGCAGGCGGCGTAGCGGGGACGCGGCGTCGCCGCCCGCGGTCGGGCACGCTGGGCGCCGCGCGACCGACGACAGGACGGGGGCTGCGGTGAACCGGTCAACGAAGGTCGCTGCGCGTTGCGTCTGCAGGATGCTGGTCATGTGCGTGTTTGCGCTGACCATCAGCGGCTGCGGTGCAGCCGGCGCCGGCACCATCGCTGCTGCTGGGCTCCCCGCTTCGATCGCAGAGGCGCCGACGGCGGCCCCTGCCCCTGCCGGCCCGGTGGCTTTGGCAGACAACATTGACGCGGTCGATGCCATGCTGGACGGGATCTCCGCGGCGTTCTTGGCTGCGGATGCTTCGGCGCTGCGGCCGTGGCTGCACGATCCCGAGAGTCCGTTCGGTCGTCGGTGGCTGCAACGACTGCAGGACATGCGTGGGGTGCCGTTCAGCAGCTATGCGCTGACCATTGATAGCTCGCTGCCGGATGTGACGTCGCGTGATCTGCCTGGCCAAGGAGGGCTGCTGATCAACGTGTTGGAGGATCACCAGCTGGTGGGGATGGAGGAGCTGGGGCCGTTGCGCGAGCACCTGTTCCTCACACTGCGCGAGCGCGACGGTCGCTGGACGGTCGCCGGGGACAGCGATGCGGAAGCGCTTGGGCTGGTCTCAGCCGACCACCTCTGGGATCAAGGGCCTGTCATCGCGACCCGTCAGGGCTCGCTGCTGCTGCTACATCACCCGGGCCAAGGGTCCGTTGACGCGCTGCTCCAAGAAGCGCAAGGGGCCCTCGCGACAGCCACCGCCCGTTGGCCGCTGGCATGGCCGGGCACGGTTCCGGTGATCGTCCCTCGCGACGAAGCCGAGCTTGCAGAGCTGCTGCACGTCACGTATGACCTGTCGAACTTCATCGCGTTCGCAACAGCGTCGCCGGTCGGAGAGCTCGGGGTGCTCACGATGTCAGGCTCACGGATTGTGCTGAACACGAATCGCTTCCTTGACCGCTCGTCGGCAACACGCGAACGCATCCTTGTGCACGAGCTGGTCCATGCCGCAAGCCGTCCGTCCTCCTCGTCAGACCTGCCGTCATGGGTCGAGGAAGGGGTGGCGCAAGCGTTGGGCGAACAGCGGTCAACGACCGGCACCCTGCTGCTCGACAGCTTGGCGCGGACCGGGTGGGAGGGTTCGTTGCCCACTGATGCGCAGTTCAGTGTGGGCGGTCGCGACCGGATCTTCCTCAGCTACCAACAATCGTGGTCGTTCGTGGACTACCTGCTCGATGCCTACGGCCGCGACGCCGTTGGGGCGTTCTACCTCGCGGCCGGACAGGCATCGCAGGGCGACCCGGGAACGACCCGCGCGAGGCTCGATGTAGCGGCACGCGCGGTGTTCGGCGCGCCGGTGGTATCACTGGTGGCGGCGTGGCGCGCCGGCATATAACGCCGTCAGTCCGTCGTGTTATGACGCCGCGCGCCGCAGCACCTGACGCACGGCGCGGGCTCCGGCTCGCCGCACCGCGGCGCGCCGCCATCCGACGGTGCACGTCACGGCCATGGCCAGCAGTCCGCCGAGCAGGAACCACGTGGCACTGCCGGGGACGGCGGCCCGACCGAAGCCCCAGATGGTGCTTAGCACCAGCAGGCCGGTGACGATCGGGGCGATCACGTCAAGCGGTCGGCGTCCGGCGCGGGCTGCTGCGAGCATGTCCACGACGTGCCGGGCATCGGCGCGCTCCACATGTCGCGCCGCCGCCGGATCGACGGCGGCCCGTAGCAGTCGACGGCGACCGGCGTCGTCCGTGCGGGCCCAGGTGCGGGCGGCGTCTGTTTGGCGTGGGCCTCGGGGCGTCGCGCATCGCCGCAGCAGCCGGCCGAGGACGTCGATGCGAGACAGCGAGCTCATACGGCCACCGGGAGCTGCACGTCGATGCGCCCACCGGGTCCCGGGGCGGCGCTGATACGGCCGCCGTGTGCCTCGACGAGGCCGCGTGCGATCGCGAGTCCGAGCCCCGCCCCACCGCCATCGCGTGCGCGAGCCTGTGTGCCTCGCACGAAAGATGAGAACAGCACCTCGAGCCGATCAGCCGGAAAACCAGGTCCTTCGTCCAGCACGGTAACGGTGACGTTCCCTGCACGGGACACGTCATCGAGGACAACGCGCACCGTGCTGTCGTCCGGCGTGTGACGCACCGCGTTGTCGAGGAGGTTGCGCAGCACTCGGCCGAGCTCGCGGGCGTCACCATCGACAGGTATCCCGTGCGGCGCGGACACCACGATCGTTACGCCACGTCGACGAGCCAGATGGGTCACAGCTTCGGCGGCCTCGTCGGCCAGCTCAGCCAGATCGAGCCGATCATGACGGAGCTGGAGGCCGTGGGACTCGATCCGCGCCAGCAGGAACAGATCCTCCACCAACGAGCCGAGAAGGTCGACCTCACGCAGGAGAGTGCCGACCAGCTCGTCGACGTCATCAATGATGCCGTCCTCGACCGCTTCAAGGCCAGACCGCAGCACCGTCAGTGGTGAGCGCAGGTCGTGCCCGATCGCTGCCAAGAATCGGGAGCGCGCTGTCTCGAGCCGGGCACGGTCAGACTCGGCTGCAGCCAGCCGATCGATCAGCCCGTCCAGCGCGGACGCAGTCGAGCCCAGCTCGTCTGGTCGGTGCACACCGGTGCGCACTGACCGATCGCCCGCGGCGACCGCACGGGCCGTCTGGCCGATGCGGTCGAGGTCGCCGACGAGCGGCCGCACCAGCCCGAGCGCGAGCGCGAGGCCAGCGCCGACACCGAGCCCCAGCACGACGAGCACCAGCCGCAGATCGTGCGAGCTGACGAACATGGCACCGGCAGCAGCTGACACTGCCAGGCCCGTCACCACGACGGCCACCATCGAGGTTGCGAGCACCCCGAGCGCCAGCGACCGGCGGGTGAACCGCTGGAGCGCCGTCGCCAACAGCATCGACAGGACGGTGACGCCGCCGAGCAGCGCGGTGAGCCCGATGCGGTCCATCGGGCTAGGACGCAGCAGCAGCTCGGCCGCCAGCAGGCCTGCGAGGCCTAACAGGCCGATCGTCGTCAGCAGCCCGGTCATGGCTGCAACCGGTAGCCGACGCCGCGCGCTGTCACGATCCAGCGCGGGACGTTCGGGTCTGGCTCGAGCTTGATTCGCAGCCGACGCACGTGCACTGTCACCGTCGAAGGGTCTTGCCGCTCTGGTGCGCTCTCCCAGACGTGCTGCAGCAGCTCCGCCCGACTGAAGACCTGCGCGGGGTTTGATGCCAAGAAGTGCAGCAGGTCAAACTCCAGTCGTGTCAGATCGACGGCGACACCGCTGCGCGCCACCGCACGGGTGCCGGGGTCGATGCGAAGCTCCCCGAAGGTCAGGGGCGCTCTGGCGACCGGCGGTGCCGCACGCCGGAGCACCATCGACGCGCGTGCTACGAGCTCGCGCGGCGAGAACGGCTTCACGACGTAGTCATCTGCGCCGAGCTCGATGCCAGTGACCCGATCGGCCTCCTCGCCGCGAGCGGTCAACAGGATGACCGGCGTGACATCACCGTCGTCGCGCAGCAGGCGCAGCAGCGACAGCCCATCCATGCCCGGCAGCATGATGTCGAGGATGGCCAGGTCGAACGTCGACTCGGCAAGCCGTTGACGTGCGGTGCGGCCATCCCCGACCGCGTCCACGCGGAAACCGGCGCGCTGCAGGTACCGCGCCACGACGGCGCGCACGGTGGGGTCGTCGTCGACGAGCAAGATCCGTTGCGGCATGTCGCGCAGCCTAGGGGGGTGCGCTACGAACGCTGCTGCCTGACGGCGTGTCGCCGGTAGCCTCCGGCGACCGACTCAGACCCACCACCGCACTGGAGCAGGCCCGTGGCCCGCATCGCCGTTCGATCATCTGACGCGACCACCGAGGTCGAGACGGGGACGACGGCTGTGGTCGCCCTGAAAGCGCTCGAGGCGATCCGTGGTCAGATCGTGGCAGCCGAGGTGGACGGTGCCGAGTGGGACCTCGACCGGGCGCTGCCTGACACCGGTGAGATCGTGGACGTCGTGCCGATCTACGCTGACACAGAGCAAGGCCGCGCCATCCTCCGACACTCGGTCGCGCACCTGATGGCTCAGGCCGTTACCGATCTGTACCCGGGCGCGAAATGGGCCATCGGGCCGCCGGTCGAGAACGGCTTCTACTACGACTTCGACGTCGAGCGCCCCTTCACCCCTGACGACCTCGAGAAGATCGAGGTCCGGATGAAGCAGCTGATGAAGGAGCGCCAGAGCTTCGAACGCGTCGAGGTCACCAAGGACGAGGCGCTGGCGATGTTCGCCGACCAGCCGTACAAGACGGAGGTCGTCGAGCGCGTTTCGACCGGTGCCATCGGCGCCGGCGACACCCAGGATGCGGCTGAGGCCGCGGAGGGGGAGGATCCCGTGTTCACCGTCTACCGCAACATGCGCGGTGACGATGAGGCGTGGGCCGATCTTTGCCGGGGCCCGCACATCCCGTCTTCGGAGCGCGTTCCCGCGTTCAAGCTGTTGCGCACCGCGGGTGCGTACTGGCGTGGTCGCGAGGACCAACCGATGCTGCAGCGCATCTACGGCACAGCCTGGGAGTCGAAGAACGCGCTGAAGGCGCATATGACGATGCTCGAGGAGGCTGCCAAGCGCGACCACCGCAAGCTCGGCCGCGAGCTTGAGCTGACGCACTTCCCACCCGAGCTCGGACCGGGCTTGGGCATCTTTCTGCCGAAGGGCGCACGCGTGCGTCAGCAGATGGAGGACTGGATCCGCAGCGAGACGATGGCTCGCGGGTACGAGCCGGTCTACACGCCGCACATCGCGAAGGAAGACCTCTGGCAGATCTCGGGCCACCTCGAGAACTACGGCGAGCTGATGTACCCGGGCATGGCCGTCGACACGGACGACGAGGGAGAGGGTGGAAGCGCGTACCGGCTCAAGCCGATGAACTGCCCGTTCCACATCCTCGCGTACCAGTCACGGCTTCGCTCCTACCGCGAGCTGCCGGTCCGGCTCGCCGAGCTCGGCACCGTGTACCGCTACGAGAAGTCGGGCGTCGTGAACGGCCAGCTGCGTGCCCGCGGCTTCACGCAGGACGACAGCCACATCTTCTGCACCCCCGAGCAGGTGGTCCAGGAGGTGGCCGACTGTGTGACGTTCGCCATCGACGTCATCGCAGCGTTCGGCCTGGGGACGCCGTCCCGCATCGCGATCTCGACGCGCCCCGAAGCCAAGTCGGTCGGCACCGACGAAGGCTGGGCGATGGCCGAGAGCGCACTTATTGAGGCGGTCGAAGGCCTCGAGCTTGCGTACGAGCTCGATCCCGGCGAAGGGGCGTTCTACGGACCGAAGATCGACATCCACGCGAAGGACGCCATCGGTCGCGAGTGGCAGCTTTCGACAGTCCAGATCGACTTCAACCTGCCCGACCGCTTCGACGTGTCCTACATCGGTGCTGACGGTGACGCGCACCGGCCGTACATGGTCCACCGGGCGCTGTTCGGGTCCATTGAGCGCTTCTTCGCGGTGCTGGTCGAATCGACCAACGGTGCGTTCCCGACGTGGCTCTCCCCGACCCAGGTCAACATCGTCCCCGTGGCCAGCGAGTTTGCCGACTACGCCGAGCAGGTTGCCGCGACGCTGCGCGACCGCAAGGTCCGCGTCGACGTTGACCACTCTGATGACACGCTTGGCAACAAGATTCGTAAGTCGACCACCGGTAAGACCCCGTACACGCTGGTCGTGGGCGGGGACGAGGCCGAGGCGAACGCGGTGATGGTGCGGCCGTACACGGGCAAGCAGCGCAAGATGGTGCCGCTGGACAGCTTCGTGCATGAGATTCTCACCGAGATCGATGAGAAGCGAGTTCGCGACACCACGCCCGACGCTTGACCTAGAGGTACGGAGACACAGCGATGAAGAACACGGTTGCGATCGGTCCGCCAGCCAGCAAGAAGCTGCGACGCTTGAACACCAGAATCGGCGCGGTGCATCTGGTGCAAGCCGGGGCGCTGCTAGCTCTGAGCAACGATCTGTCGATCCCTGTCACCGCGCGGTTCTTAAACGATGACCCGGTGGCGGTGCTGCGTGCCGGTGGCGACGTGGCCGCGACACAGGTGCTCAGCATCCCCGTCGGCCCTTTGGTCGCCCTGTTCCTTCTGCTTGCGGCGATCGATCATCTGCTGTCTGCCGGGCCGTTGCGACGTCGCTACGAGTCGCAGCTGCGGCAGGGCCGGAACAACATTCGCTGGATCGAGTATGCGGTCTCGGCGTCGCTGATGCTCATCCTGATCGCGGTGTTCGTTGGTATCTGGGACTTGGCTGCGCTGCTGTCACTGTTCGCGCTCAACTCGACGATGATCGGGTTCGGGGCGCTGCAGGAGCGGTACGAGCAGCCAGGCGCTCGCAACGGCCGGCTGCCGTTCTGGCTGGGAACGCTCGCGGGCATCGTGCCGTGGGCGGTGATCGGTATCTACCTGCTGCAGGACGCCGGGGCTGTGCCCGGGTTCGTGTTCGTGATCTACACGGTTGAGCTGTTGTTCTTCTGGAGCTTCGGGCTGACGCAGTGGCTGCAGTACCGCCAGGTCGGCCGCTGGTCGTCCTACCTCGCGGGTGAGCGGAGCTACATCTGGCTCTCGCTGGGAGCGAAGTCGCTGCTGGCGTGGCTCATCTTTGCGAACGTCCTGCGGTCTTGAGAGCCCGCTGACCGGGGTGGCTTCGCGATATCCGGTCGTGCTGGCAGCTGAGCTGCTACCGGTGCTGTTGCGTGCCGCAGAGCGAGATTCGCGGCAGCACCCCAGCTGATCTATCAGGGTCGCACCAATGCGGATGCGCCGACTACCGTCGCGCTCGACACAGGGAGTTCGATGAGCTCGTACGACAGCAAGGCATCGTGGTATGACGCGCTGTATGCCGGCGCGGGCAAGGACTACCACGACGAGGCCACAGCGCTGCTCGGCGTCGTCGCCGAGCTCGGCATCACGCCGTCCACGTTGCTGGACGTGGCGTGTGGCACGGGTCTGCACCTGCAAGCGTTTGCAGAGACTGTGGCGGAGGTCGAAGGTCTGGACCTCTCGCCGGGCATGCTTGAGCTCGCCAAGACTCGTCTTCCCGAGGTGCCGCTGCGTCACGGTGACATGCGCAGCTTCGACCTCGGACGCACGTTCGACGTTGTCACCTGTCTGTTCTCGGCGATTGGGCACGTGCGAGATGCAAGCGACCTGGATGCCGCGATTCAGCACATGGCTGCCCACGTCGAACCGGGTGGTGTGCTGCTGCTTGAGCCGTGGCTCACGCCGGATGGGGTCATCGAAGGTGGACACCGAGGGCTGGTCCATGCGACCACCGATGATGGGGTCGTGTCGCGCGCATCGCGCAGCGTGCTCCGCGGCGAGGTGCTGCTCGTCGAGTTCGCATGGGCTGTGTCCACACCCGATGGCGTCGCGAGCGCGACCGAGTCGTTCCGCATGCCTCTGTTCACCCGCGAGCGATACATCGAAGCGTTCGAGCGGGCTGGACTCGTCCCCGTCTGGCGCGAGCTGGCAGAGCTCCGTGCGCAGCGAGGCCTGCTGGTCGGCCGCAAGCCGGGCCTCGCCGCATGACCCTGCCACCGGACACGGCGCTGCTTGCAGAGCCGCAGGGGGACCAGCCCGGCGTCGCCGTCGATGACGTGCAGCGGTTGTGGGCCCCATGGAGATACGGCTACGTCGCGGGCAAGCCTCGCATCGACGGATGTCCGTTCTGTGTCTTGCCAGCCCGCGACGACGACCCGACCTCGCTGATCTTGCACCGTGGCGAGCACTGCTTCGTCATCCTCAACGCGTACCCGTACAACCCGGGGCACCTGATGGTTGTCCCGTTCGAGCACAGCGACGACCTGGGCGCCTTGGATGAGGCGACGGCGCAGGAGATGTGGTCGCTCGGTCGGCTCGCAGTGCGGGTGCTGCGTGAACGATTGGGCTGCCAGGGTGTCAACCTTGGTATGAACCTGTGGCGCGCCGGTGGGGCGGGCATCGCAGACCACCTGCACCTGCATGCGGTTCCGCGCTGGGGTGGGGACACCAACTTCGTGTCAGTAGTCGGTGCCGTGCGGGTCCTGCCGCAGGCCCTCGACGAGGTCTACGCAGCGCTGGCTCCCGGTTTCAGCTAGCTCGGGATACCAGATGATGCGGGCTATGGTTCATAGCACACGAGAGGGAACATGATGGGTGTGCGCGCGACCTTTCCGGTGCATGTGAGCCGGGTGACGTCGCCGATCGGCCGAGCGCTGGCTCGTACCCCTCTTCGGCCGAACCACATCACGACCTTCGGACTGCTGCTGACAGCGGTGGCTGCTGTGTTGCTGGGCGCCGATCGGCCTGTCATCGCAGGTTGGGTGCTGGTTGCTGGTGGCCTGATGGACACGTTCGACGGCGCGTTAGCCCGCGCGAGCGGTAGCAGCACGCCGTACGGGGCCTTTTACGACTCGGTCACCGACCGCCTGTCAGACGGCACCATCCTGGCTGGCGCTGCGTGGTGGCTGCGCGCTGACGATCGCCTGTTTGCGCTGGTGCTCATCGCGTTGGTCGCGGCCCAGGCGACGTCGTACGTCCGGGCGAAGGCCGAGGCCATCGACCTTGACTGCTCGGTCGGGCTGATAGAGCGCACGGAGCGCGCCGTGCTCTTGATGCTCGGGCTGGTGTTTCACCGGTGGTTGCTTGAACCCGTGCTGTGGATCCTCGCTCTCGGGGGTGCGGTCACCGTGCTGCAACGGATTCACCATGTGTGGTGCCAGATCGAGCGCGATCTGCCAGCCGACCTTGTCGAGCTGGCGCGCGGCGACCGGGCGTGGAACCGAGCGTTCCGTTCGGCTGCGCGCGCCCTGTTCGGTGAGGCATCCCTTGAACGTGCTGAGCGAATCGTCGCCGACCGTGAGGCAGCGATCGCCGCGGCGGTCGAACTTGCGACGGGGGGGCGTCCGTGAGCCGCGCTGTCGCCGACGTCGCAGCGTTGCCGCCGCCGCCGCCGATGGGGCTGCGCGGCGGGGCAACGCACCTGGCGTACGTCGGGGTCTGGGAGTCAGTCGCGCGGATGCCCGAGCGGCTGGTGCGGCGCGTACCTGGAACGGTCGGTCGCGCATGGTTCAACCGCGCCGACCCGCAGCAGCACGCGCGAGTCCGCTCGCATATGGCCCGGCTCGCGCCGGACGCCGGTGCGGCCGAGCTTGATGAGCTGACGCGCGCTGCCTACGTGTCCTACGCCCGATACTGGGTCGATGCGTTCCGGCTGCACCGGCGCGAGGCGGCTGATGTTGCGGCGCGTTGCCTGGGTGAGAACCTTGCGACCGTCGACGACGCGCTGTCTGAGGGGCATGGCGCGATCCTGGCGACCGGTCATCTTGGGTCGTGGGACATCGGTGCGTTGTGGTCGACCCATCGCGGTTGGCCGATGACGGTGGTGGCCGAGGTGGTCGAGCCGCGCCGGCTGTTCGATCGGTTCGTGACGTTGCGGCAGGGAGCCGGTCTTGGAGTCATCCCGTTGGTGCGTGGTGGTGACATGCTTGATCGTCTGACCGAGGTGGTGCACAGCGGCGGGCTTGCGACGCTGTTGGCGGACCGCGACCTCTCTGGCACGGGCCCGGTTGTTTCGTTCTTCGGAGAGCCGTGTCGGCTGCCTGCCGGGGCGGCCGCCCTGGCGCGACGTACCGGACGTCCCGTAGCCGTTGGTGCGTTTATGACCCGCGATGATGACTGGCACGGTGTCATCCAAGGACCAGCGATGGATCTGTCGACCACGGATGTGGCAGCAGGCACACAGCAGGTGGCATGGCGACTGGAGCAGCTGATTCGTCGCTTCCCGGAGCAGTGGCATGTGTTCGTCCGGAACTGGCTCGTCGATCGCGAGCCTGATCATCCGGCCGTCGCTGCGTGGCAGCGCGACCCGGATGGGTGGCTTGACGACCCGACGTGGCGCGCAGAGGCCGCCGCCGTTGACGGGGTTCGCTGAGATGCGGGTTGCGATTGTCTGTCCCTACGATCTTGAGCGCCCGGGCGGCGTGCAGCAGCACGTGCTGCTGCTGGCTGAGGCGCTGCGCGCGATGGGCGACCAGGTCGTCACCATCGGTCCCGGGGCCGCGGAAGGGCAGCATGTCGACGTGGGCCGCGGCCGCGGCGTGCGGATCAACGGATCGGTCGCACCGATCGCGGTCGGCCCGGGGGTCGCGCGACGTACACGGCTCGCGATCGAGCGCTTCGACCCAGATGTCGTCCACGTGCATGAACCGAGCGTGCCATCGGTATCGATGGCGGCGGCACGGTCGTCCGCACCGGTGGTTACGACGCACCATGCATGGGCCGAGAAAGCTGGTGTGTACGGCCTGCTCGGGCCGCTGCTTCGAGGTCGCGTGCGCGCGGCGGCTGTGAGGATCGCAGTCTCGCCCGCTGCGGCATCGCATCACGCGCGTGCGCTGAGACTGCCAACGGCCGCGTTCAGCATCGTTCCGAACGGGGTGTCGGTCGATCGATTTGCCTCGGCCCTGCCGCTGGACCGGCTGCACGGCGACGCTCCGGTGCTGCTGTTCGTGGGCCGACTCGAGCCGCGGAAAGGGTTCGAGCAGGCGGTGACAGCGTTCGCGTACCTCAAAGCCCGACACCCGGATCTTCGGTTGGTCGTGGTGGGGGATGGGCCCGAGCGCGAACGGTGCCAGTCGCTGCTGCCTGCCGGGCTCCGGGATGACGTCGACATGCTTGGCCGTGTGTCAGACGCGGACCTCTGCCGGGTGTACGCCTCTGCTGACATCTTCGTGGCCCCGGCGCTCGGTGGGGAGTCGTTCGGAATCGTGCTTCTCGAAGCGATGGCAGCTGGATGCGCCGTGGTCGCGTCGGACTTGCCGGGCTTTCGATCTGTGGTGGACGACCAAGTCACCGCGCGGTTGGTGCCACCCGGCGACGCACGCGCGATCGCGTCATCGGTGGACGCGCTGCTCTCAAACCCGGCGCTACGACAGGCGCAGATCGACGCAGCGCGCGAGGCGGTGCAGGCGTTTGATTGGCCGGGGGTCGCGACCCGAATCCGATCGGTTTACGCCACGGCACTCGAGGCGGCTGGTTGACGACAGGGTCGTGCGTGGAGATGCGTCGAGCCGCAGCCAAGGCCGCGACGTCCGTCTGTAGCCTCTGCGCCCGCAGACCAGGAGAGCCCCGTGCCCGTCCAGAAGCCCACCATCCGTCGCGCCGTCGTCGTGCTGTTCGCGGTGAGTGCGGTGCTCGCTGTCGTGCTGTTACGTGCCTGCTCGGGCGATCCAGCGCCGGAGCCCAGCCCGACGGCGACGGCGACGGCCGTCTTGGCGCCGACGCCGACGCCGACGCCGAGCCCGACCGGCCCGCTGGCGCCGCTGACCGGCGAGGTTGTGTCGGCGGACGCGGCAGCCCGGCCCGCGCTGGCTGTGAAGATCGAGAACACGGCCAAGGCCCGACCGCAAGCCGGACTCGAGGTCGCAGACCTTGTGTTCGAAGAGCTGGTCGAGGGCGGTATCACCCGCTTCTTCGCCGTGTTCCAGAGTGACGTTCCGGCACAGATCGGTCCGATCCGCTCGGCCCGTCTCGTCGACGCTGACCTGTTGCCTGCCTTCTCTGGCATCTTCCTGTATTCGGGGGGCCGCGACGACGTCGAGGCCTCGATTCGCGGTGCGGCCACGCGTCTCACAGAGGGTGACAGCGGCGTCTACCGACAGTCCGGGCGTCGGGCTCCGAGCAACCTGTTCGCGGACGGTGTGCCGGTGTATTCCGAGGCGATGAAGCGCACGCCCGAGCTGACCGCACCTGCGCCGATGTTCGAGTTCTCTACCGACGTCCCTGCGGGCGCATGCGCCAGCTGCGACGGGTCGGCGATCGACGCGTCGATGTCAAACCAGGTCACGTCTGCGTGGACGTATGAGATCGCCGCGGGCCTGTACCGGTTGGCGCCGAACGGGACCCGGCAGCCAACCGTGAGCGGTGACGATGTCGGCGCTGCGAACGTCATCTTGATGGGGGTTGAGCTGGGTACCGGTGGCTGCTGCGACACAGCCGGATCGCCGTATGTCACCACCCGCACGACGGGCAGCGGTCGCGCTGTTGTGCTGCGTGATGGGCAGTGGTTCGAGACCGTCTGGTCCCGTGCATCCGCGTCTGACGGTTGGTCGTTCGCCATCGACGGTGCAACGATGGCGCTCAAGCCAGGGGCCACCTGGATCCACCTCATTCCGAGCTCTCGCCTCCCGGCTTCCCCGGCCGCCCCGACGGCTCCCTGAGCCGCCAGTGCGTCGTGCGTCGACAGCCCGCGAAGTGGACCTCTTGGCACGGTGCCAACCGTGAATGGACCCGCCAACCGTGTCTAAACTCGGCCGCATACAGCCACTCGTAGACCCGTCACAGGATCGTGTCATGACCGACCAGCAGGCAACCACCGGCACCACCCGCGTGAAGCGCGGGATGGCAGACATGCTGAAGGGTGGCGTCATCATGGATGTCGTCAACCCGGCGCAGGCTCGCATCGCGGAGGACGCCGGCGCGGTCGCCGTGATGGCGCTTGAGCGCGTGCCCGCAGACATCCGTCGTGACGGTGGCGTGTCGCGCATGTCGGACCCGGACATGATTGACGGCATCATCGCCGAGGTCTCGATCCCGGTGATGGCGAAGGTCCGCATCGGTCACTTCGCAGAGGCACAGGTCATTCAGTCGCTCGGTGTGGACTACATCGACGAGTCCGAGGTCCTCACGCCGGCTGACGAGGCGCACCACGTCGACAAGTGGGCGTTCGACATCCCGTTTGTCTGCGGCGCCACCAACCTTGGCGAGGCGCTGCGTCGTCTTGGTGAGGGCGCAGCGTTCATCCGCTCCAAGGGCGAGGCCGGCACCGGCAACGTCGTGGAGGCCACGCGGCACATGCGCGCGATCAACGGTGCGATTCGTCGCCTGACCACGATGGATGACGCCGAGTTGTACGCGGCCGCGAAGGACATGTCAGCCCCGCTCGACATCGTGCGTGAGGTCGCAGAGATCGGTCGCCTGCCCGTCGTGCTGTTCACCGCGGGTGGAATCGCAACCCCGGCCGACGCGGCCATGATGATGCAGCTGGGTGCGGACGGCGTGTTCGTCGGCTCGGGCGTCTTCAAGTCCGGTAACCCGGAGCAGCGCGCCCGCGCCATCGTCGAGGCGACCACCAACTTCACCGACGCCGACGTGATCGCACGGGTCTCGCGCGGTCTCGGCGAGGCGATGGTCGGTATCAACATCCCGGACCTCGCCGAGAGCCAGAAGTTCGCCTCCCGCGGGTGGTGAGTCGAAGCTGGATTCCGGGAGAGCGCCTTGCGGGGCGCTCTTCCGTTGCGCCGTGGGAACGCGATGATCTGCCGGATGATGCGCCCCGGGTCGGGGTTCTTGCGCTGCAAGGCGATGTGCTGGAGCACCTGGCCGCGCTCGCCCGGGTGGGGGCGAAGCCCTCGCAGGTGCGGCAGCTGGCCCACCTCGATGACGTCGACGCGTTGGTCATCCCCGGAGGTGAATCGACGACCATCGGCAAGCTGCTCGGTTTGACAGGATTGCTCGAACCGCTGCGGGCACGGGTGGCCGCTGGCTTCCCGATCTTCGGCACGTGTGCTGGGATGATCGTGCTGGCCGACGACCTCGAGCAGGACAAGGTCCAGCCGCTGGTCGGCGGTCTTGGAGTCCAGGTCCGGCGCAACGCCTTCGGTCGGCAGCGCGACTCGTTCGACACCACGCTCGATGTGGCCGGTGTGGGCGCGATGGACGCCAGCTTCATCCGCGCGCCGTGGGTCAGCACGGTCCTCGCCGATGACGTGGAGATTCTCGCGACCGTGCGTGATCACGGCGTGGTCGTCCGTCGCGGGGCGTTACTCGCCAGCAGCTTCCATCCAGAAGTGACCGGCGACGACCGTCTGCACGCGCTGTTCGTGAAGTCAGTTCGGGCTAGGTGACACCGTCCGGCCAGCTGTCGGTGATGGCCGTTCGGGCTAGATGTCAGACTGAGCGCTCGTGGGCCGCACCGCCCGTCAGGCCCCGGCATCCGGCTCCTAGGTTCAGCCGCACACTGCGACGGGAGTAAATGTGCGGCACGGACGGATGACAACACTGGTGTTGACGGCGGCGTTGGTGATGGCGATGACCGCCTCGCCGGCGATGGCGCGCAGCGGGCCCACGTACACCATCGACCATGACCAGGTGGCGTCACTCGTCGCTGCGATCGACGCACCGGGCGTGATGACCGTCCATGGCGAGATCGCTGGCGCGGCCTACGTCGGCCAGATGCCAGACGACTGGAACGGCGACCTCGTTGTGTGGGCGCACGGGTACCGAGGCGAGGGCACGAGCCTGACCGTCGACCCGCCACCGGTCCGTGAGTGGCTGCTCGACGGCGGCACCGCGTGGATTGCGTCCAGCTACCGCCGCAACAGCTATGACCCGGGCATCGGCATGTTCGACACCAAGGGTGTCGCGAACGAGGCGGCGACCCTGTTCGGCGAGCCGGACCACACGTACGTGGCCGGTGTCTCGATGGGCGGCCACGTGATCGCAGCCACCCTCGAGCGTTTCCCGAGCCTGTTCGACGGCGCGCTGCCGGCGTGTGGTGTGCTGGGTGACGTTGAGTTGTTCGACTACTTCACCGACTACAGCACCGGCGCCGCAGCGTTCGCGGGCGTCGACATCGATCTCCCAGACGAGAACTTCACCGCCGACGAGGTGCCCCAGATCCAGGCGGCGCTCTCGCTGCACGACGAAGCTGGCTTCCCGGCCTCGACGTGGGCGTTCGATGGCAGCCCGCTGGTCGGTGCCGCCACGGACCTGCTGTTTGGCCCAGGCGAGGACTTCAAGGACTTCATCGAAGTCGGCTCCGGGGGCGAGCGCGGCGTGATCTACGATGTGGGCTGGGACTACTGGCACGCGGCCGGCGGCGGGAACTTCTTCTTCGACCTCGGTGAGGGCGACCTGACCATCGCCAACCGTCCGGGCATCGTCGGTCAGAACGTCGACACTGACTACGCCACCGAGTACGGGTTCGACATCGATGACGACGTCGCGCGCGTCACAGCCCGTGCGAAATGGCGTCGCCCAGGTGGGAACAACGCGGCACCCGTTATCCAGGGCACGCCGCACGTGCCGGTGCTGACGATGCACACGACCGGCGACCTGTTCGTCCCGATCGAGATGGAGCAGATCTACGCCCGCGAGGTTGCGGCGAACGGTCGCTCTGACCTGCTGGTGCAGCGCGCCGTGCGCGACGTCGGTCACTGCACGTTCAGCGACACCGAGTGGAAGACCTCGTTCACAGACCTGTTTGCATGGGTCGAGGACGGCGTGCGTCCCGCAGGTGAGGACCTGGTCGGCAACATCAGTTCACCGACACTCGGCTGTGACTGGACCGTCAGCGACGGCACTGCCACCGCGAGGGGCGGCGTCCGGATCTTCGGCTGCTAGTCAGCCCGAGCCTCACTGAGGCGGGCGTTGACGTTCTCTCGGTTTTCTAGGCAGCACGCGCCGATGCGACTCACCTCGCGTCGGCGTCGGGCTGCGCTGCGCGCCCGTGTACGCAGCGCCTCGAGGTGCCCGGACTCCATCGGCGAAAGGTGACGATCGTGACCGAATCTGACACTGGCCCGTCAGGGCGCGGCTACCGCCGGGCCATCCTCGTGGTGCACGGAATGGGTGAGCAGCGCCCGCTCGACACGCTCGACCGCCTCGCGCATGCCGTGCTGTCGGAGTACGACGAGGACCATCGGCAGTACCTCTCCCGGCCGACCCTCATCGGCGACTCGTACGAAGCGCGCCGCTACATCATCCCAGGCATCTACGACGATCCGGTACACGCCCGGCCGCAGACGGATCTGTTTGAATACCACTGGTCGCCGCTCATGACCGGCAACCGGCTGGATGACCTGATCGGCACGCTGCGCCGAATCCTGCTGCAGTGGCCGTGGCGGGTGCCCGCAGGGATCCGAGCGCTGTGGCTCGTGATGTGGGCCCTGATCGTGACCGTGGCGATCATCTTGGTGCGCCGGGCGGCGGAGGGTGGCATCAGCGCGACCGACGTTGTCACGGTGATCGCCGGGACCGGCATTCTCGGCACCATCGTCAGCTTCGCCGTGACCCGTCTGCTGCCACGCCCGTTGACTGGTTCGTTCGTGGATGTGGTGCGGTACCTAGACCCATCGCCGAGGTCGCACGTCGTACGTCGCGACATTCGGAGGGGGGCGGTGGCGATGCTCCGTGAGCTCAATGACGAGTACGACCGGGTCATCGTGGTGGCGCACAGCCTGGGCAGCTACATCGCGTACGACGCCATCCGTCAGCTGTGGGGCGAGCGCGATGACGACTACGCCGGCGACCCGCCGCCATCCGACGGGATGCCCGTCGTGGCCGACGGGCTCGACCAGGCCGAGGCGGCGTCGATCCCGCTGCGCGGGGACGGTTCCCCCCCGTCCGACGACGACCTAGACGCGTTCCGGTCCGCGCAGCGCCAGCTGTCGGCGGGGTTGCGCGACGACGGTCACACATGGCGCATCAGTGACCTGGTCACCCTCGGGTCCCCGATGTACTTCGCCGACCAGCTTTACACGCGCGACCGGGCCGGCTTTGACCGGAAGGTCACCCACCACGAGTTCCCGACCTGCCCGCCCGTCGATGACTATCCCTCGTGGCAGCAGCGGGCTGGTGCGGCGACCGAGCCGGATCGGGCGCGGCGTTGGACCTACGTGCGTGGCGGGCGTCGCGTTCTGTACGACGCGGCGCCGTTCGCGGTGGTGCGATGGACCAACATGTGGTTTCCAGCGCGGTTGTACGTGTTCGGCGACTTCTTCGGTGGTGCCCTCGCGCCGCTGTTCGGCCGCGGTATCAAGGACGTCCGCATCACAAGCGGCGGGCCGCGGCGGCTCGTGCCTGGGGCCGCCCACTCGTTCTATTTCGAGCTGATCCGGGACGAACCGAACGAACAGCTGGCTCGGGCGTTCCACGAGGCGCTGCGGTTGTGAAAGGCGACCGCACGGCAGGAAGCGATCACGTACGCAAGCGGTGCCAGTCCGGGACGAGCGTCAGGATCTGAGCTCACGCGAGCGGGGCCGGTTCAGCTCGTTGCCAGCACGGTCTCGATCTCCGCACGAAGGTCGGGGTCCATGGACCAACCGTTCGCTTCGGCAGCCAGCAGCGCGCGGCCATCGTCCGCCGTTGCGCGTGCGAACCAGCTCCCGATCGTCACGCCGTGGTCTGGGACCTCGACGATGGTGAGCGAGTCACCGGGCCGCACGATGCCGCCGGCACGTACCCGCAGGTAGATGCCGGTGCGGTTGGCCCTGGCGAACTCCTTCACCCAGCCGACCCGGTCGCCCATGTGATGACGGAAGGTGCCGCAGGGCACGCGCGGCATCGAGACCTCGACCTCGACGGACGCGCCGATCCGCCAGCAGCTCCCGATGACCGACCCTGCATGGTCAACGCCGGACGTGCGCAGGTTCTCGCCGAACCGGCCGGCCGGTACGTCCTCGCCGATCCGCTCTGACCACCACGCGGCATCCTCATCGGCGTACGCGTACGCAGCCTTTCCCCGGCCGCCGTGATGCGCAGTGTCGTGGACCTGGTCGTCGGCCACGCCCCACGGCGTCAGCTCGACCTCGTCGACGGGTCCCTTATCGATCCCGCTCGGTCGATCATTGTCCGGGCCGTTGGCAGCAGGACGCAGCGTGATGCAGGTCGCGGTGATCTGCGGCATGGAGAGTCCTCGGTGGCGACGTCGTACGAGCATGCCATGATGCCGGCCTTCGGGCCTGCGCGGGCGCCCAGTTCGGCAGCGCGCCGCCTATCGTGCAGGTCGGCATCCGAACGCGAGGACCCGACATGGCCGAGATCACGATCATCAAGGGCGGCACCGTCCACGACGGGCGCGGCGGCGATGGCTACGACGGGGACGTGGTGGTGCGCGACGGTGTCGTCGCCGAGATCGTGCCCCCGGGTAGCACCGTGCCCGATGGTGACGTCATCGACGCATCCGGCTGCTGGGTCACGCCGGGCTTCGTTGATCTGCACACCCACTACGACGCCGAGGTCGAGGTCACCCCTGGTCTGAGCGAGTCCGTGCGTCACGGTGTTACCAGCGTGCTTGTCGGTAGCTGTGGCCTGTCGATGGCGATCGGTGATGTGGAAGACCTTGCGGACATGTTCTGCCGTGTGGAGGGAATCCCGCGCGAGTTCGTGCTACCGCTGCTGCGCGACGTCGTCACGTGGGAGACGCCGGGTCAGTACCTCGACCACCTGCAGGACCTGCCGCTGGGTCCGAACGTGACCGCGATGCTGGGGCACTCCACTGTTCGGGCGCACGTGATGGGGCTCGAGCGGTCGCTCTCGAACGGCGTCAAGCCGACCCGCGACGAGCTGTTGCGTATGGGTGGGATCTTGCAGGGCGCGATGGACGCGGGGTTCCTCGGCCTATCGATCAACACGCTGCCGTGGGACAAGATGGATGGTGACCGGTTCCGGTCGCGCCCAACACCCAGCGTGTATGCGAGCTGGGACGAGTACCGGTTCTTCACTCGCATCCTGCGGGCGTACGGCGGCGTCTTCCAGGGCGTTCCGAACGTCTCGACCAAGGTGAACCTGCTGCGGTTCATGGCTGAGTCATCGGGCATCGGCCGCGACGCGCTGCGCACGATGGTGATCTCGATGGCCGATCTGAAGTTCGACCGGACGGTTGCGCCGGCGGTCGGGGCGATGGGACGCATCACGAACACGTTGCTCCAGGGCGACCTGCGGTTTCAGTCGTTGCCGGTGCCGTTCGACATGTACGTCGACGGGCTTGAGGTGCCGATCATCGAGGAGTTCGGAGCCGGCACCTCGGCGCTGTCAGAGCTGGACGGCGACCCGCGCAGCACGCTGCTGCGTGACCCTGCGTTCCGCGACCGTTTCCGCAAGGAGTGGACGCGCATCTTCCCGGGCAGGGCGTACCACCGCGACCTGGACGAGGCGACGATCCTCGACTGTCCTGACGCCCATCTCAACGGGCGCACGTTCGGCGACATCGCCCGCGAGCAGGGCCGCGATCCGATCGACACCTTCCTCGACCTGCAGGCCGATCATGGCACCAAGCTGCGTTGGTACACGGTGATCGCCAACGACCGGATCGAGCGGCTGCGGTGGATTATGGCGCACCCGGACGTGCTGATCGGGTTCTCGGATGCAGGGGCACACCTGCGCAACATGGCGTTCTACAACTTCAGTCTGCGGATGTTGCTGCGTGTGATGGAGGCGGACGACGAGGGCGTGCCGTTCATGACAGTTGGGCGGGCTATCCATCGCAACACCGCCGAGATCGCCGGATATCTCGGCATCGACGGCGGGCTGATCGCAGAGGGACGCCCGGCGGACCTGACTGTGATTGACCCGGTCGCGCTCCGGGCCGGCAGCGTCGAGGGGATCCACACCGCGCCGATGGAGGGATTCGGTCCGTTGGAGCGCTACGTGCGACGCAACGACGACGTGGTCCGCGCGACGCTGGTGAACGGCACGACTGTGTGGCGTGAGGGTGAGGCCAGCCCGACGCTGGGCATCCAGGCTGCCGGTCAGCTGCGACTGCCAGTGGACCGGACGTTGGGAGCTACGGGTCGTGCGGCAGCTCGGTCCCAGGCCGTCCGGGGCTGATCGTCAGCATCGCCGCAGCCACCGCACGGCTGCGGCGCGGAGCCCGGGCTTCAAAAGCAGCGTGGCAGTCCCGACGCCTGCGTCCGTGTCAGCGTGCGCGCCCGCGTCGATCGCTCTCACGCGACGGCAGGTGCGGTGGTGAGGTCGCTGGCGAGCAAGATTGTCAGCAGCACGAGCAAGGCAGTCGACGCTGCGACCGCGATTCGCGCTGGCCGGTTCACGATGACCGGTACGACGCGGGTCCCGGCGAGCCGGTCATGCAGGCCCCGGTGCACGGGGTCGCGTGTCGTCGTGACGGCCATGGCGATCCAGATGATGACGGTGGCCAAGGTCGCGATGTTGCGTCCGAGCCCGGGCACGAACGCCAGCGGCAGCACCAGCGCCCACGGCCGACGAACGGCAGCCTGTACGAGGCCGATTCGTCCACCGTCCGCTCGCGTGACACGCAGGCCGCTGATCAGCTTGCCCGGTGACCCGCCCGTTAGCCCCTCGGTGAGGACCAGCGCGGCCCACAGCACCAGCAGCGGCACCTCGCGGACTGAAGGCCAGACCCGTTCGAGCAGGAGAATCACCCCGAGCAGCGCGTATGTCACCACCAGCAGGTCGTACAGCGCGGCGCCACGCCGCTCGCGGCCACTGCTGGCGTCCGGACCAGACAGGTCCACCACAACTTCACGGTCATCCACGGTTGCCCCTCCGGTTGCGCAGCTGGGGAGTCAACCAGCGCACCAGACCCTTGGCGCTCGCGATGACATCGCTAGCATCGGGTTTTCGGCGCGCGGGCTCGTGCGTCGACGGCAAGCGGGAGAGCCCAAGCGATGTCAGGCCACAGCAAGTTCGCGAACATCAAGCATCGCAAGGACCGACAGGACCTGAAGCGGGGCAAAGAGTTCGGCAAGGCCGTGCGCAAGATCGAGGCTGCCGCCCGCGAGTCCGGCACGTCTGATCCTGATATGTCCGCACCGTTGGCGTTGGCTGTCCAGAAGGCCAAGGACATCTCGGTCCCCAAGGACAACATTGATCGGGCGCTCAAGCGTGGCGCCGGCGAGCTGGATGACGGCGTCGCGTACGACTCGGGCACCTACGAGGGTTACGCCGCCGGTGGCGTCGCGGTGCTCGTTGACATCCTCACTGACAACCGCAACCGCACCGCGGCTGATGTCCGCAGCGCCTTCACGAAGCTGGGTGGCAACCTCGCCGAGCCGGGCGCCGTCGCCTTTATGTTCAGCCGCCGCGGGCAGGTCATCGTCAAGGGCACCGGTCTGGACGAGGATGAGCTGATGATGGCAGGGCTCGACGCTGGTCTGGACAGCATCGAAGAGCAGGACACGGTCACCATCTGCTGGTGCGAGCCGAAGGACGAGAACGCGCTGCGCGCCGCGATTGAGGAAGGCGGTTTCCGCGTCGCCGAGTCCGGTTCGACGATGGTTGCGTCCGTGATGATCCCGGTCACCGAAGAGGGCACGGCCCGCAACATCCTCAAGCTGTTGGACGCGCTCGAGGACAACGACGACGTCCAAGAGGTGTTTACGAACGCTGACTTCGATGATGAACTGCTCGAGAATCTCGACATCTGACAGCCACACGGTGTGACGTGCGCCCTGCAGGCGTGGCCCCAACCAACGGGCTAACGTGCGCACAGATGTTCGAACAAGCGAGGGTGTGTGGTGATTCGGGTGCTTGGTGTCGACCCTGGTCTCACGCGGTGCGGTGTCGGCGTGATCGACGGCCCTAGCTCGCAGCCGGTCCTGGTCGACTGCGCCTGCATCCGCACATCACCTGACACACCGATCGAGCACCGACTGCTCGCGGTCCACGACGGCATCACCGCGCTGATCGAGCAGCACCAGCCAGATGTGCTGGCGATCGAGCGAGTGCTGTTTCAGACCAACGTCCGCACCGCGATGGCGACCGGGCAGGCCATGGGCGTGGCGATGCTGGCCGGCGCACGGGCGGGGCTGACGGTCGTGCCTTACTCGCCCAACGACGTCAAGCTCACCGTCACTGGTGACGGCGCCGCGGACAAGGACGGGGTCTCGCGGATGGTTGTCGCGCAGCTGCGG
Organism: Nitriliruptoraceae bacterium; assembly: GCA_047610595.1. Taxonomy (GTDB): domain Bacteria; phylum Actinomycetota; class Nitriliruptoria; order Nitriliruptorales; family Nitriliruptoraceae; genus JBFGFG01. Next base: position 90,696 of record JBLFZR010000001.1, on the reverse strand, counting down.
CTGTCGCAGGCCCCCAAACCGGTGGACGTCACCGACGCGCTCGCAGTTGCGATCACGCACCTCGCCCGTCACCGGATGGCAGCGGTTGCCGCGCCCCGGGCTTCGAAACAGGCAGCTTCGGCGCCGGCGGGGTCGTGGGAAGCGCTGATCGCCGCGAACCCCCACGTACGAGAGGCAGGTGGCGCATGATCGCTCACCTCCGCGGCACCGTTGCCCATCGCGAGGCTGCGTCGGTGATCGTCGACGTTCACGGGGTCGGATATCTGGTGCATGTGCCGGGCAGCGCCGACATCCCAGCCCGCGGGCAGGAGGTCGAGCTACGCACCGCGATGGTGGTGCGTGAGGACTCGATGACGCTGTACGGCTTCACCGATGCGGCCGCACAACAGCTGTTCGAGCTGCTGCTGGGCACCAGCGGCGTCGGTCCGAAGCTGGCGCTTGCGATCTTGTCGACCCACCGTCCCACCGTGATCCGCCAGGCGCTGGCCACGAGCGACATCGACATGTTGGTGGCCGTGCCTGGGATCGGCAAGAAGTCCGCGCAGAAGCTGATCCTGGAGCTCAAGGACAAGGTCGGGGCGCTGGACGCACCGGACGTTCTGCGGTCGCCGGGTACGACCCATGACGCCGACGGTGTGCCATCATCGGTCACCGACACCCGCGATGCGCTGCTGCAGCTTGGGTACGGCCCGGCGGAGGTCGCCGCGACGCTCTCGGATCTGGACCTCGACGGTGATACCTCGACGTTGCTGCGGCGGGCGCTGCGCGCGATCGGGAGCGGCGGATGAGCGGTGCCGATGAGGTTCTCATCCCCGAAGCGCTTCCCGGTGAGGCACCCGAGGACGCGAGCCTGCGACCACGCACGCTCGCGGACTTCGTGGGGCAGCCGCGTGTGCGGCGTCAGCTGGAGGTGGTGCTGCACGGTGCGATCAAGCGGGGGCAGGCACCGGACCATGTGCTTCTGAGCGGTCCACCCGGACTGGGCAAGACGACCTTGGCAGCGATCATCGCGTCTGAGGTGCAGGGGCGCTTTCGCGCGACCAGCGGGCCGGCGCTCGAACGTCCGGGCGATGTCGCTGCGATCTTGACCAACCTTGAGCCAGGTGACGTGCTGTTCGTCGACGAGATACATCGACTGCCACGGGTGGTCGAGGAGGTGCTGTATCCGGCGCTTGAAGATTTCCAGCTTGACATCGTGGTCGGCAAGGGCCCTGCGGCACGCAGCATCCGTCTCGATCTTCCACGATTCACGTTGGTCGGGGCGACGACCCGCACCGGCTTGATCAGCAACCCGCTGCGGGATCGGTTCGGGTTCGCAGCGCATCTGGACTACTACGACACCGACGACCTCGAACGCATCGTGACACGCAGCAGTCATCTGCTGGATGTGCCCGTCAACCCCGAGGCCTCCCGTGAGATCGCCAGCCGTAGCCGCGGCACACCACGTATCGCCAACCGGCTGCTCCGACGTGTGCGAGACGTCGCGCAGGTACACGGCGACGGCACCGTCGACCTCGCGGTCGCACGGCAAGCGTTGACGATCTTCGACGTTGATTCGATCGGGCTCGACACGCTTGACCGACGAGTGCTGGAGGCCGTGGTGCTGCGGTTTGACGGTGGCCCGGTCGGCCTCGCGACGTTGGCGACGTCGATCGGCGAAGAGACTGACACGGTCGAAGACGCGGTGGAACCGTTCCTGCTGCAGATGGGGCTGTTGCAGCGAACGCCGCGCGGACGTGTTGCCACGCTGGCGGCGTACGCCCATCTGGACGTTGACCCACCTGCTGGCGGCGCGATCACCGGTCCGCCAGCCTTGTTCGACGCCTGACACTGCCCCCGCTAGCCTCGCGCGGGCGCCCGCCGACGATGCGGGCGCTCGGCATGCAACAGGGAGCAAGCGCATGAGGATGTCATTGAGCGTGCTCGCGACCACCACGGACGCGGTAAGCACCAGCGGCGGTATCGGGCAGCTACTGCTGTTTGGTGCGTTCTTCGTGGCGATGTACTTCCTGCTTGTCCGTCCCCAGCGCAAGCGGCAGTCCGAGCAGCAGCAGCTGCTGGACGGCCTCGAGGTGGGCGCAGCGGTTGTGACGATCGGCGGACTCCACGGTGTCGTGGACGCGATCGACGAAGCGACTGTCGACCTTGTGGTTGACGGTGATGGCACGGTGCTGCGGTTCGCGCGTAACGCGGTCGCCAGCACCATCACGCCCGACGACGAAACCGACGACGCAACCGACGACGTGAGCGACGACGCCACCGACGACGCCACCAACGACGACGGGGACGCGTGACCGAGCCGACGGCGCCGCGCGGGCCCGCAGACGTCATTCGGGCGTCGGCTGACAGGGCGCTGCTCGTTTCTGACGCCACTGCAGCGTTGCGTGAGAACGCACAGGCGGCGGCGCTGGCCACCGAGGTCACCGGGACGCACCTGCATCTGCTTGAAGATCTGCAGACCGACGAGACGATCTCGGCGTTCATCAAGCTCGCGGATCAGAATCTCGGGCAGCTCGGTTTCACCGAACACGGTTTCCGACACGCCAACCTCGTAGGGCGCATCGCCCACAACGTGCTGCACCACCTGGGCGCCGACGAGGAGCTGTGCGAGCTCGCCGCCGCCGGTGGCTACCTGCACGATGTAGGCAACGTCGTCAGCCGTAGCAACCACGGTCTGTCAGGCGCGTGGATCGCGTACGACGCGCTGAAGAAGATGGAGCTTGATCCGTACCGGATCGGCCTGATCTTGAGCGCTATCGGCAACCACGAGGAGCAGTACGGCTCGGCCATCGGGCCGGTCGGTGCTGCTGTGATCCTTGCGGACAAGGCCGACGTGCACCGCAGCCGCGTTCGACGCGGCGCGGACACCACCACAGACATCCACGACCGCGTGAACGACGCGGTTACGCACAGCTTCCTGCGGGTGGACGCCGAAAAGGCGACCATCACGCTGGAGCTGGAGCTGGACACAGAACGGTCGACGGTGATCGAGTACTTCGAGATCTTCCTCGACCGCATGATCATGTGCCGACGGGCGGCGCGCACCCTTGGGTGCGAGTTCCGCATCACCGCCAACGGCCACCACCTCGGCTGAAGCGAGGCTTCCCCGTGAACCGACGACCCTTATTCACCTCGCTGCTCGCGAGCTTTCTTGTGGTGGGTGCCCTCGTGGCGTCTCTCGCAACAGGCGCGACGCCGAAGCTCGGACTCGACCTTGAGGGGGGCGTGAGCGTTATCTACACCCCTGTCTTGACGGAGGGGGAAGAGAAGCCAGACGACTTCGAGGCCATCCTTGACGAGACGGTCGAGGTGATACGCAGCCGCATCGACTCGCTGGGCGTCGCCGAGCCCGACATCACCCGTCAGGGCGAGGAGATCCTCGTCCAGCTGCCCGGGATCGATGACGAGTCCCGTATTCAGGACATCATCGGTCGTACGGCCAAGCTGACGTTCCGCCGGGTCGAGGCGATCTTGCAGCCGGGCGACGAGGGGTACGACGACACCGCCGCCTGCGACGAGGAGCAGCTCGACATCAACGACGCGGCCGGCCTGCTGTGTGAGGCCGGTACCGAGGTCGCGCTCGAAGGTGGCGGCAGCGAGACCATCTCTATCCTGAAGTACCGCGTGAGCGAGGCCCAGATTCAGGGCTCCCAGATCGACTCGGCCTTCGCGACGATCAACGGCAGCGCGTGGGTCGTTTCGCTCGATCTCGACAACGAGGGTGCGGCCCTGTTCGAGACCATCACCTCTGACCTTGCGTGCGAACGAGACCTGGGCCAACCGGGCCTGTTCGCGATCGTGCTCGACGGTCGCGTGTTCTCGGCCCCCGCGATGAACCCATCGGTGCTGTGTAACTTCGGGATCGCGGGCGGCCAAGCGTCCATCACCGTCGGCGGCGGCATCTCCGACGACGGCGGCGAGCAGGAGGCGGGTGACCTCGCTCTCGTGCTTCGTACGGGCGCGCTCCCGATCACGCTCGTCAACCAGGACTTCCGCACCGTCTCACCGACCCTTGGCGCCGAGTCGCTGGACGCGGGTCTTCTCGCGGCCGGCATCGGCCTGCTGCTCGTCGCGATCTACCTCATCGCGTTCTATCGCTGGCTCGGGGTTGTGGCGATCGCATCGTTGGCGATCTTCGGCACCGTCATCACCGGTTTGCTTGGGTTGCTTGGCAAGGTCGGTTTCTCGTTGACCTTGGCTGGTATCGCTGGAATCGTGGTGTCGATCGGTATCACTGCCGACTCGTCGATCTTGTTCTTCGAACGAATTCGCGACGAGGTGCGCCTCGGCAAGACCGTGCGCACCGCGGTCCAGCGCGCGTTCGAATCCGCGTTCCGCACGAACCTCGCGGGCAACACCGTGACGCTGGCTGCGGCCATCATCCTGTACTTCCTCGCGATCGGTCCGGTTCGCGGCTTCGCGCTGACCCTCGGGATCGCGACGGTGCTGGACATCCTCATCCTGTTCGCCTTCACCCGCCCGGTTGTGTTCCTGATGAGCACGACGAAGATGCTAAGACGCGAGACAATTCGCGTCACCGGCCGCACCACCTCGGAGGTCGCATCGTGACCAGCTTCGACTTTGTCGGCCACCGTCGCCGATTTGCCTTCATCTCCATGGTGCTCGTGAGCGTCAGCCTCTTCGGTTTCCTCGCCAACGGCATGAACCTGTCCATCGACTTCGTTGGTGGCACCTCGTTCCTGGTCACCGCGTCCGAGACCGACGCCACCGCCGACGAGATCGGTGACGCGGTGACCGCCGTCGGCGCCACCGACGTCCAGACGCAGATCAGTCAGGGTGACGGCGAGGTCGGCGTCATCGTGAAGGTCGGCACGATCGAGGTCGGATCTGACCTTGAGGCGAACGCGATCGCGGCGCTGATCGACGTGGTCGGCAACGACGCCGACGTTGACGTCACAACCGTCGGTGCCTCGTGGGGCAAGCGAATCTCGGGCAAGGCGCTCGAGGCCCTGATCGTGTTCCTCATCGTGGTCGTGCTGTACATCTCGCTGCGGCTCGAGCCGAAGATGGCCATCGCGGCCGTTCTTGCGCTGATTCATGATGTCGGTCTCACGATCGGCGTGTACGCGGTGCTCGGATTCACGATCAGCCCGTCGACGGTGATCGCGTTGCTGACAATCCTCGGCTACTCGTTGTACGACTCGGTGGTCGTGTTCGACCGCGTGGAAGAGAACGTTGCACAGCTCGGATCGGTTGGCCGGCGTAGCTACGCCGAGGCTGTGAACACCTCGTTGAACGAGGTGCTGTGGCGTTCGCTGAACACCTCGATCACCTCGCTGCTGCCGGTTGGCGCGTTGCTGTTCGTCGGGGCCCAGCTGCTGGGTGCTGACACGCTCCAAGATCTTGCGCTCGCGCTGTTTGTCGGTATGGCGCTTGGTGCGTACTCGTCGATCTTCATCGCCGCGCCGTTCCTGGTGTGGCTCAAGGAGCGCGAGCCTGCGATGGCAGAGCTCGCAGCCAAGCTCGAGAAGAAGATCGCGACGGGTGAGGCCGAGAAGGTTGACGCCGCTGCGGTTATCCAGAGCCGCGCGCCCGTGACGACCGACTACGTGCGCGGCCGCGGCCGCAAGAACAAGAAGCGGAAGTAACGAGATGGGTTCCGACAAAGCGGCCCTCGCGTCGCTGATCCGTGATGTGCCGGACTTCCCGCAGCCCGGCATCGTGTTCAAGGATCTGACCCCGTTGCTGGCGGATCCGGCCGCCTTCCGTGACGTGATCGACCAGTTTGTGGAGGCGGCCGCCGACCTCGATATCGATGCAGTCGTCGGTATCGAGGCACGCGGGTTCGTCCTCGGCGCACCGGTCGCGTATCAGATCGACGCCGGCTTCGTGCCGGCACGCAAGGCCGGCAAGCTGCCGTTGGCGACGCGCGCCGTGACGTACGACCTGGAGTACGGCACCGCGACGATCGAGCTACACGCGGATGCGTTCGGACCCGGTGATCGAGTTCTGATCGTCGACGATGTTCTGGCCACCGGTGGCACGGCGGCCGCGACCATCGAGCTCGTCCGTGGCATGGGTGCGACAGTCGTGGCAGTGCATGTCCTGCTGGAGCTCGGCATGCTTGATGGTCGAGCCGCACTTGGTGACACCCCTGTTTGGACGATGCTGACTGCCTGACCGCGTACAGTCACCTGTCTTCCTTCACCGCAACAGGAGCGGGCTGACGAGCACGGGCGACCGTTCCGAACGGGGTGTACCAACCCCGCCCCCGCGCCCCACGGGGGTGCGCAGCGTGCTGTCCCGGTTGCCCGGAGGGCGCCCGGAGCTGCCCGAGCTGCTAGCCGACCTTGCGACTGCGGTGCGCGCTTCGTCGCCGAAGGTCGATATGCGAGAGGTGATGCGGGCGTACGAGGTCGCGTTCGCGGCGCACGACGGTCAGGTCCGCAAGAGCGGCGAGCCGTACATCACGCATCCGATCGCCGTGGCCACCATCCTCGCGGGCCTCGGATTGGACACAGACACGCTGGTTGCAGCCCTGCTGCACGACGTCGTCGAGGACACGGAAGCTTCGCTGTCACAGATGGAGGCGTGGTTCGGAGCGCCCGTCGCGCATCTGGTGGACGGGGTGACCAAGCTGGACCGGCTGCAGGTGGAGTCCCGCCAGGAGCAGCAGGCCGAGACCATGCGCAAGATGATCTTGGCGATGGCCAAGGACATCCGGGTGCTGGTCATCAAGCTCGCGGACCGGCTGCACAACATGCAGACGCTCGGCCATATGCCGCGTGAGAAGCAGAAGCGCATCGCGCAGGAAACGCTTGATATCTACGCCCCCTTGGCCCACAGGCTTGGGATGCAGAACTTCAAGCTGCTGCTCGAAGACTTGGGATTTCAGACGCTGCATCCCAAGCGGTATGACGAGCTGGTCGCGATGGTCGGTCAACGTTCGCCTGACAGCGAGTCGTACATCAAGACCGTGATCGGCGAGGTGCACGAGCAGCTGCGAGAGGTGCGCGTCCGCGCCGATGTCAGCGGGCGGCCGAAGCACCTGTACTCGATCTACGAGAAGATGGTGCTGCGCGGCAAAGAGTTCGACGAGATTCATGATCTCGTGGGCGTACGCGTGATCGTGGAGTCCGTGCGTGATTGCTACGCCGTCCTTGGCCAGCTGCATGCGCACTGGCGTCCTATGCCGGGGCGCTTCAAGGACTACATCGCGATGCCGAAGTTCAACCTGTACCAGTCGTTGCACACCACGGTGGTGGGGCCCGATGCGCGGCCGATTGAGATCCAGATTCGCACCCGTGAGATGCACAACACCGCCGAGTTCGGTGTCGCAGCCCACTGGATGTACAAAACGGACGGGCGCGGCGGACAGGGGACGCCGGATGACGGGTCGAGCGAGCTCGGTTGGCTGGACGCCATGGTCGACTGGCAGACAGATGACGACGATCCAGGGGACTACCTCGAGTCGCTGAAGCTTGATCTGTATCAGGATCAGGTGTTTGTCTTCACGCCGCAGGGCGACGCACGCGCGTTGCCCGCGGGGGCCACGCCGATCGACTTCGCGTACGCCGTGCACACCGAGGTAGGGCACCGCTGTATCGGGGCACGGGTGAACGGGCGGCTCGTCCCGCTTGATCATGAGCTGACGAACGGCGACACGGTCGAGGTGTTGACGTCCAAGGCCGAAGATGCAGGTCCGTCACGTGACTGGCTCCAGATCGCGACCTCGCCGCGCGCCCGCTCCAAGATCCGTGGGTTCTTTAACAAGGAGCGCCGCGAAGACGATGAGGAGCGCGGTCGCGAGCTGCTGTCACGTGCCCTGCGGCGGTCAGGTATCTCGCTCTCGCGTGCCGCGACGTCGGGCGACCTTGCCGACGCGGCTGCGCATTACAACCAGTCAGACCTGACCGGCTTGCTGCGGGCCATCGGCGGCAACCATCTCGACCCCAAGCAGGTCGCACACTTCCTTGTGCAGTCGGTCACCGAGTCAGACGATGAGCCGGAGGTGGTGCCGGCCCAGCAGTCCTCCCGGTCGATCTCGATCAACAGCGCCGGTACCGATCGTGTCGAGGTTGACGGTGACAGCGGCATGATGGTCAAGCTGGCGCGCTGTTGCACGCCGGTGCCGGGCGATGACATCGTGGGCTACGTGACACGTGGCCGGGGTGTGTCGGTGCATCATCAAGGCTGCTCGAACGTCGCAGAGCTGGAGCAGGAACCGGAACGTTTGATCTCGGTGGACTGGACCGGTGCGTCGGGCTCGACGTTTATGGTCACGGTCCAGATTGAAGCGCTGGACCGCAAGCACCTGCTTCGTGACATCACGGCGGTGCTGGGTGACCTGCACATCAACATCCTGTCCGCGCAGGTCACGACGCGTCGTGACCGAGTTGGGGTGCTGCGCTTCAGCTTTGAGCTAGCCGATCCCGCACACCTCGAGCATGCGCTGGCGCAGGTCCGAAGTGTCGGCGGCGTGTATGACGCGTACCGCGTCGTACCAGGTATGGGCTGACGGACGGGTTGCGGTATGGAGATCGTCCAGCGTCGCGAGCCGACCGATGCGTGCCGTGTCTTCTTGCTCGACCAGCTGCCACGGTCAGAGTTTCTTGTCTCGTTGCTGGACGAGGCGCAGCTGATACTCGAGGTGCGCGACAGAGGTGCCGTTGTCGGTGCCGCAGTCGGTGTTGAGAGCGGGCACACACTGTCGGGCTCGAAAGCTTTGGTCGCGTTGCTCGCTGATGACGACGGCGTTCGTCGCATGCTTGCACAGCCGCTGCTTACGCTCACAGCCGGCCTAGGCAGGTTGGAGCTGTTCGGCCCGGGGGACGTGGCCGAGTCGGTTGCGCGCGACATCGCTCGGCTGATCGGTGGCTGGGCGAGTCGGGTGATGGAGCAGCGGCTGCTGATATGCAGCGAAGCCTTGATTCCGTGGCATGTGGCGGGGTGGATGCGCCCGATGCGGCCCACCGATCATCCGCTGGTGGCCGGGTGGATGGACGCGTTCGCCGTTGAGGCCCTTGGAGTGAATGACACCAGTCGCGAGGTGTGGAACGCGCAGCTGGAGTCGGTTGGGTCGTCGATGCGCCTCTGGGAACGTGACGGCGTGCCGGTCGCGATGGCGATGGGGCGGCTGTCGACGCCTGTCTCGCACCGCATCGGCCCGGTCTACACGCCGCCATCGCTACGGCGACGCGGGTACGCAGCCGCGCTCACCGCGCACCTGACAGGTGCGGCGCTCGAGCGTGGTGCCGAGCGGGTGGTCCTGCTCACGGATGCCACAAACTCGACCAGCAACCGTGTGTACGTCGGCGTGGGTTACAGCGACATCGACCGGCACGCGAACTGGGTCGTTACAACCGCTGCATGAGGTTAAAAGTCCAGCGCAACGTCAGGCCGGGGGAGCCTGATGGCGTGCTCGAGCGCGTCCAGCAACGTCGCCGGCAGCTGCATCTCATCGGACGCGGCAAGCACCCGAGGGGAGCGCACCCCGAGCCACAGCCGGGTGAACGTGTTCACCGAGCAGCGCAGCGTTGGCAGGGCATCGTCACGGCCCCGGATGGCAGACGACGTCGTGTCGAGGTCCAGCACCCAGCTGCCCGCCACACCGTGCCAACCGTCAGGGCCGTCCGCCAGGGGGTCAGTGAGCTCGATGTTGCAGGGCACAGGCGCGATCGTCGACATCGCTGCCACGCATGCCGGCACGTCGAGCATGCGAGCCTGCCACCAGGCGGAGGCGCGGAACTGGAACGAATGCTCGCCTTCGGTGCGAGATATCTCGCTGCGTCCTGGATTGCGCGTCAGAACCTGCAGCTGCACCTGCGCCGGTTCGGGGATGCTGACGGTCCTGACCTGGTCGCCGAGCGAGCGGATCATGCCGAGGAGTTCACGCAGCTGTGAGGTGTCCTGCCAGCCCCACATCGCAACCCGATACGGGCCGTACTCGCCTTTCGATCCGAACCATATGAAGTGCGTTAGTCGATCGTCCGCGTCGCGGTAGCCGAGCCCGAACCCGCCGTCAGCCCACGCAGCCTCAGCCCGACGTATGCCAGGCGACGGCAGGGACACCGCACCATGGGCGCGCTGACGCGTCATAAGGCACGCCGCCATCGCGGCGGCATCGTCCTCAGCGTCAAGTCGCTCTGGACGTCGGTACGGCAGGGACGGGTCGAGGTCCGCTGGGTCAATCCGGTGCGAGAGCCACTCGCTGCCGGTCCCGAACCCCACCGTGTCGTAAAACCCCTGTTCGAACATCCCGAGCACCGAGACGGCCATGCCTCGCTCGGCTGCCTCGACCAGCAGCGGACGCAGCGCGGCGCGCGCGAGGCCTTGCTTGCGGCCAACCCGGCTGGTCGTGACCGCCGTGACGGCTGCCAGCGGCAGGTCGGTGTTGGTGTGCAGCATCGTTCCGTCGTGCACGACGGCGCACGCTTCGGGCCCACCATCGACGATGGCGACCTTGGCGCGCGCGTCCTGCATGAAGTGTGTGAGCTGCGCGTTATCACTGGCATCTTCGAGCCAGCCACATTCGGTCCACACGCGCACCAGCGCGTCATGGTCGTTGTCGGAGTAATCCCGGATGTGCATGAACGCTCCTCGCAGCGACAGATGGACGGTAGCCACCGGACGTGCCGGCCGAGGGGTGCTCGCGTGGGCACGACACGAGCGCCAGGGGGATGCAGGGTTGGTCGAGGGCTTTAGTAGCCTTGCAGGCCCGTTGTCCTTCGGGTTTTCGGCTTGCTGGTAGGAGCATGTGTGTCGCACATCGTTGTTGGGATGCCGCTGGGTCGGTGGGAAACGAACTGCTTTATCGTGGGAGATCGTGAGACCGGGACGTGTGTGGTCGTGGACCCGGGCGAGACGGCGGCAGATCGGATCCCAGACCTGGTGGAACGGCTGGGGCTGACGCCGGAGGCGATCTTGCTGACGCATGGGCACATCGACCATCACTGGTCGGCTCCGGCGCTGGCCGAGGCGTTCGATGTCGGTGTGCATCTGCACCCAGAAGACCGGTGGATCTGGGATGAGCCACAGCACGCGTTCGGGCCGTTGCCGCGCACCATCCTGACCGAGCAGTTCGGGCTGGACTGGCAGCCGGATGACAGCCGTCTGGTGGATCTCACCGACGGCGAGCGGTTGGTCCGCGGTGGGGTGACGTTCGATGTGGCGCACACGCCCGGGCACACCCCGGGGCACTGCACGTTCCTTGGGCGAGATATGCGGCAGGCACAGATCGAGGTGGTGCTCGGTGACCCGTCCCCGTCGGACGAGATTCTGTTCAGCGGCGACCTCATCTTCCGAGGCAGCGTTGGTCGCAGCGACTTCCCACGCGGAGACTCCTCGCGACTGATAGACGAGATCGTGCGCACGGTGCTACCGCTGGATGACGACACGGTCATCCTCAGTGGGCACGGTCCGGACACAACCGTTGGTATCGAGCGGGTCAGCAACCCGCACCTACCGTGACCGCCGGTGCACGCGATTTGGTGGTGCTCGGGGTCCCGATGGGGCGCTTCCAGACCAACTGCTACGTGATCGGGGACCGGTCCGCGGGCAGCTGTGTGGTGGTAGATCCTGGCGAGACAGCGGACCAGCGCCTTCCCGCGATCATCGAACAGCTCGGCTGCACGGTGGACGCGATCTTGCTGACGCACGCGCATGTCGACCATGTGTGGTCTGTGCCGCAGCTGGCCGCACAGTGGGATGTCGGGGTGCACCTGCACCCCGAGGACCGGTGGCTGTTTGCGGGACCACAGCTGTCGTACGGCCAGCACGGCACCGACGAGCTGGTGCGGCGCTACGACCTCGACTGGCAGCCAGATATGGACCGACTGGTCGATGTGCACGAAGGTCAGACCCTGACGGCGGGCGGCGTGGCGTTCCATGTGGCGCACACACCGGGTCACACGCCGGGTCACGTGACGTACCTCGGTCAGGGGCTGGCAGATGCCCACGTCGAGCTGGTGGCCGGGGGCCCCAGCGCGCACGAGCAGATGCTGCTCAGCGGCGACCTGCTGTTCGCCGGGAGCGTGGGTCGAAGCGACCTTGTTGGCGGTGACGGGGTGCGGCTCATCGCCGAGATCCACCGCACCGCGATGACGCTCGACGATGCCGTGCCGGTGCTGTCAGGGCACGGGCCTGGCACGACCATCGGGCACGAGCGGCGCACCAACCCGTTCCTGCGTTGAACGAGCAGGTGTCTGTCAGGGCTGTCGCATCGCCTCGACAAGGGAGGCAACGTCGTCTGATGGGTCACCGGTAGCTGCGGCAGTACGGTCGCCCGCGACTAGGAGCCCCCTCGATGTCGAGCAACACCAACCCGCCGTCCGGCACCCGTGACTTCCTCCCCGACGAGGTTGCGCGGCGACATGCGGCGCTGACGATCATCCGTGAGGTGTTCGAGGCGTACGGCTTCGCGGGCATGGACACGCCGGCGTTCGAACGCATCGAAACGCTGATGGGTAAGTACGGCGACGAGGGCGATCAGCTCATCTTTCGCATCCAAGCGCGTGGCGACAAGTTCGAGCAGGCGCTCGCGGACCAAGACGCGGCAGCCACCGCGGACCACGCGCTGCGCTACGACCTGACGGTGCCGTTGGCCCGCTACGTCGCGGCCCATCAGCACGATCTGCCCACGCCGTTCAAGCGGTACGCCATCGCGCCGGTGTGGCGCGCGGATCGCCCCGGGAAGGGCCGCTTCCGCGAGTTCCTCCAGTGCGACGTCGATGTAGTCGGGAGTGACTCGTTGATGGCCGACGCCGAGATGCTGCTGGCCATAAACGAGGTGCTGCACGCGCTTGGTCTGACCGGCTTCACCATGCGCCTGAACAGCCGCAAGGCCCTGCGCGGCCTCGTGGAGGCCTACGGCATCCCAGTCGAGCAAGAGTCGACTGCGCTGGTCGCCATCGACAAGCTTGACAAGATCGGCGTGCACGGCGTGGCCAAGGAGCTGCGCGGTCGTGGCGTTGCGGACGCTGCGGTCGAGGCGCTGTCGGTCGACCTGTCAGCATCAGACGTCGCGTCGACCCTGCGCGAGCGCATCGCCGGCGGCGCACTCGGGTCAGAAGGCCTCGCCGAGGTCGACACGGTGCTCGACCTCACCACCTCCAACCTCGCCGGTGGTGCTATCGCGTTCGACCCAGTCCTGGCGCGTGGCCTGTCGTACTACACCGGCCCGGTGTTCGAGGTGGCCCACGAAGGGCTCGGCGCATCCATCGCAGGTGGGGGGCGCTACGACGGCCTCGTTGGGATGTTCTCGAAGAACGACATCCCTGCGACGGGCGGCTCGCTGGGCATCGAACGCATCCTGCTGCTGCTCTCGGAAGCTGATGCGGGCGCCGCGGCACCGACCGCGCTGGTGACGGTGATGGGGGAGCAGCACCGCGCCGATGCGATGCGCATCGCCACACAGCTCCGGCGCGAGGGCTCAATCGACACCGATCTGTATCTCAGCGACGGCAAGCTCGGCAAGCAGTTCAAGTACGGCGACCGTCGTGGCATCCGCTTCGTCATCATCCGTGGCGACGATGAGGCCGCAGCCGACAGCGTCGCTGTTAAGGACCTCATCTCCGGGGACCAGGTCACCGTCACCGAGGCCGACCTCATCGCACACATCCAGGCCCGCATCTGAGCGGGCCAGCGGGGCGTAACCTTCGCCTCCGCATCCCAAGCACCGACCATCGTCAGGCCGTCACGTGTCCATCACCCCCTTCGGATCTATGCGCTCACACGGCGCAGGCACGCTGCGTGCCGAGCACGACGGCGACGAGGTCACGCTGGCCGGGTGGGTCTCGGTGCGCCGTGACCACGGAGGTGTCGTGTTCCTCGACCTACGGGATCGCAGCGGGCTGGTCCAGGTCGTCGCAGACCCCGAGCACGGTGACGCGCTCGAGGCTGCGCACCGCCTGCGTACCGAGTGGGTCATTCGGGTTGTCGGAACCGTGCGCGCGCGCCCCGACGGCATGGTCAACAAGAACCTCGACACCGGTGCCGTTGAGGTCGTCGCGACCTCGCTCGAGGTGCTCGCCGAGTCCGAGACCCCGCCGTTCCCGCTGGACGGCGACGTGAACGTCGACGAGTCGCTGCGGCTCAAGCACCGCTACGTCGACCTACGTCGTGGCTCGATGGCGTCGATCCTGCAGACTCGCTCGAAGGCGAGCAGCGTCATCCGTCGCGTGATGGAGGAGCACGGCTTCCTCGACGTCGAGACGCCGATGCTGACGCGTGCGACCCCGGAGGGTGCGCGTGACTTCTTGGTCCCGTCGCGTCTGTCGCCGGGCGAGACCTACGCGCTGCCGCAGAGCCCACAGCTGTTTAAGCAGCTGCTGCAGGTCGCCGGCGTCGAGCGCTACTACCAGATCGCTCGTTGCTTCCGTGATGAGGACCTGCGCGCGGACCGCCAGCCCGAGTTCACGCAGCTAGACATCGAGCTGAGCTTCGGTGATCAGGAGGACGTGATCGGCCTGACCGAGGAGCTCATCGCCACCATCTGGCGTGAGACCAAGGGTGTTGAGGTTCAGGCCCCGTTCCTACGACTGACGTACGCCGAGTCGATGGCGCGTTACGGCACCGATAAGCCAGACCTTCGCATCGATGCGATGGAGCTCGCAACGCTGGACGGCGTGTTCGCCGACACCAACGTCGGCGTGTTCAAGGGTGTGCTTGGCGGTGGCGGTTCGGTCGTCGCGCTGGCGCTTCCAGGCGGCGGCACGATGACCCGCAAGCTGTTTGACGCAACGACCGAGTGGGCCATCCGTCGCGGCGCGAAGGGTCTTGCATGGGGCGTCGTGGAGGAGGACGGCTCGTTGCGGTCGCCGCTGACGAAGTTCATGTCTGAGGACGAGATCGCGGGCATCAAGTCCGAGACCGGCGCGACGCCGGGCGATGCGGTGTTCTTCGGTGCCGGTGACCGCCGGTTCGCGCTGGACCTCATGGGCGCCCTGCGCAACCACCTCGCCAAGGAACGCGACCTCATCGCGGCTGACACGTACGCGTTCTGCTGGGTCGTGGACGCGCCGATGTTCGAGCCGGTCGAGGACCGCGGCACCGCCGTGGGAACGGTCGGATGGACGCCCACGCACCACCCGTTCACGGCACCTAAGCCCGAGTACCTCGACACCTTCGACAGCGACCCGGAGCACGCGCTGTCCAACGCGTACGACGTGGTGTGCAACGGCTACGAGCTGGGCGGTGGGTCGATGCGTATTCACCAGCGCGCAGTGCAGGAGCGCGTGTTCCGATTCCTCGGCATCGAGGATGACGAGCAGCAGGACAAGTTCGGCTTCCTGCTGCGTGGGCTGACGTACGGGGCTCCGCCCCACGGCGGCATCGCGCTGGGTGTGGACCGACTGGTGATGCTGCTGGCCGGGACTGACAACATCCGCGACGTCATCGCGTTCCCCAAGACCCAGTCCGGTGCCTGCCTGCTGACGGACGCCCCGGCGGCGTTCGAGGAGACCGGCCTCAAGGACGTGGGCCTCATGCTGCGCCCCGTCGCCAAGAGCAAGTGAGGACGTGCCTATGACCGTCGACATCCGTACGGCCCCGATCTACATCGACGCAACGCCGGTCGAGGTGTTCGACGCGCTTACCGACATCCCGTCGTGGAAGACGTGGGCGGCAGGCTTCGGCCTGTCGTCGCGTCGGGTGCAGGTCGGTGGACGCGCGATCATCCGGCTGCCGCTGCTACCGGGGCCGCGACCGCCGCTGCCGGGCACGTTCACGGATGTCGACCGCGGCCGCAAGCTCGCGTGGGGTGGCGGCATCCCAGGCGTGCTGTCGGCCGTGCACGCGTTCGAGCTGACCGCGGACGGCACCGGGACGACGCTGGAGCACTACGAAACGTTCACCGGTCCCGCGTCGATCGCGCTGGTGCCGGTGCAGGGCAAGATCTTGGCGGTGTACGAGCGGATGAACGCAGGCCTACGTTCGTACGTCGAGGCTGGCGCCTAGCTTGTGCGGCAGTGTGGTGATCAGTCGCCCAATCGCGCCAGGACGGCCTCGACGATGGCTGCTGTGACGCGCCGTGCACCGGTCTGTGACAGGTGATTGTCATCGCGGTACAGCAGCACACCATCGCGCAGCTGGTCGCAGCTGATGGGGCCACACAGCAGCGGCAGCGGGTCGATCACCGCGACATCTCCGATCGTGGAGGCTGACCGGCGCTCGATGGCGAGTGGGGCCGCGTCACGGAGCTCGGCCACGGCGCGCGGCACAACCTCGAGGTTGATCTCGCCGCGCAGCCCCTGCACGAGCGTCGGCGCCGGCATGGTGTCGAACGTTGGAACGCTTGAGACGAACACCACCGGGGTCGCGCCGGACGTGAGTCGCCCGAACGCAGCGGTCAGTCCGATCTCGTACATCGTGAGCGCTTCCGCAACCGATGTGGCGCGAACGCCGTCGGGATCAAGGATGTGGAACCCATCGGCGGAGCGCGTCATGCGAGCCGCTGCGCGACCTGCGAGCACCACCAGATCGGGTCGATCGGCAGCCAGCGCCGCGAGATCGTCGCCGATCGATGCTTCACATCCTTCGAGGTGTGCGACAAGATCGGGCAAGAAGATGCATCCCGGGTGGGTGAGGTTGACGACGGTGAAGCCAAGTGTCGTCAGCTGCTCGCCCAGCTGCGGCACGAGCACCTGCGCGTGCGAGTCGCCCACGATCGCGATCGTTCCACGGGCTATGCCATCCGGGAGGTAGGTCAGCTGGGTGCTCGGCTGCGTGAAGCCAAGGCCTGGGAGCTTGGTCGAGGCGTGACGGAACGCGATGTCTCCGAGCGCGCCCGCCGTCAGCGATACGACCAACGGGAGCGAAACGCACACCGCGGTGAGCCGCGCCACCCGGCGCGTCGTGTCGGCGCTGCGGCGTCGCAGCGGTTGCTCCACGAAGCGGTACGAGGCCATCGCTGGCAGCAGCGAGAGCGCAGCGGCTGCGAGCAAGGTCCACACCGTCTCGTCTGTCATCCAACGCGTCAGGCTCAGAACCGGCCAGTGCCACAGGTACCACGAGTACGACCGGTCTCCGAGCCACACCAGCGGCCGCACGGTAAGCCCCATCGATGGTCCAGTGGGGCTCAGAGCCAGCAACGTGCCAAGCACAGGCAGGGCCGTCATCGCGCCGGGAAAGGACATCGCGCCCTCGATGATCACTGATGCGAACACGAGCAGCAGCAGCCCCGCAGGTCGCCACCACGTCGGCAGTCGCGCGAACGAGACCGCTGGGAGCAACGCCAACAGCCCACCGGCCGCAAGCTCCCACATGCGTGTGTGCAGGCTGTAGAACAGCCGCGGGCCATCGGTAAGCATCGTGGCGGGCTCGGTCAGCCGCGCACACACGAGGGCCGTCAGCGAGAGGCCGAAGATGATGCCGACTGCCGCGAGCACCGCGCGGTTGGGTGTGCCGCCGCGGTAGCGCGCGACCGCAAGCGCCAGCATCAGCAGCGTGGGCAGAAGCAGGTAGAACTGCGCTTCGAGCGAGAGTGACCAGGTGTGCAGCAGCGGGTTCAGCGCAGCCGCTGCGGTGAAGTAGCCCCCGCTGCCGGCGAGGAACAGATTGGCCCGCACCGTGGCCGCGGCTGCACCGGTGGCGGTGACCGCGTCGAGGTGTCGGCCGACCGGAACGATGGCAGCGCTGAGCGCGACGGTGCCCACGAGCATGACGGCCAGGGCCGGGAGCAGTCGCCGGATGCGTCGTGCCGCGAACCGTCCGATGCGAATCGTCCCAGTCGCACGTGCCTCCGCCAGCAGCAGTGACGTGATGAGGAAGCCCGAAAGCACGAAGAAGACGTCTACGCCGATGAACCCGCCCGGCAGCAGCGCGCCGGCGTGATACGCCACCACGAGCAGCACAGCAACGCCGCGCAGACCCTGGATATCAGCCCGATACGAGAGCCCCACGCGTTGGACGTGCGATGTGTCGGGCAACGACATAGGGACCGCTCGGTCGGGGTGTCCGGGGCCGGAGCCTACGCTTCGCGCCTCAGC
Source organism: Nitriliruptoraceae bacterium (assembly GCA_047610595.1). GTDB lineage: Bacteria > Actinomycetota > Nitriliruptoria > Nitriliruptorales > Nitriliruptoraceae > JBFGFG01. Next base: position 72,751 of record JBLFZR010000001.1, on the reverse strand, counting down.
GGCCTACCGAGGTCGCTGCGCGTTGCAGGAGCGTGCATGTCCGATCGCGGCCGCGCCGTCAGCACCTTCTCTGTCGTGCTCGGAGCCGCGACCTGGGGCACCACCGGGACGGCGCAGGCGCTTGCCGACGTGACATCGTCGCCGGCAGTCGTGGGTGCCGCTCGCGTCGTGGCGGGTGCTGTGGCACTGCTGCTGCTCGCAGTCATCGTCGGCCGCACAGGGGCGCCGGTCCGCTCGGCTCCGCGCGGGGCGTTGGTGGTATCGGGCATCGCGATCGCCGCGTACCAACTGTTGTTTTTCTCGGGAGTTGACCGTGCCGGCGTGGCCGTCGGAACCGTCGTCGGGATCGGCAGCGTGCCTGTGCTCACTGGGATGGTCGCGTGGGTTGCCGACCGCACGGCACCCAGCCGCGCGTGGTGGGCGGCGACCGTGCTGGCCGTCATCGGCTGCGCGCTGGTGCTGGCCCCGTCAGGGTCTGTATCGGTCGATCCGGTCGGAGTTGCGCTGTCCCTGGGTGCAGGGTTGGCGTACGCCGTGCTGACGGTTTCGAGCCGTCGGTTGCTGGACGCGGGGCTTGCACCGACAACGGCGATGGCGGCGGTGTTCGCGGTGGGCGCGGTTCCGGGTGCCATGCTGCTTGTCACGCAGGATGTGTCCGGCCTGGGTTCGGGGCGAGGGCTCGCCTTGGTGGGCTGGCTCGCGATCGTGACAGTCGCGCTTGGGTACGTGCTGTACGCACGTGGCCTGCGCGCGTTGCCGCCCGCGACCGTCGGCACGCTGACGCTGACGGAACCGCTTGTCGCAGCGATGCTTGGCGTGCTGCTGCTGGGCGAACGACCGGCACCGCTGGCCGCTGCGGGCGCGACGTTGTTGGCCCTTGGGCTCGTGCTGGTCGCCCGCGGGCCGGCAGCACAGGCAGAGCAGGCGGTGCCGCTGGGCGCCCACGTGCACACAGGTGACGGATGAAGCGCATGGCCGTGTCGGTCGGGATGGCGGCGGTTGTTGCGCTCGTAGCTGCTGTCGTTGCGCCCCGACCGGTGCATCTGGTGCTGCCACCACCGTTCGAGGCGCAGTACGACCTCGTCATGGAGGGTCGGCCGTCCGGCTCCGTCGTCTACGTGTGGCGATCCAACGACGACTGGGTGCTTCGCAGCTCGGCCAGTCCGAGAGCGGGCGGCGAGGGTGACGCCCTTCGCGGTGGCTACGAGCAGACGTTCGTCGGTGGCGTCGCCACCGTGTACGACGCGGCGGGCACGGTCGAGGCTCGGATGGTCCAAGGAGGACGGCTGTACCCGGGCTGGTGGTGGCGGGTGATGCCGGATATGGACGGGCTGCCGCGTGCGACACAGGGCAACGGCGACGCACGGTTGGTGACATTCCGGCTTCCCGACGCGCCGTTCCAATGGACCTTCAGCAGCGCAGGGTTCCTTGTGGAAGCGCGGAGCACGGTGGACCCAACGCGGCCGTACCGCGCGCGAGCACGCTGGATCGATGTCGATGGCATCCGGGTGTTCGAAGCCCCCGCCGACCGCCGCTGACAGCTCAGTCAGTCTCGATATGGCCTGCCACCCACCGGCCGAGCGGGCTGGTGATCGTGGCCTCACGGTCGCCCCAGTCCCACACGACACTGGTCCCCGACAGCAGGTCATGCAGCGTCCTGCGCCGCTTGTCGAACAGCGTGACGGCGTAGCCGAGACCGAGCAGCAGCACGCTCGGAAGCTGGATGATCGAGCGAGTCACGATCCGGCCAAAGCCGGATGCCCCACCATCTGTGGTCACGACACGCATGCCGAGGACAGCCATCGCGGGGGTGCGTCCGAACAGCTCGAGGGGCAGCAGGAACCACGCGCCGAGCCACGCGGCCAACCCAACTGCGAACCCGATGCCCGTCTCGGCTGCTGCGATGTCTACCTCGAGCCCGAAGCCGCGGGCCAGCAAGGTGAGCACGACGCTTGTCAGCAGCGACCATGAGCTGATGGCACCGAACACGTCCAGGCTGGTGGCCAGCACCCGTGCGAGCGGCCCCACGTAGTGCCCGGCGACGTTCCAGGCACCAACTCCGTCAACCTGCGAGTCAAGATCACCAAGCGGACCGAGCTCGTCACCGACGAGGGCGTGCGGGCCGGCGGGCCATGCGTCGATGTCCTGCCGCAGCAGACCACCTGACAGCCGCTCAGCGAGGGCGTCGATGACCGCCACGCGCCGGCGGACGGTGTCGAGGGTTGAACGGCCGACGGACTGCGCGACGATGTCCGCGAGTCCGGCCGAGCGCAGCGCCGGGCCGAGGTTGAGACCGTCGACGGCGCGCTGCAGCGGGGCCGTGCCGACCAGCTCCTCGATCGGGATGCGTCGCGCGAGCGCGTCGACATCCATGCGCGCCACGAGCGCGTCGATGTCGATGCGGGCCAGCACAGCGTCGAGGTCGATACGGGCGACTAAAGCGTCGAGGTCCACCCCTGCAAGCACCTGGTTGAGGTCCATGCCGCGCAGCACCGCGCCGACCACCTCGCCCGCGAGTCGTTCCCCTGACAGTCGTCGCTCGCTCATGGTCAGCCCCTGATCGTCGGCCTAGCTCGCTGGACGGAACGCGAGCACAGTACGCCGGGACGGTCGCGACGGGTTGTAGCGTCAGCCGCATGACCAACACGCTGCCCCTTGATGACCTTGGCGACGAGCCCACGCCTGTCCGCACGGGCGTGTCGTCCGCCGCGCCGCTGGCCGCCCGGATGCGGCCAGAGACGCCGGCCGAGCTGGTGGGCCAAGCCCAGATCTTGGGACCGGGCACGCCGCTGCGGCTTGCGCTTGACGAGGGAGTGCTGCCTACCAGCCTGCTGTTGTGGGGCCCGCCGGGGACCGGTAAGACGTCGATCGCGCACGTGATCGCCAGCTGCGTCAAGGCGCAGCGCGTGGATATGTCCGCGGTGAGCGCGGGCGTGAAAGATGTGCGGCGGGTGATCGACGAGGGTCGGACGCGGCTCGAGATGACCGGGCGGCGCACGCTGTTGTTCCTCGACGAGATTCACCGGTTCAGCAAGTCCCAGCAGGACGCGCTGCTGCCAGGCGTCGAGTCCGGATGGGTGCTGCTGGTCGGCGCCACCACCGAGAACCCGTTCTTCGAGCTCAACGACGCGCTGCTGTCGCGCTGCCGGCTGGTGCGACTCGAGTCGCTCACCGACGACGACCTGCTGGCGCTGCTCGATCGGGCGCTGGTCGCGCCGCACGGCCTTGCGGGTGCGGTCACGTTGACCGACGAGGCCAAAGCGCACCTGGTGCACCTCGCATCGGGTGATGCTCGCATGCTGCTGACCACCTTGGAGGTGGCAGCGGCCGCGCATCGTGACGGCACGCCGCTTGCTATCGACGCGGTGAACGTCGCCCAGCGTCGATTCCGCTACGACAAGGCTGGAGATCAGCACTACGACATCGTCAGCGCGTTTATCAAGTCCATGCGAGGCAGCGACCCTGACGCGACGCTGTACTGGCTGTTTCGGATGCTGGAGGGCGGCGAGGACCCACGGTTCATCGCCCGACGCATGGTGATATTCGCCTCCGAGGATGTAGGAATGGCAGATCGGATGGCGCTGCCGACCGCAACAGCCGCCTTCGATGCGCTGGACAAGGTCGGGCTGCCAGAGGCAGAGTTCGCGCTCGCGCACTGCGCGTTGGCGTTGGCGACCGCCCCGAAGTCCAACAGCATCACGACCGCGATCGGGCGTGCGAAGGACGCGGTGCGGCGCCACGGCGATGCTCCCATCCCTGCGCATCTGCGAGACGCGCACCACAAGAGCGCCGCGAAGATCGGCAGCGGCGTGGGTTACACCTATCCGCACGACGCTCCGGGTGCCTTCACAGGACAGCAGCACCTGCCCGATGAGCTGCGTCGCCTGCGTCTGTATGACCCCACGCCGTACGGTCATGAGGCGGGGCTCGCTGCGCGGCTGCACGCGTGGTGGCCGACTCGCTACGCGGCACCCCCGAGCTAACCGACAACCGGTCTGAGCTTCGCGCTGGTGGGGCGTTGCGACCATCACGTTGGTCAAGCGTGCACGCGAGGCCAGCGACGACGGTTGCGGGGACTACTGTTGGCGACCGTTCGACCGCTGCGCAGAGATCGCTGCAGCGCACACCTGACCCGGGAGCTGACGTGAACGCCACCGACATCGCGGTGATTGTCGCTGCCGCGTTCTGGGGTGTCTTAGTGATCGCGCTCTGCCTCGCCCTTTTTAAGGTGCTGGCGCTGCTTGACGAGGCGACCAAGCTGGTGCATGGCGCGGCAGATCAGACCGTCGATCTGCTTGCGAGCGCCAACGAGACCGTCGCGGGTGTGAACGTCGAACTCGCACGGGTCGACACGATCATCGCTGGGGTGCAGAGCATCACGCACACCACCGACCAGCTGGTTGGTGTCGTGCACGCGACCGTCAGCAGCCCGCTTATTAAGGTTGCGGCGTACGCGGTCGGCACCGGGCGCGCGGTCAAGGCCTACCGGGCCGGCGCATGATCCGGCGCATGTTCTGGGCCCTGCTCGGGCTGGGGTTCGGTCTGGTGCTCGGCATGCGCGCGTTGCGCAAGCTGGACCGCATCACCGAGGCCGTTAAACCGGGCGCCGTGGCCGAGCGCACCGGGCGCAAGGTCGGCTCGACCTCGTCGCGGCTCCGCACCGCGCTGGAAGCCGGGCGCGACCACGCGCAGCTGCGTGAGACAGAGCTACGGCAGCGGTACGGCGTCCCGTCACTGCTCGAGATCGCGCAGATCGAGCGGGACGCGCGCGACACCACCACCAACACAGATGCCAACGAGGCCTGACGTGGACACCAACACCATTCGCGAGACGTTCCTATCCTTCTTCGAGGACAAGGGTCACACGCGTATGGCCAGCGCCTCGCTGATCCCGCAGGACCCGACGGTGCTGCTGAACATCGCGGGCATGCTCCCGTTCGTTCCGTACTTCAACGGTGACGCGGCCCCGCCCGCGCTGCGGCTGGTCAGCGCGCAGAAGTGCGTGCGCACCAACGACATCGAGAACGTGGGTCGGACTGCGCGCCACCTGTCGTTCTTTGAGATGTTGGGCAACTTCAGCTTCGGTGACTACTTCAAGCGCGAGGCGATTCGCTGGGCCTGGGAGCTTTCGACCGACAAGTACGGGCTTGACCCAGAGCGCATCTGGGCCACGGCGCACCTTGACGATGATGACGCTGTTGCGCTTATTCTCGCAGAGACAGGCATCCCGATCGAGCGCATCCAGCGCTTCGACAAGGACAACTTCTGGTGGACAGGCCAGGCAGGTCCTGCCGGTCACTGTGCCGAGTTCTTCTACGACAAGGGGCCGGAGTACGGCGTGGACGGGGGACCGGCCGCCGATGACGAGCGCTTCGTCGAGTACTACAACTGCGTGTTCACCGAGTTCGTGTGCGACGACAACGGCAAGATCGTTGGCAACCTCCCGGCCAAGAACGTCGACACGGGCCTCGGGCTCGAGCGACTCGCCACGATCATGCAGGATGTTGCGACTCTGTACGAGACCGACCTGTTCGTCCCGCTGCTGGCGAAGGCCAGCGCGCTGACGGGGGTTGCGATCGGTGCGTCCCCGGCGACCGACGTAAGCCTGAAGGTCATGGCCGAGCACGCGCGCTCGACCGCGTTCCTGATCGCGGACGGCGTCTTGCCGTCCAAAGAAGGACGCGGCTACGTGCTGCGCTCGCTGCTGCGGCGCTTGGTGCGACATGCGCGCCTGCTTGGAACCACGCAGGCCGTCGTCCCGGCCCTGATCGACGCAGTCATCGACGTCATGGGCGGCGCCTATCCGGAGCTCGTTGCGCAGCGCGTGCTGGTGACTCGGGTCGCCAGCGCGGAGGAGTCAGACTTCGCCCGCGTCGTAGACCAAGGTCTGGCCCGAGCCGAGGCTGTGATCGCCCGGTCACAGGGAACCTTCGCTGGCGACGTGGCCTTCGAGCTGCATGACACCTTCGGGTTCCCGGTTGACCTGACCGCCGAGATCGCACAGGACGCCGGCCTGACGCTTGACCGCGACCGTTTTAACGAGCTGATGGAACAGCAGCGTGCACGGGCACGCGCCGCCTCCAAGCGCGGCGGCGATGGCATCGACGCTGATGTGTATCGCGAAGCCGCTGCACAGGTGGGGCCGACCGAGTTCCTCGGTTATCGGTCGTTGACCGGCGAGGCCGAGCTTGGGGCGTTGGTGACGCCCGGCGGGCTGATCACGAGCGCCTCCGAGGGGGATGCGTTCGAGCTGATCATGGCCCGCAGCCCGTTCTACGCCGAGGGCGGTGGGCAGGTCGGCGACCACGGCGTCATCGAGACACCAACCGGTCGGCTCCGCGTGATTGACACGCAGAACGCCCTCGAGGGGGTGCAGAGTCACCGCGTGGTCGTCGAGGCAGGCGAGGTGACCACGGGACAGCTCGCGAACGCATCGGTCGATGAGGTGCGACGCACGGCTGTCGGTCGCAGTCACTCGGCGACACACATCCTGCACGCGACGATGAAAGAGGTGCTCGGTAGCCACGCGCAGCAGGCCGGCTCACTGAACGAGCCGGGGCGTCTGCGCTTTGACTTCCCGCACTTTGCGCAGGTGACACCAGAACAGGTCGCCGAGATCGAGCGCACGATCAACGACCGGGTGCTGCACAACCCGCACGTCACAACCGAGCTGATGGGCATCGACGAGGCGAAGGCCGCCGGTGCCGTCGCGAACTTCGGCGACAAGTACGGACAGGAGGTTCGCGTCGTCACGATCGGGGACTTCTCCAAGGAGCTGTGTGGCGGCACGCACGTCCCGACCGGCGCCACGATCGGCAACATCTACCTTGTGCGCGAGGAGTCCATCGGCAGCAACACGCGGCGAATCGAGGCCCTTACCGGCGTTGATGCGTACCGCTACGCCCGCCGCGAGATGCTGGTGGCCGAGGAGGTAGCCCGCCTGCTCGGATCGTCGACCGACGTTGCGATCGAGCGTGTCAGCTCGTTGATGGACCGGTTGAAACTCGTCGAGAAGGACCTCGAGAAGCTGCGAGGTCAGGCGCTGTCAGGCACCGCGAAGACGTTGGCCGACGAGGCGGAGCGCCTCGACGGGCTCGCAGTCGTTGCGGTGATCGTGGATGTCGTCAACCCCAACGAGCTGCGACAGGTCGCGCTTGAGGTGCGCGGACATCTGGGGCAGCGCGCCGTCGTCGTGCTCGGTGCCGCGACTGATGACGGGAAGGCGCAGCTGGTGTGCGCGCTGACGCAAGACCTTGTGGATGCGGGCGTCGAAGCACGCCCGATCTTGCACCCGGCTGCGCAGCTTGTCGGTGGTGGTGCCGGCGGCAAGGGTGATCTGATTCAGGCGGGCGGCAAGCGGGGCGAGAAGCTGCCTGAGGCCCTCGCGCTCGCGGCCAAGCTGGCGCGCGAGGCAGTCCCGACGTGACGTTCGGCCCCGGGGACGCCCTGCCGCTGACAGGCCGACTGCTCGCCGTCGACCCCGGTGACGTGCGGGTTGGGATCGCTCTTACCGACCCAATGCAGGTGGTCGCGCAGCCGCACTCGGTGCTGCCTGTCAGCCATCCGCGCGACCTGACGGGCATCGCCGACGATGTTGCGGTCGTGGCGCACGCGCAGGCTGTGGTCGGCATCGTCGTCGGCTGGCCGCGAGACATGACCGGCCGAGAGACGGGACCCGGGACCCGGGCACGTCGGCTGTCGGACGCGGTTCGTGACGCGACGGGGTTGCCGGTCGCGCTGTGGGATGAGCGGCTGACAACGGTGGAGGCGGAGCGGCTGATGATCAGCGCCGACGCGTCACGCGCGGAGAGAAAGCTGAAGATAGACACCGTCGCGGCCGGGATCATCTTGCGCGGGGTGCTGGATGCCCACGTGGTCAAGAGAGCGGCGGCGGCTGACGGTTAAACCGTCGCGACACCCAGAACGACCGATAAACCACACGACTAACACGTGCGGCCCGCGTCCGCGGCTGGCACGCTGCACTCCTACGAGGAGATCAACACCGTGGAGCTGTCCCGAGGGTCCAAAGCCTTCCTCGTCGTCCTGCTGCTGCTCGTCGCGGGAGGCTTCGCTGCGCTGCGCTGGGCCGGTGCCCAGCTCGACTCGGAGGCTGACGGTCCGACTGTCGCCGTCACCTTCGAGGTGGAACTCGGGGTCAGCCGGAGCGGCCTGGCTGAGGGGCTCGAGGCTGCTGGCGTCGTCAAACGGGCGCAGTCGTTCGATCTGTACTCGCGGGAGTTGTTTGTGACGCTCGAAGCTGGGACGTACGAGCTGACTACCAACATGGCGGCCGAGGATGTCGAGGCCGTGTTCCGCGCGGGGCCAGCCCGCGCGACCGAGCTGACCTTCCGGGTGGAGGAAGGTTTAAGTCAGGTGCTCACGCTGGAGCGGCTTGCGGCGCAGTTCGACGAGGTAGCACAGGGTGATCTTGAGGCCGTGCTGGCGGCGCACCTCGACGCCGGTGGCGTCGGAGACGATGCGCTGCTGCTGCCGGATGGGCTTCCGGACCCGTCGAGCTTCGGGCCGCAGGTGCGCTACCCGTTTGAGGGACTTCTGTTCCCCGAGACGTACAACGTGGGGGTGGATGCGAACGCCAAGGTGGTGCTGCAGCGGATGGTGGATCAGCTCGCCGCCCAGCTGGAGCTGATCAGCGAGGACGAGCTGGCAGCGCTGGATGACCGTGGGCTGACAGTGTTTGACGCGATGGTGATCGCGTCGCTCGTCGAACGTGAGACCAGAGTTGATGCGGAGCGCGAGATCGTCGCGTCAGTGATCTACAACCGGTTGGACGTAGGTATGCCGCTCCAGCTTGACGCGACGGTGCTGTACGCGCTGGGGCAGTGGAAGGAACGGGTGTTGTACGAGGACACCACGGTGGACTCGCCGTACAACACGTACGCCGTGACCGGCTTGCCGCCGACGCCGATCAGCGGCTTCGGGGCTGCGTCGTTGCGAGCGGCGTTGAACCCGGCTTCTACAACGTTCACGTACTACGTGCTGACCCCGGCTTGCGATGGCGCGCACGTGTTCGCCAAGTCTCTCAGCGAACACAACCGAAACGTGGCGGCCTTCCGTTCCGCGTCGAACTGCCTGTGAGTCAGCCTGTGACGTGGCCCGGCGGCAGCACCAGGCTCGCGGCGTTGCTCGGCGACCCGGTGGCACACTCGCTCTCGCCGCAGCTTCACAACACGGTGTTTCGCGAGCTCAGTCTCGATGTTGTCTACGTCGCACTGCGTGTTGCACCCGCAGATCTTGCGTCCGCCATCGCCGGGTTGGGAGCCGTCGGAGCCCTCGGCGCCAACGTGACGGTCCCACACAAGCGGGCCGCGTATGCGTTGTGCGCCGAGCTGACGGCCGAGGCCCGCTTGGTCGGCGCTGTGAACACGCTGTGGTGGCGCGACGGTTCGCTGCATGGCACCACCACCGACACCACCGGCCTCGGGCGCGTGTTGGGCTCAACCGTGCCGGGCATCGCGGGCAATGTGTGTGTTGTGCTCGGGACAGGTGGGGCCGCCCGCGCCGCCGTCGTCGCCTTGGGTCGGGCCGGGGCTGCAGTCGCTGTCATCGGCCGTGATCTGGATGCCGCACAGCTGCTGTCCGCGCTGGCGACGACAGCCGGTGCGCCGTCCTCACGGGCGCTTGACCTGTCTGCGAGCGGGATCGGTGCGCTGGTGCGCGACGCGCGTGTCGTCCTGAACGCGACGACGCTCGGGATGGCGGGTGAGTCGTTGCCAGCGGCGTTTATGGAGCTGCATGACGGTCAGATCGCCCACGATCTTGTGTACGGGCACCGCGTGACGCCTTTCGTAGCTTCAGCTCTTGATCGCGGCGTCGAGGCGCACGACGGCACGGCGATGCTCGTGGCTCAAGCGGCGGATGCGTTTGAGGTCTGGACCGGCGGCGTGGCGCCGGTCGGCAGCTACGAGGCAGCGCTCGGTGGCGCAACATCGGTGGCGTTCACGCAGTGAACTTGCTCAAGATTCGGCAGCGTGCGCCGACGCTTGACACAGAGGCGAGGTGTGCGAAGCTGATCACGAAGCGTGAGTGCCTGACATGCGTCGGGTTGTAACCGCAGGAGGACACGTGCTGCGTCAGGGTTTGAAGGTCGTCCTATGAATGGGCTTGGAGCCATGCTCGTGGAGCAGGGCCTGGTCACCGTGGAACAGGTCGAGGAAGCGGATGAGGCTCATCGTGAGAAGGGACGTTCCCTCGGACGCGTGCTCGTGGACCGTGGCTACCTCGGTGAGCGCGACTTGGTGTGTGCGCTGGCGTCACAGATAGGGCTGGATTTTGTCGATCTGTCGGAGGCTGAGATCGATCCGATCGCGGCCTCGATGATCTCTGAAACGCTGGCCAAGCGATACAACGCCCTTCCGTTGCGTTTGGACGCGAACGGCGCACTTATCGTCGCGATGAGTGACCCTGCCAACGTCTTCGCGCTCGATGACATCCGGTCGATCACGAAGCGCGACCTCGTCCCAGTCGTCGCGACCCGCGATGACGTACGGGACGCGATCCGTCGACTTAGCAAGATGGGCGACGAGATCGAGTCGATCGCTGACGATTTCGGCACGCTCGAGGAGGACCTCGCGGACCTATCGGGCCTCACCGTCGTCAGCGAGGAGCCGCCGATCGTGAAGTTCGTCAACCTGCTCATCTCGCAGGCTGTGAACGATGGGGCGTCCGACATTCATATCGAGCCGGGGGAGCGGGACCTCCGCGTCCGTTACCGGGTAGACGGTGTGCTGCATGAGGTCATGCGCAGCCCGAAGTCGATTCAGTCTGGTGTCATCTCTCGGCTGAAGATCATGGCCGAGGTGGACATCGCCGAGAAGCGGATCCCGCAGGACGGTCGTATCGCGCTCAACATCGCAGGCAAGGCCATCGACCTCCGATTCTCGACGCTTCCCACGGTGTACGGCGAGAAGGTGGTGATGCGCATCCTGGACCGAACGTCCGTGATGCTCGAGCTGCGAGACCTTGGCTTTGAACCGGACAACGAGCGTCGGTACGAAGAGTCCTACCGCAAGCCGTACGGGCTGATTCTGGTGACGGGGCCAACCGGTTCCGGTAAGTCCACGACGCTGTATGCCACCCTGAACGTGAAAAACAACGCAGATATCAACATCGTCACCACCGAGGACCCCGTTGAGTACCGCCTTCCGGGTATCAACCAGGTGCAGATCAACAACAAGGTCGGTCTGACCTTCGCGACGGCGCTGCGATCGATCCTGCGCCAGGACCCAGACGTGGTGCTCGTGGGCGAGATGCGCGACAAAGAGACCGCGACCATCGGCGTTGAGGCTGCGCTGACCGGTCACCTCGTGCTGTCCACGTTGCACACCAACGATGCTGCGAGCGCGATCATCCGGCTGATCGAGATGGGTGTGGAGCCGTTCCTCGTGGCGTCCGCAACCGACTGCGTCCTCGCGCAGCGGTTGTGCCGCCGCGTCTGCAAGAAATGCACCATGATGCAGACGCTCGAGCCGGACGCGTACATCTTGGCGGGCTACAGCGAGGAGCTTGCCGAGTCGCGCCCGGCGGTGCCCAAGCTCACCGGATGCTCGTCGTGCGGCAAGACTGGTTACAGGGGACGGCTGGCGGTCCACGAGATCATGACGGTCACCGAAGAGATCGAACGCATGTGTGTCGCTCGTGCCTCGTCGGACGACATCAAGCGCATGTCGATCGAGCAGGGCATGTTGACGATGCGCGACGACGGCCTTGCCAAGGTCTTAACCGGGATCACCACCATCGAAGAGATCGGTCGTGTGGTCGTCTGACTACGCGCCGCCAGACCAGGAGTGTGGGACCATGACAATCGGACTCGGGGATGCCCTCGTCCAGCGCGGCACCATCAGTCAGACGCAGCTCACCGACGCCACGGCGCACCAGCAGCAGCAGGGGGTGAGCCTCGGACGTGCCGTCCTCGATCTTGGGTACGCGAGCCAAGATGAGCTGATGCAGGCAGCTGCGACGCAGCTCGGTATGCGGTTCATCGAGGTGAAGCCCACGACCGTGGACATGGCCGCGGTCGGATTGGTTCCGCAACATCTTGCAGCCGAGATTGAGGCTGTCCCGGTCGGGTTTGGGGAGGGAAACGCCATCGTGGTGGCTATCGCCAACCCCAACAATCGTGGCGCTGCCGCGCGGGTGACAGAGCACACGGGCCAAGCCGTCGAGCTTGTGTTGGCAGCTCGAGCGCAGGTGATGGACGCGATTCGTCACCTCAGCCCTGTCGCCGTCGTTGACGATCGGCACGTCGCGCCAGGTTCGCAGGGGTTGACAGCTGACGCACCGGTGGCCGTGGGGGCCGCCGAACCTCGACTGCGCAGCGAGACAGGGGCATCGGTCGACCTCAACGAGCTGCTGGCGAAGCTGATCGAGAGTGGTGGTTCGGATCTGCATCTCACGGCCGGCGTCGCTCCGTCCGTTCGTGTGCACGGCGATATGCAGCAGCTGCCCGATTATCCGCAGATGGTTCCAGACGAGCTGCAGGGGATGCTGTACGCGATCATGACACAGAAGCAGCGTGAGGAGTTCGAGAACAACCTCGAGCTCGATATGTCCTACCAGATCGCCGGGTTGGCGCGTTTTCGAGTAAACGTGTTCCAGCAGCGCCAGTCCATCGCCTCGGTGATGCGTGTGATCCCGTTCGAGATGATGACGCTGGAGCAGCTCGGTATCCCGTCGCAGGTTTCGAATCTGGCGTTCCTTCCGCGAGGCTTTGTGCTCGTAACAGGACCGACCGGCTCCGGTAAGTCGACCACGCTTGCCGCCTTGATCAACACGGTGAACGAGCAGCGGGCCGCTCACATCATGACGATTGAGGACCCTATTGAGTTCTTGCACGAGCACAAGAAGTCGGTGGTGAATCAGCGCGAGATCGGCACCGACAGCTACTCGTTCACCGCAGCGCTCAAGCACGTCCTGCGACAAGATCCGGATGTGATCTTGGTGGGTGAGCTGCGCGACCTCGAGACGATTCAGATCGCGTTGACCGCCGCGGAGACTGGCCACCTGGTGTTTGGCACGCTGCACACGCAGGACGCACCGCAGTCGATCGACCGAATCATCGACGTGTTCCCGCCGCACCAGCAGGAGCAGATCCGCGTCATGCTGGCTGGTGCGCTGAAAGGTGTCGTGTGTCAGACGCTCCTTAAGACGGCGGATGGCAAAGGTCGGACTGTCGCGACCGAGATCATGATGGCCACGTCAGGTATCAAGAACCTCATCCGTGAAGGCAAGACCCACCAGATCTACTCGGCTATGCAGGCTGGAGCGTCCCACGGCATGGTGACGATGGACCAGTCACTGGCCACGCTTGTGAAGAAGGGCACGGTGACGTACGACGATGCTCTGGACAAGTGCAGCCAAGTGTCGGAGTTCAATCGACTGGCGGGACGTGGATGAGATGCGGTTAAGACGGAGCTGTAGTGCCGGCTCCCATCGACCGATACACATACGAGGCGTGACGCGCGCCAGACACCTAGGGAGCCACCATGACCTCGACGTTCGCGTATCAGGTTCGCGACAGGGCAGGAACGCTCGTGTTGGGCGAGCTGGAGGCTGACACCCAAGCCGCGGTGGCCGAGAAGCTGCGCTCTATGGGCTATGCCCCTATCTCCATCGAGCAGAAGAAGGAGGGGCTCGGGAGCAAGGAGCTGACGATTCCGGGCTTCGGCCCGAAGGTTGGTCTGAAAGATCTCGCGATCTTCTCGCGGCAGTTCGCAACCATGATCAGCTCGGGCCTGTCACTGCTGCGTGCGCTGGTGATCCTCCAAGAGCAGACTGACAACGTCAAGCTGGCTGAGGTGCTCGAGACGATGACCAGCGACGTCGAGGCTGGTCGTTCCTTGTCAGCCGCGATGGCTGATCACGACGACTTCCCGAAGCTCTACATCGCGCTCGTTCGCGCTGGTGAAGCTGCCGGCATGCTTGATCGCGTGCTGCTGCAGGTCGCCGACAACCTCGAGAAGGACGTGGCGCTTCGCCAGAAGATCAAGTCAGCCATGACGTACCCGGTGCTGGTGTTGTGTATGGCGATCGGTCTGACCGCTGCGATGCTCATCTTCATCGTTCCGACCTTCGTAGGGCTGTTTGACACCCTTGGGGGCGATTTGCCGGGGCCAACCAAGATCTTGCTGTTTGCGTCCAACTTCATCACATCGTGGGCTGGTGTGTTCACGTTTCTGATCGGCCCTATCGCGTTGTGGCAGGCTTTCAAGGCCTACAGGAAGACAGATAACGGTCGGTTTCAGCTCGATGTGATAAAGCTCAAGCTGCCCGTGTTCGGTGAGCTCTTTCACAAGATTGCGATCACGCGGTTCGCTCGGAACCTGGCGATCCTGCTGCAGTCGGGTGTGCCGATCTTGCAAGCACTCGAGATCGCAGCCGAGACGGTGGACAACGGCGTGATGAGCGTTGCGATCAAGGACGTGCAGTCAGGAGTCCGTGAGGGGGAGGCGATGGCTGTGCCACTGGCGAAGCATGTCGTGTTCCCTTCCATGGTGACTCAGATGATCGCCGTCGGCGAGGAGACTGGTGCTGTCGACACGATGTTGAACAAGATCTCGGACTTCTACGACCGTGAGATCGAGGCGACCACCGACCAGCTGACTGCCATGATGGAGCCGATCATGATCGCGGTCCTCGGTGCGATCGTTGGGTCGATGGTCATCGCGCTGTACATGCCGATCTTCGAGATCATGAACCTCGTATGAGGCTGTTGGTCGCGGCAGATGTCGAGGATCTCAGCCTTGGTGATCTCCGTTACTCCGTCAGGCTCAGTGATTGATCGGGCGACCCGTCTCATTGAAGCTTGACACCGAGGGCCCGCCGCGGGAGGGTGTCCTGGCTCCGATGCTCAAGGTCGCGAAGCCATGTGCCGATGATTGCGTCAACGTCTCATGGCGTTTCATCGCACTTATTCGTCCTGAAGGGACACCACCCATGACCAGCTCCATCCGCGCGCGGCGCCACGAAGAGGGGTTCACGCTTATCGAGCTCCTCGTTGTCGTGATCATCATCGGAATCCTTGCCGCGATCGCGATCCCTCAGTTTCTGAGCCAGCGGGAGCGGGCGTGGCAGGCCGAGCTCACGAGCGCGGTCCGCAACATCGCGCTGGAGGTAGAGGCCGAGGCCACTGCGTTCGGTGGTAACTACCTCATCGGGGGCGCTGCGGCCGATTTCGAGAGCTTTGTTGACGGCCAGCTCGTCGCCCTCGGTGCAAGCGACGTTGAGTTCGGTGTTGTGACTCGCAGCGCCGCTGGTTTGGCCGAGAGCTACGCCGGCGTTGCCGCTACTGACTTCAGCGTGAGCGGGACTGCGTTCAAGATCTGCTTCTCGCATCAGCTGATTGGCGGGGACAACAACGTCACGTACAGCTCAGTTGATGGCGGCATTCAGGGCTTCGCTGCGGCCGTGTGCGCCACCGGCTGATCGAACGACACACGTCGTCGCGCATCGCGGCTGGCCGGCCGCATCTGCGGCCGGCCAGCCGTATCTTGTGCCTGCACCTGCGCGGACGCGCCGCCATGTCCGACAACTGGAGGGGTGTTGTGCGTTCCTCTCCTCGTTCCCCGAACGGAACACTGTGATCGTTGTTACCGCCTGCGCCGTGCTGGGATTGATCTTTGGTTCCTTCGCGAACGTGCCGATCCACCGCTGGCCGCTCGGCCGGAGCGTCAGTGAGCCGAAGCGATCAGCGTGTCCTTTCTGCGACGCACCGATTCGACCGCGCGACAACGTTCCGGTGGTGTCATGGCTGTTGCTCGGACGTCAGTGTCGGGAGTGTCAGGAACCGATTCATTGGCGTTACCCGCTCGTAGAAGCCGTGACGGCGCTGCTGTTTGGCATCGTTGCGGCCTCCGAAGGCGCGACGCTGCTGTTACCAGCGCTCCTTGCGCTTACGTGGTCGTTGGTCGTTGTGACCGCGATCGACATCGAGCACCGCATCATCCCGAACCGGCTTACGTACCGGCTGCCGTTCGTGCTGCTGGTGCTGCTGGCTCCTCCGTCAATCTGGGGCCCCGGCTCGCTGCTCGCGCTCCGGCGCGGCGTGATGGCGGCCGTTCTCGTGCCGCTCGGTCTCTTCCTTCTTGGGGAGAGCTACCGACTGCTGCGTGGTCGAGCCGGCTTCGGGATGGGTGACGTCAAGCTGCTGATCTCGCTGGGTTTGGTCGCGGGCTACCTGGGTGGCTTCGAGGTTGCCGTGCTGCTGTACGGAGCGATGCTGAGTGCTGTGTGTATGGCGGTGACGCTGCTGGCGACCGGACGAGTGAAGCTCGCGTCACGCATCCCGTTTGGGCCCTACCTGGCAGCCGGGATGCTGCTGGCCATCGTTGGAGGTAGGGCGTTGCGAACCCCCGTCCTCTCCCTGCTCGGGCTGGCATAAGGTGTTTCCGCCTGCGTCGCTGGCGCTCGGACGGCAGCGACGCGTGGTGGATGCGGCCGTCGAAACCGAGCAGCTGATGTGGTCACTGTCCTACAGTCGTGTGGCCACTGTGCCGACGGTGGTAGTTGAGGCCGTAGTCGCAGATGATGCGGATGTGGTAGAAGTGGCGCGTGTGCTGTTGCCTGAAGGGCATGCCGCCGCGGTGTAAACACCCAACAAGACGGAGGACAACGGTGGCTGAGACTCCGACGCTGCTCACAGTGGCAGAGGTGGCTGTGAGCCTCCGAGTGTCCACGATGACGGTGTATCGCTTGATTCAGCGCGACGAGCTGGGGGCGCTTCGCATCGGGCGTAGCTACCGGATCGCGCCGGAGACGCTTGCCGCGTACCTGCAGTCCTCGGTGTCGCCGAGCACTGGTACCGAGGGTCTGAGCTGATGGCCCGTTCTCGCGCCGTTGGGCTCGACATCGGGACCCGATCGGTCACGATCACCGAGGTGGTGGTCAAGAAGGGACGCCGTGTCGTGCAGTCTGTCGAGCAGGTCGAGCTGCCCGTGGGTGCCGTGCGTGAGGGCGAGATCGTCGACATGGACGCAGTTGTGGCGACCATCAAGCGGGGTTACGCATCTCTCGGGCTGCGCGATAAGCATGTGCACTTAGGCGTTGCGAACCAACGTGTAGTCGTACGCCAGGTGAACCTGCCGTACCTGCCCGACGATGAGCTGCGCCAGTCGTTGCCGTTCCAGGTCCAGGAGTTCATCCCTATCCCCGTTGAAGCTGCTGAGCTTGACTATCACACGCTTGAGGAAGTCACTGATGCGCAGGGGCGTCGCACGCTCCGGGTGCTGCTGGTGGCGGCGCAGAAAGACATGATCAGCGCCCACGTTGGTGCGGTCACCAAGGCTGGTCTTAAACCGGTTGGGGTCGACTTGAACCCGTTCGCGCTGCTTCGGGCGCTCGCGACTGAGTCGCTGGGCGACACCAGCGAGGTGTTTATCGACATCGGCGCCGGCGTGACTTCGGTTGTCGTGCATCAGGCCGGCGTGCCGCTGTTCGTGCGCATCCTTGTGCTCGGAGGCGACGACATCACTGCATCGGTGGCCTCGGCTGAGGACATCGGGTTCGCGGACGCGGAGCTGCGTAAGCGAAGCCTGGGCGCTACAGGGACAGACCCTACGAGCTTGATCATCTTGGAGCGCGTGCATCAGTTCGCGGATGAGATTCGTTCGTCACTGGACTACTTCCGGGCACAGACAGGCGTGGGGCGCGTTGACCGCGTCGTGCTCGCGGGCGGTGGCTCTGTGCTGGTCGGGCTTCGCGAGCAACTCATGGATGCGCTCGGTCTCAACGTTGAGATCGCGCGCCCGTTCGACTTTGTGGATCATTCGCTCGACGTGGATGAAGAGACGTTGGTGGCGTGGGGACCGGTCCTGGCGACCTCTATCGGGCTCGCGCTGGGAGGTCTCGAATGAGCGTCAAAGTCAACCTGCTACCCCACGCGATCATGAAGCAAGCTCGTGCGGTACGGCGTCGAAACGCGTCGATCGCAGCTGCTGCGGCTCTGGTGGCCGTGATGGGCGCACTGACCGTCGCGCAAGGCGCCGCCGTAGCGACGTCCGAGCAGAATCTGGCCGCTGGCCAGGACGCGAACCGCGTGCTGCAGGCCCGTGTGGGGGAGCTGGCACCGTTCGCTGACTTAGAGCAACGTCGTGCGGATGCAGCGGCCGAGGTGTCCACTGCGATGGGACAGGAAGCGTCCGTCGCGGGCATCCTGCAGGATCTAGCTGCGGTCCTGCCACCGACTGCGGAGCTGCAGACGCTCAGTCTGACGATCAGCCCCGAACCGGCGCTGCCACAGGCCGGTGGGACACGGCTGTCACACGGACGTTTGATTCTGGCCGGACGAGTCCTTGTGGGGCTGGCACCCGGCCTCGAACGACTCATGCTTGACGTAGAGCGGGCGGCGGCGTTCGACAACGTGTTCGGCGGCGGGGCAAGCGTGGATGAGTTCGATGTCACGACCTTCTCGCTCGACATGGACCTCGGCCCAGAGGTTCGCACCAACCGATACAACACGCACGGACGGGGTGATCAATGAGTCGTCAGGCGATCCTCGTGCCCGTGCTCGCGCTGGTTCTCGCCATCGCGTTGTGGTGGATGCTTCTGATGTCACCGCAGCGCGAACAGGTGACGGTGTTTGAGTCAGATCTGGCAGCAGTCGAGGCGCAGGGCGTCGCGCTTCAGAGCCGGATAACAGCGCTGGAGTCGATGCGCAGTCGATCGGCGCAGATGGAATCGAACATCGCGGCCCTCCGGTCGGTGGTGCCGACGAGTGATGAGATCGAAAGTGCGCTACGGCAGATGCAAGCCGCAGCTGATGATGCCGGAGTTGTGATCAGTCAGCTCTCGACAGGGCGTCCAACGCCGGTCACTGCAGGTGTGAAGCTGCACCAGATCTCGCTGTCGATGACCGCATCCGGTTCGTACTTTCAGATCGTGGACTTTCTGCGTCGGCTCGAAGATCCCAGAATCACAGCACGCGGTTTCAACGTCAACACCGTGTCGATAGCCCCTGGCTCGTATCCCACGCTCAACCTGACGGTGATCGCGTCGCTGTACGCCTCCATCGACACCTATGAGCAGCCAGTCCCGGCGCCCGAAGCTGCGCCGAGCGCGGTCCCGAGCGAGTCCGCCGTGCAGCAGGAGGTCGTGTCATGAACATCGCCAGCCGCAGGATGCTGCAGGCCATGGTCGTGACCGGGCTGCTCGGGGCTGTCGCGCTGCTCGCCGTCGATCGTGATTACGCTCGGGCGGCCAGTGATGTCCTGGCAACGACAGCCGACGGCACGGCCGTCGAGGAACCAGCTGTAGCGACGTCCGTTGCCGATCCGATCTCGGCTCTGGTCGCCCGTATCGATGCGAGCGCTGTCGGCGACGCGAACCGTGACAGCGCGATTCGAGTCATCCTCTCACGAGACCCGTTCCGTCGGGTCGTTCCTGACTTCGCGGACCCAGCCGACCCAGCTGACCCCACAGGTCCAGCCGACCCAGCCGACCCCACAGGTCCGGTGCCCGCGGAGCCGGACGAGCCCAGCACTCCGCCGGTCACCGGTCAGGCGTGCTCCGGCGACGCTGCCGAGACGGTGTGTGAGGGAACGGTGGTGACGCTGACGGCTATCGACCTTGATGCTGCCACCGTCGTTGTTGACGCGACGACCTATGAGGTCATGGCTGGCGACAGCTTCGCCACCTCGTTTCGTGTGCTCGCTGTCGATAGCTCGTGCGTGACCCTGCAGTACGGCGACGAGTCCTTCTCGTTGTGCGTCGGCGCGACCGTTCTGAAGTGATCTGTTGGCGACAAGCACGCAGCTGTGAGGGCGTGCTGGCCCGGTCAGCCGGCACGACACAGTCTGCATCCCATCCGTTCGGGAAACCTGAGGAGACATTGCTCCTTTAGTCCAAAACCTGTCGGGCCGATGAAACGAGCGGAGGTCGTCGTATGGACACGTTGCGAGGGGAATCAGGCGTTTCACTCGTTGAAACGTTGGTCACCTTCATGCTGATCGGTATCGCGATGACGGCCTTCTTCGCTGCCATCATCGGCGGGCTCCAGTCCTTGAGCGAGTCACGTGCCCGTCAGGCTGCCTCGCAGGTGGCCACGGAGGTGATCGAAGGGCTGCGGGCACGCGCGCCTGCCGAGATCGCGATGTACGTCGTCCCGTTGTTGATGTTGCCAGACGAGTTTGACTCGACGACCGTCAGCTGCGGCGGCACGCTGGGGGCGTTTGACCCCGACGGCGGTGGCCCGATCGGCTGCGAGCCGCTGGCTGAGAACGAGCTTGGAGCGATCAATGCAGCGGCCCCGTATCAGGGCTCGGTGGCGTCGTCGATCGCAGAGATTCGGGTCGTCACGATCGCGACCAAGGTCGTGGACAGTGCGATACCGGACGGCACGAGGCGTGTGACTGTCGTGGTGAGCTATGACCTCCCACGAGGTTCAAAAGAGGTCCGCAGAAGCACCTTGTTCTCGGAGGTATCCCGTGGGTAAGCAGCGCCACACCATCCGGCACCGTGCACGCAGCGAGGACGGCACCACCCTTGCGGAGCTGCTGGTTGGGATGACCCTGCTTGCTGTCGTGGCAACGATCGCCACCACGGGCATCGTTGGGGGTTTTCGTGCGCAGCTGGACGCCACAAACGTCGCGTCCACCCTCGACAGCACACGTATCGCCACGCAGCGCATCCGGGACTTTGTTCGCGGCGCGGACGAGGTCTGTGCTAGCTCGACCGCGACAAGCCTTGATCTGTGGACCGACGACAACGGCGACGGACTCGTGGTGGACTCCGAGCTGGACATCTTCGAGCTTGTGACGGACGAGGCGGGCGAGGCGGTGTTCCAGCGTCGCACTCCTATCGCGGGGAGTGACGAGATCCAGCTCATCGGCGATGACATCATCGACGCCGCAGTGTTCGTGTATCCGGGCGCCCAGCCTGCAGCGCAGCCGTTTAGCCTGTCCTGTCGCAACGGCGGAATCGTTGCGGGTGGTCCGTCGAGGACGCGAAGCGTGCGTGTGACGTTTGAGGTCGAAAACCCGCAGGCTGGAGAGCCGAACCTGGCGACCAGCACGACGATCCAGATACGAAACGCTGGGCTAAGCGCCGTTGAGGGGGCGCCACCGACGCCGCTCGTTTCGTTTGAGTGCCCGGTTGGAACCGTGGGATGCTCGTTCGACGCGAGCGGGAGCTTCGACGTAGACGGTGACGAGATCACCAGCTACGTGTGGGACTTTGAGCTTGAAGACGTAGACACAGGGTTGATTCCAACCGCAAGCCACACGTTCAGCTCCGGGGACACGGACTATGAGGTCACTTTGACCGTGACCGACGCCACCGGACAGAGCGCCAGCGTCACCGTGGTCGTACGTCCAGGGCTGACGTCTGGTAACGCCCGTCCTACAGCGGCCTTCACGGTCAGCTGCGTGGCAGTGATCTGCACCTTTGATGGGAGTGCCAGCAACGACGACAGTGGCATCGAAAGCTACGAGTGGGAGTTCGGTGACGGCACGAGCCCTGTTACCGAGAACGATGCGGGCATCACCCACACGTTCCCACAGAACGGGGACTACGTGGTGACGTTGACCGTCACGGACGACGACCTGCTGTCACCGCTGAGTGACAGTCACAGCGCTGCCATCACCGCGAGCTCGACCACGATGTTTGTTGCTCAGATGGATGCCGCGGGCGGTGCCGTTGGCGCGAGCAACAAATGGGAGGCGCATGTCACGATCGAGCTCGGTCTCACCACCGTGGGTACTCCTGGCGCCGGCGTGATCATCTCTGCGACGGCTTACACATCCAGCAGCACGAACGTCAGCTGCTCCACGGATGCGTCCGGTGCGTGTCAGGTCGTCGTGCCAGGGATCGGCCATAACAAAACCCTGACATTCACGGTGACACAGGTCAACGATCCATCGGGCGGGTATCAGTACGACGAGTCTCAGAACAGCGTGACGGTTGTGACGGTTGGGCCCGACACACCGTGACCACATCAAA
Organism: Nitriliruptoraceae bacterium; assembly: GCA_047610595.1. GTDB lineage: Bacteria > Actinomycetota > Nitriliruptoria > Nitriliruptorales > Nitriliruptoraceae > JBFGFG01. The sequence continues at coordinate 50,803 of JBLFZR010000001.1, read as the reverse complement.
CGAACGGGAGCGACCGATGGTGCCGAGTCACGGCCGCGATGACGGTTTTGCGATGGTGTACGCGCTGCTGGTTGTGCTGGTCGTGTCGGGCATCGTGGGCATCGTGTTCGCAACGGCAAAGTCCGAACAGGATCAGGCTGCGTTCGAGCTTGACTTCGAAGACACGGTCCATGTGGCTGAGGCCGGGGCGGAGGTGTTCCTCCAGCGGCTCGCGAACAACCCTGACGACACCAGCGGGATTGATGGTCCGACTGCGACGGGGCAAGGGCCCGCGGCGTGGGCGCTTGCGGTCGCAACGGCCCAAGAAGCGTCTGGCGCGTACCTGCTGGACCCCCTTGAGCCGCTGATCGCGTTCGTCGAGGGCGAGGCCGTCGCGATCCGTCCCTCGGGTGTCGATGCGAACTTCATCTACGGCGTCGGTTTCACGCCGAGTCGCACGGCTTATGTCAACGGCACCGGATCGGCATACGCGCGGGTCGTGCGTGTACAGGTTGCGTTCTCGTCGCGGCGATTCACTGGTGAGTCGGCGCTGCTCTCGGGGGGAAATCTGACCATGAACGGAGGCTTCCTCATCACGGGCGACCGCGGCTCCGTGCACAGCAACGGTGGTCTGAAGGTGAACGGGGTGTCTGGCGTGGCAGAAGAAGGCATCAGCTACAGCGGCACCTGCGCCTCCCTTCTATGCCTTGGCACAGCGGTGGCCAAGATCACGGGGCCGATCGCTGCGGTGCCTATCCCGGAGGTAGACCCAGGAAACGTGTGGGGCACCGACGACGCGCTCGAGCTGGCAGCACAGGGGCTTTGGTTCGACCACTGCGCCGGCTTGTGGTTTCAACGCGCGGCATCGGACCTGTCCCCGTGTTCTGGTGTCGCGATGAGCAGCCCGCCTGCGTCGTGGGTTGGCACGTCGTTCGCTGGCACCTCGACAGCGAGAGGTGTGTACTTCTTTCGTGATGAGGTAGATGTGGATATCTCGAGGCCGAACGGCTCGATCACCATCGTCACAGACGGCGATATCACAATCGGACCGAGCGCCAGCCAGCCAAGCCTAGACGGCTTGTATCCCGGGCTGTTTCTGCTCGCTGGTGGCGACATCACACTGCAGGCGAACCTGCTCGCCACGGAGCTGCAACGTCCGGCGCTGGTGTTCGCGAACGGCAGCATGACGTTCATCGGAAACCCGATAACCGACAACATCTCGTTCGTCGCGCGTGACTCGCTGGGTTTCGGTACGACGTTTAGTGGTACCGGCATCATCAACTATGACGGTGGTGCGATCCCAGACCTGGGCGAGAACGGTGAGCCGATCGTGGTGCAGTGGGACGAGGTCCGCTGAGGCGCAGCTGCGCACCAGCGGCCGATCTGTCGTGATGACGCGCACGTGAAGAGGTCACCAGTGGTGATGCTGGGTTACAGCTGGCGTTGACCTGCCTCTCGCGGCTCGCAGAGGGCACCGAGGTGACAGCGATAGCCTCGCGACTCCGTCCCTCCCCGGAGCTCGCGTGCCTCGTCTTCGATTCCTCACCGCCGGTGAGTCTCACGGTAAGGCGCTCGTTGCGACTGTCGAGGGCTTGCCCGCAGGTCTCGACGTCAACCGAGCGCTGCTGGCCGGAGAGCTCGCGCGACGGCGCCTTGGATACGGCCGGAGCCCTCGGATGAGCTTTGAGCTCGATGAGCTTGAGGTGTTGGCCGGTGTCCGACACGGGCGCAGCATGGGTTCCCCGATCAGTGTGGTCATCAGCAACACCGAGTGGCCCAAGTGGGTTGACGCGATGGACCCAGAGCCGCGCGACGACCTTGATGCGATTCGGGCTACCGGTCGCGGCGAGATGCTTACGCGCCCGCGGCCGGGCCACGCAGACCTCGTGGGTGCCCTCAAGTACGAGTACGAGGATGTGCGAGACGCGCTCGAGCGCGCCTCAGCCCGCGAGACGGCCTCGCGCGTCGTTGTTGGTGCTCTCGCGCGGCAGCTGCTGTATGCGGTTGGCATCACAGTTGTGAGCCACGTCGTGCGCATCGGGGGAGAAGCGACGCCCGAGGACGCCGTGCGTCCGGGGCCCGACGATCTGCAAGCGGTCGACGATGACCCGTGCCGATGCTTCGACGCTGACAGCTCGGCGCGGATGCAGGCGCGTATCGATCGCGCGAAGGACGACAATGACACGCTCGGAGGCGTGATCGAGGTGCTGGCGTACGGGCTTCCTCCGGGGCTGGGAAGTCACGTGCACGCGGACCGCAAGCTCGATGCGCGGCTCGCCGCAGCTGCGATGAGCGTGCAAGCGATGAAGGGCGTTGAGTTCGGTCTCGGGTTCCGGCTCGGCGACGTTCCCGGCAGCGAGGCCCACGATGAGATCTCGTGGAACGACCGCGACGGCTACGTCCGCAGCACGGACCGCGCGGGCGGGCTCGAAGCGGGCATGACCACCGGCCAGCCGCTGATGATGCGCGTGGTGATGAAGCCGCTGTCGTCGTTGGACCGGCCGATGAAGACAGCTCACATCGATACGCACGAGCCGGCCGTCGCGATCACACAGCGCTCGGACCGGTGTGCGGTCCCGCGAGCGGGCGTGGTGCTGGAACATGTCGTGGCGTACGAGCTCGCTGACGCGTTGCTCGAGAAGTTCGGTGGAGACACGGTTAACGAGGTGGCCCGCAACCTTGCGGCTTACCGTGAGGCGATCGCCCTCCGATGAGCAGAACAATCGCGCTCACCGGCATGCCCGGATCTGGCAAGTCAACCGTCGGCCGCCTGCTCGCAGCCCGTCTTGGACGCTCGTTCGCAGACGTCGACGCCGAGATAGAGAAGGTGCTAGACCGACCGGTCACGCAGATCGTCGACGAGGCCGGAATCGAGTACTTCCGTGAGGTCGAGCACCAGATCATTCGGCGCCTGCTGCGGCATAACGACATTGTTGTGAGCCTTGGTGGTGGCGCCGTGCTGGCGGACGACAACGTGGCGGAGCTGCTGCTTACCGGGGTGTTGGTCCACCTTGACGTGCCGGTTTCGGTGCTTGTTGACCGGATCGTGGCCGACCCCGCACAGGTCGCGCAACGGCCGCTGCTGGCTGGTGACCCTCGCGCTGCTCTTGCGCGGCTGCACCTTGAACGCGACCACCGGTATCGCGAGGTCGCCGAGCTCGTGCTCGATGCGAGCGGCGTTGCTGCGGACGTGACCGAGGAGGTGCTGGCATGGGCCCGCCGTGCTGGCGACGTCCTCACACCATCCGAGCATGAGGTGACGATGTGACGTCAATCATCAACGTCGACCTACCGCGACAGCCGTACGAGGTCCATGTCGGCCGTGGGATCGTTGGGAAAGTCGCAGAGATCGTCAACCTCGGTCTGCACACGCGTGTGCTCATCGTGACGCAGCCTCCGGTGGCACGCCACCACCTGCAGTCGCTCACGGATGGGCTGCGAGCACATGATCACCGCGTCGAGGTCGTGGAGGTGCCGGACGGCGAGGGTGCGAAGTCACCGGAGATCCTCGCCCATCTGTGGCGCAAGGCGGCCGAGATCCCGCTTACCCGTCGTGACGTCATCGTGTCGTTGGGCGGAGGTGTGGTGTGTGACCTTGCAGGCTTCCTCGCCGCAACGTGGAACCGAGGCGTCTCAGTCGTACACGTGGCGACGACCGTGCTCGCGCAGGTTGATGCGGCGGTCGGCGGCAAGACCGGGATCAACCTCCCCGAGGGCAAGAACCTGGTTGGTGCGTTCCACCAGCCGCTGGCCGTCATCGCAGATGTTGACACGCTGGGCACGCTCAGTGAACGTGCACGCCGTGAGGGATTCGCAGAGGTTCTAAAGGCTGGATTCCTTCGTGATTCACGGGTTGTAGAGCTGCTTGAGGCGGGCACGCCCGCCATGCATGGGCCGGCGGATGATGTCACTGTCGAGCTCATTAAACGGTCTATCGCTGTGAAGGCTGCGGTCGTCGCCAGCGACGAGCGGGAGCACGGGGAGCGGGCCTACCTCAACTTCGGTCACACGATCGGTCACGCGGTCGAGACGATGGAGGGCTACGGCAGCTGGTTGCACGGGGAAGCCGTCGCTGTGGGCATGGTGGCGGCTGCCCGGATCGGGCTAGCCACGGGACAGACCTCACCCGAGCTGGCTGCCCGGATCGAGGCTGCCGTCGCGCAGCTTGGGCTGCCGACGCGGCTGCCGGTGCTGGACCGCTCCGAGCTGTGGCAGGTGCTCGCACGTGACAAGAAAGCAGATCGCGGTGTGCGCTTCGTGCTGCTGGAAGGGATGGGTGCGCCCACCCTCTCGACGCCGGACCGCAGCGTGGTGGATGCTGTGCTGGACGAGCTGACCGGACCGTCTTCGGAGTAGGAGTCAGCGTGCGTAACGCGAGCAGCATGGCGAGCACGTTGCCGTGGGAGGCGTGGCTCGATCCAGAGCACCCGGATCCCTTGCCTGCTTTGGCCACCGCCGCACGGCGCCGTCGTCTTGAAGGCAGCCTCGGCGAGCTTGTCCACGACCGTCACGGTGCAGTCGCGCTGGTCGTGAGCGCTCCAGCGAACGTGCGGTGGGCCTCGGGTTTCACGGGATCTAACGGATGGCTGCTGGTGCTACCGACCGGCAGCGTGCTGCTGACTGATCATCGGTACCTCGGCCGCGCCGCGACGGAATGTCCTGGCCTAGAGGTTGCGGTGACACGCAGCTTCATCGAGGTGGCGTCCGCGCGCGCGGCGGCCGCAGGGGTCGCGAGCCTGGTGTTCGAGGCCGACCACGTCACCCATCGTCAAGGCGTCCAGCTGCACGCGAACGCGCTTGACGAGGGGTTGCGCGGCGCCGTCGCGGCCACCGGGATCGTGGAGCGTGAACGGCAGTGCAAAGACCCGGCCGAGCTTGCGCGATTGGCCAGGGCGTGCGCGATCACAGATGCCGCGCTGGACGCCGTGCTGGCGGTCGGGCTGGTGGGGCGCACGGAACGATCGGTCGCGGCCGCTCTGGAGGACGCCTTCCGGGTGCGTGGGGCACAGGTCGGGTTTGAGTCGATCGTTGCCGCTGGGCCGAACGGCGCGGTGCCGCATCACGCCCCGACCGATCGGGCGATCGGTGCCGGTGAGCTGGTCACCATCGACTGCGGTGCCCGTGTGGACGGCTACCACGCCGATACGACCCGAACCGTCGCTGCCGGGCGTGTGCCGACGCCAGAGATGGCCCGCGTGTTCGAGGCGGTCGCAGTCGCACAGCAGCGCGGCGTCGACGTTGTGCGGCACGGCATCGAGGCACGTCACGTGGACGCTGCATGCCGCGACTATCTGGCATCGCAAGGGTTGGGGGAGGCGTTCCTGCACGGCACCGGGCACGGGGTCGGGTTGGACATTCACGAGGCACCGGCGGTCGCCGCCACCTCCACTGCTACCCTTCGTCCGCGCACGGCCCTGACCGTTGAACCCGGTGTCTACCTTCCTGGGAAGGGCGGCGTCCGCATCGAAGACACGCTCGTCGTTCGCGACGTCGGTCCGGCACGATGCCTCACGCACGCACCACGATCTTTGCAGGTTGTCTGACGCGCAACACGTCCGACATCATCACCAACTCACCATCGGGCCTCGCGCCCATCCACCCGAGAGGGCCCGCCATGGTCTCAACGAACAACCTCAAGAACGGCATGACGCTGCTGCTTGAAGGCAAGCTCTGGAACGTCGTGGAGAACCAGCACCACAAGCCTGGCAAGGGGCAGGCCGTCGTGCGCACCAAGCTCAAGGAGGTCGAGTCCGGCAAGGTCGTCGAGCGCACCTTCCGGTCCGCCGAGAACGTCGAGCAGGCGTACCTCGAGCGCAAGACGCTGCAGTACCTCTATCAAGACGGCGACGAGTTCGCCGTGATGAACACCGAGACCTTCGAGCAGCGCAACCTGACCGCTGCGGTCATGGGTGACTCCATCAAGTGGATCCGTGAGGGCGAGAACATCGACGTCACCGAGTTTGACGGGCGCATCATCGGCACCGAGATCGCGACCACCGTGTCACTCGAGGTGACATACACCGAGCCGGGCCTTGCCGGCAACACCGCGACCAACACGCTGAAGCCTGCGACGCTTGAGACCGGCGTTGAGGTTGACGTGCCTTTGTTCATCACGATCGGCGAGAAGATCAAGGTGGACACCCGCACTGGCGAGTACCAGTCGCGCGCGTGATGACTGACGCAACCGAGCGCACGGACGCTCCTCGCCCCGGCACCCACCACCCGCACCTCGCACGCGAGCGTGCGCTGAAGGTGCTGTTTCAGGCCGACATCCGCGGCGTCGACCCGCGTGTCTTGCTCGCCCAGATCGAACGCCAACGTGGCGCGCTGTCACTGCTGGACGAGCTGGAGCCCGACGCCGAGCAGGTCGCCGGCGACGAGGCCTTGCAGGTCGAGCTGACGCGCCGCCGCCGGATGCCGTTAGACGACTACACGCGCACGCTCATCGAGGGCGTCGCCGTGCATCTCGCGTCCATCGATGCGCTGCTTGGCGAGGTCGCCAAGCGCTGGTCGGTCAAGCGCATGCCAGCCGTGGATCGCAACCTGCTACGACTGGCCGTGTACGAGCTGGCCGAGCAAGACACCCCGCCGATCGTCGTGATCGACGAAGCAGTCTCGCTTGCAGGTGGGTTTGCAGGAGAGAAGGCCCGTCCGTTCATCAACGGCATCCTCGAGACCGTCCGCAAGGCCATCGTCAACGGTGATGTCCAGCTGACGCCCGAGGTGTTGGCGCCTGCCGTCGGTGTCGCCACGATCGCAGCTGCGACGGATGGCATCACTGCACCGCTTGATGATGTTGACGCATCCCCGATGTTCGAGGAAGACCCGGCTACGGGCATCGCGTGGGGCGCTGCGCTTGATCTGCTCGCCGACCTCGAGCCGGACGACGACGAGTACGCGCCGCTGCCCTCGGCTGTCACCGATGAGGATGTCGACGAGTACGAGGATGCGTACCAGGACGAGGTGGCGGTTGAGGATCAGCCCGTCGCGCAGGTCGAGGCCCCGGCCGTCGAGCAGGTTGCGCCGCGAGAGACCCCCGACGTGCAGGCGGCGTTCGCCCCGGCCGTCGAGCGTGCGGCTGACCCGGATTCTGAGGAATCGGCGATCGCGACGGATCGGGTCGAACGTGCGTCTGTGTCGGACACGCTAGGCCAGCTCATCGCCGACAGGATCGGTGTGACCGGCGTCGAAGAGGACGCAGACGATGAAGACCTCGACGACGTCAACATCGCCGATCACGCCGATCACGCCGATGATGACGACGACGACGACGACGAGGACGGGGACGGGGAGGTCGACTCGTTGGACGGGGACGGCTTGTTCGCCGCGTTTGGTGCGGACGCCGACTCTCCACGCGAGGATGAGGACGAGGACCAGGGCACGCTCTGGTGAGCTGTGTTGGGTGATGTGCTGGCGCCGGATAAAGCCCCAGGCGGGCCGTTCCTCGGGCTGGTCGAGGTCGCATGGTCGGTGTCAAGCACGGGCTCTATCGACGTGTGGGCGATCGCGACGTTTTTGCGAACCCTGATCGAGCCAAACCTCGAGTGAGTGACGCGCGCGGACGTACGACCTCTGGGAGCGCCGGGTAGGGGGCCGCCTACGATTGGTGTTTCGCCACGCTCGCTGAGGTCCTCCGTGCCAGATGAACGTCCGCTCCTGCTGCTCCTCGACGGACACAGCCTTGCGTACCGCGCCTTTTACGCGCTCCCACCCGAGATGCAGACGTCGACAGGGCAGGTGACCAACGCCGTCTATGGCTTCACCGCGATGCTCATCAAGCTGCTGGCCGATCGCAAGCCCGAGGGCATCGTGGTCACGTTCGACAAGGGCCGAGACATCGCCCGAACCGCGGCGTACCCGGAGTACAAGGCTGGTCGGGCGAAGACGCCGGACGAGTTCCGTCAACAGCTCCCGCTTATCGAGCAGGTGCTCGACGTCCTCGCGGTGCCGGTCGCGATCGTCCCCGGTGTCGAGGCCGACGACGTCATCGCGACGCTGGCCACCCAGGCTGTGGAGGAGGGCTGGCGCGTCGGTGTTGTCACGGGGGACCGCGACGCGATGCAGCTGGTAAGCGAGCACATCACGGTGCTTTACAACGTGCGCGGCATCTCGGATGTCAACGAGATGACCCCTGAGGCAGTCGAGGAGAAGTTCGGCGTCGCGCCGTCGTCGTACGTCCAGTACGCGGCGATGCGTGGCGACAAGTCTGACAACCTGCCCGGCGTGCCCGGCGTAGGAGAGAAGACGGCCGCGAAGCTGATCAACGCGTACGGCGACATCGATGGCATCTACGCGCACGTGGACGAGATCAGCGGCAAGAAGGTTCCGGCGATGCTGCTCGAGCATGAGGGGCAGGTGCGTTCAAACCTCCTGATCATGACGCTGCGACGAGATGTTGACGTCCCGATCGGGCTTGACGAGGTCGCGCGCCGCGACCACGACCCCGAGCGCACGCGTGAGCTGTTTGGGACGCTCGAGTTCCGGGCGCTGTACGACCGGTTCCTCGCAGACGTCATCGGCGAGGTCGAGCAGCAGGCCGCTGCTGGCTTTGTGAAGGAGCCGCAACGGCTTGAAGCGGACGGTTTGGCCGTCTGGCTCGAAGGGCTAAACAGCCCGCTTGCAGTGCTCTGCAGCACCAGCGACCGCGTTCCGCACCTGCGTCTGGATGCGCTGGGGCTCGCAGCATCCGACCGCGATCCCGCATCGGTGCGTGCCGATGTCCTGACTGGCAAAGACCGGACTGCGCTGGCGGCCGCGCTGGCAGACCAGACACAACCGATCGTCAGCCATGACGCCAAGGTGTTGCTGCACGTCGCGCAGGGGGAGGGCTGGGAGGTCGCTGGGCTGACGCTCGACACCGAGCTGGCGGCCTACCTGTGCAACCCGGAGCAACGCAGCTTCGACCTCGAACGCATCAGCATCCAGCACCTGCGGCGCTCCATCGAGGTCGCCGGAGATGGCGATGGTGGGGATCAGCTTTCGTTTGACGTTGAGCCGGACCCCTGGGCTGAACGTGCGCTGCGGGCGGAGGCCACCCGCCAGCTCGCCGAGCACCTGGAATCGGTGCTGGCGGAGCGCGAGCAGACCTCGCTGATGCGGGACGTTGAGCTGCCCTTGGTGCCGCTGCTGCAGCAGATGGAGGCCGTCGGTATGGCCGTCGACTCGCATGTGCTGGCCGATCTGCACGAGAAGCTGAGCGAACGTGCAGGCCGGCTGGAGGGCGAGGTCCACGAGCTCGCCGGTCGCACGTTCAACGTCGGCTCGGGGAAGCAGCTGCAGGTTGTGCTGTTTGAGGAGCTCGAACTGCCCCGTACCAAGAAGATCAAGACCGGCTGGTCCACCGCACAGGACGAGCTGAAGAAGATCGCCGGGCAGCACCGCATCGTGGACACGGTGTTGGAGTGGCGCGAGACGAGCAAGCTGCTGTCGACGTACGTCGACGCGCTCCCGAAGCTGATTGACGCTGGCACCGGGCGGATACACACGACCCTGTCACAGACGGTCGCTGCGACCGGACGTCTGTCCTCGTCCAACCCAAACCTCCAGAACATCCCGGTGCGTAGCGCCGAGGGTCGCGAGATCCGTAAGGCGTTCGTCGCGGGCGAGGGCTTTGACAGCTTCCTCGTCGCGGACTACTCGCAGATCGAGCTGCGAGTGATGGCACACCTGTCGCAGGACGACGGGCTGCTCGCCGCGTTCCGTGGTGGCGAGGACATTCACGCCACCACGGCATCCAAGGTGTTCGATATCCCGCTGGCGGATGTCGACTCGACCATCCGTGACCGAGCGAAGGCTGTGAACTACGGGCTGGCGTACGGGCTGACCCCGTTCGGCCTCTCGCAGCAGCTCGGCATCTCGCCAAGCGAAGCCGAAGGCATCGTGACCGCGTACATGGATCGCTTCCCGGGCATCAGCCGCTTCCTCACCGAATGTGTGGAGCAGGCGCGGCGGGATGGTTACACCACCACGATGTTCGGGCGACGCCGATACCTCCCCGACCTTGTCGCCGACAACCGTGGACGCCGAGAGATCGCCGAGCGAATGGCCCTGAACGCACCGATACAAGGCACCGCTGCCGACATCATCAAGCTGGCCATGATCGCGGTCGACGAGGGTCTGCGTGCGCTGGGTGGTCGCTCGCGTCAGCTGTTGCAGGTCCACGATGAGGTCATCCTCGAGGTGCCCGCCGACGAGCTCGAGACGGTCCGCGCGATGGTCATCACCAAGATGGAAGGTGTCGCCACGCTGTCGATCGACCTTGAGGTAGACACCGCGGACGGCAGCACCTGGTACGAGGCGCAGAAGCACTGATACCGGGCGAATAAACGCAAAAAAAAGTACTAGGGCGTCCAGCAAGTCCATAGCTGCTTGAATTTGCGGGGGCTTGCGCCTGTTCGAGCCAACTCGTGGCGAAGCACGGGCCGGCGCCATGTGCGGGCCACCTTTGCCGCGTTCTGTGCCATACGTGTCGGCTCGGCTCAGCGCGTGTTGACATCGCAGGCATGACGTGGTAAGGGTGCGATAATCAAAAATTTCCGTGGCCTGGAGTGAGCATGGGCACAACGATCGAGAGCCTGACCGACGCCGTTCGTGGCCCGGTCATCACTGCTGGTGACGCCGCCTACGACGAGGCTCGGGCGGTGTACAACGCCATGCACGATCGCAGGCCCAGCGCGGTGGTCCGCTGCATGGACGCAGCCGACGTGATGGCCGTGGTTCGGGCGGCGACTGAGAGTGGCCTCGACCTCGCCGTGCGAGGCGGAGGTCACAGCGTCCCTGGCTTCGGCACCGTCGACGACGGTCTCGTCGTCGACCTGTCGTTGATGAACAGCGTGCGCGTCGATCCCGAGAAGCGCACCGCCCGAGTCGGTGGCGGTGCGACGTGGGGTGACGTCGACCACGCGACCTATCCGTTCGGGTTGGGCGCGCCCGGCGGCATCATCTCCACGACGGGCGTCGGCGGACTGACACTGGGCGGTGGGATCGGCTACTTGACACGCGGTCTGGGACTCTCGATTGACAACCTGTTGTCAGCTGATGTCGTCCTGGCCGACGGTCGTCAGGTGACGGCCAGCGCCCGCCAGAACGAAGAGCTCTTCTGGGCCCTGCGCGGCGGTGGCGGCAACTTCGGTGTCGTGACCAGCTTCGAGTTCCAACTCCACGACGTCGGCGACATCGTGGGCGGTCCGATGTTCTACGAGGTGGACGATGCCGCGGCCGTGATGGCGTTCTACCGTGACTACATCGCCACCGCTCCCGAGGAGCTCGGCCTGTTCTTCGCGTGGCAGATCGCACCTCCGCTGCCCTTCGTCCCAGAGGATCGCGTCGGTGACCTGTTCTGCGCGCTGGTGAGCTGCTGGAACGGTCCCCACGACGAGGCGGATGCCGTGTTGCAGCCGCTACGCGACGTCGCCGAGGTCAAGGCGCACCATGTTGGACCGGCGCCGTTCCCAGCCCTCAACGCGGCGTTCGACGGGCTTGTGCCTAAGGGCATGCAGCACTACTGGAAGGCCGACTTCGTCACCGAACTCAGCGACGAAGCCATCACCAGCCACGTGGAGCACGGCAAGAAGACTCCCCATGTCAGCTCGACCATGCACCTGTACTCGATCAACGGTGCCGCCCAGCGGGTCGGTGCCGACGAGACGGCGTTCGGGCACCGCGACAAGAACTTCGCGCCCGTCATCGCGGGCATGTGGCCCGACCCGGCCGACAACGACGCCAACACCAAGTGGGTGAGGGACTACTACGACGCCATCCACCCCCACTCGGGCAGTGGCGGCGGGTACATCAACTTCATGTCGGGCGACGATGACCACCGAGTCGCCGAGAACTACGGTGCCAACTACGACCGCCTCGCCGCGGTGAAGGCGACATACGACCCCGGCAATCTGTTCCATATCAATCAGAACATCGAGCCGGCCGCGGTTGGCTGAGGAGCGTGCAACGGGACATGCCTGCCGGGCCGGCGTCGAGCTCGGCCACAGCGCCCAGGTCCGTGCCCCGCACCCGGCCGCCGTTCTGTCTCGCGGTCGCAGGCCGCGCGGGGGGAGTGGCGGGCCGCGCGTCGGCGTTGTGCAGCCGCACCGCCTCTCCCGGCGGCGGCACCGCCCTGCTGCACGGAGCCTGCTATGCCCTCGCCCGACCTTGAGTTCTTCTTCGACCCTGCGTGCCCGTTCTGCTGGATCACGGCGAAATGGGTGCGTGTGGTGCAGGCCGAGACGGACATCACCGTCCGCTGGTCGTACATCTCTCTGGTCACGCTGAACAGCCCGTACGACGAGGGATCACCGATGCGAGAGGGACACTGGTTCGGACGCCGCGCGCACCGCGTGATCGCTGCGGCCGCCGCGCTGCACGGCGATGAGGTCGCGGGCCCGCTGTACGAGGCCATCGGAAACGCCACATGGGAGCAGGCCGGGCCGACGGGTGGCTGGGATGCCGTCATGGCGCAGCTCGCCACCGGCGTGGACTATGCCGCGATTCTGCGCGCGCTGGAGCTCGACCCGGCGCTCGCGTCCGCGGTGGACGATGACTCGTTGGACCACCTCTTCGAGGAAGGCACCACCGAGGCGCTGTCGCGCACAGGGGAGGACGTCGGCACGCCGATCATCACGTTTGATCCGGACGGAGAGAGCCCGTCATCGTTCTTCGGGCCGGTCATCTCGGACGTCCCATCGCCCGCCGAGAGCGTGACGTTCTACCGCGCCATCGAGGCGGCAGCGAAGATCCCGAGCTTCTCGGAGCTCAAGCGCACCAAGCGCGACGCCCCGCAGCTCCCGCTGCTGGCCAACCTCAGCTGACCTGTCGACTCTGTCACGCTCACGTGCGTATACGCACCCGTGCGTGACAGAGTCGGGGTTTAGGCGACGTTGACGTGGGCGGTGGTGGTGCTGGCCTCGGCATCCCAGGTCAGCGCGAGGGCTGCGACATCCAGCACCTCGATGTCGTAGCTCCCGACGGGGCCCGTCATCTTCAGCTTGCAGCCACCGAGCATGTCGGTGGTCAGCTCACCGATGGCCTCACGCTCGGGGCCACGGACGCGGGCCTCGACGTGGATGTCCGGGCAACGCTTGCCATCGGCGTCCTTTACCACGACCCGGAAGGTGACGGTCGCCTGACTGTCCTCGAGGCGTTCTGGGGTGCCTACCACGCTGGCCATCGCGATCAACGGCTGGCGAAACAGAGTGTCTCGAGGCAGGTCATCGGGGACCTTGTTGAGGTCGCCGATGGGCTCGGGCGCGACCCGCAGCAGCGTGCGGGCGAGGATGGTCACCCGGCGGCCGGCCGCGCGTCGCAGGGCTGCGGGGGAGGGCAGGAGGCGCACAATGGGGTCCGGCGGTCGGTGTCTGCGACCGCGAACGGTACTGCGCGTCATGCGACCGGAACGTGACACCCTGCCATGTGGTCGTCCACGACCCCCATGGACTGCAAGAACGCGTAGACGGTGGTCGGACCGACGAACCGCCAGCCACGCCGCTTGAGATCCTTCGACAGCGCGGTCGAGGCCAGCGTCGTCGAAGGCGTATCGGTCAGGGAAACCCGTCGCGGCGTCGGCGGCGTCTCGGCGTACGACCAGACCAGGGCGTCGAGCGAGCCAACATCCTCGACTGTCGTGATGCACGCCTGCGCGTTTGTAATCGTCGCCTCGATCTTTCCACGATGCCGGATGATGCGGGCATCCAGCACCAATCGGTCGACGTCAGCGCTGGTCATCGCCGCGACCCGCTCCGGATCGAAGCCGTAGAACACCTCACGGAAGGTTTCGCGCTTGCGCAAGATCGTGATCCATGACAAGCCGGCCTGAAACCCTTCGAGGCACAGCTTCTCGTACAGCCGGACGTCGTCGTGCACAGGGCGCCCCCACTCGGTGTCGTGATACGCCACGTACTGCGCATCTGCGCCAGTCCAACGGCAGCGCACCACACCGTCGGCCCCGCGCATCAGCCCATCGCGCGTCACAGGGGCCAGCGCGTCGGTCGTCACGGGGGGAAGGGCGTCGGGCGTCACGGGGGGAAGGGCGTCGGGGGGCACGGTCGGGCTCCGGTCGGTAGGTGCGCACAGCCTGCCACGCCGTCGCGGCACGTTGACACTCGCACTGCGACATGCGACCCTGCTCGGTCCCGGCCCACCAGCCGGCCTTCGACCTGCCCGCACCACAATGACGAACCGTCATGTGCATCGGGCCGAAGGCCACGCGGTCGGGCGCCGTGCCGCGTCCTGCGCCCCGGTGCACCCACACACGAGGTCCATGTTCCCGATGAGCGATACCACCACCACCACGCCCGAGTACGAGTCCAACCCGGAGGCCACCGACGAGTTCGTCGTCAGCCAGAACCCGGGTGGCCAGATGACATCGACCGGCGAGTCAATCGTCGAGCTCGACATCTCCGACGAGGACTTCGAGGCTGCCCTTGAGGGCACCATGAAGATCATCGAGGAGGGGAAGATCATTGAGGGCGTCGTCGTCAAGATCGACCCCGACGAGGTCCTGATCGACTTCCAGTACAAGTCGGAAGGCGTCATCCCGGCCCGCGAGCTGTCGATCAAGCTCGACGTGGACCCCAACGATGTCGTACAGCGTGGTGACGTCGTTGAGGCGCTCGTCATGCACAAGGAGGACGACCTCGGTCGCGTCGTCCTGTCCAAGAAGCGCGCCCAGTACGAGCGCGCGTGGGGCACCATCGAGCGCATCTACTCCGAAGACTCCACCGTCGTCGGCACCGTCATCGAGGTCGTCAAGGGTGGTCTCATCCTCGACATCGGTCTGCGTGGGTTCCTGCCCGCGTCGCTGGTCGAGATGCGTCGCGTCCGCGACCTTGACCCGTACGTCGGCACGCAGCTCGAGTGCAAGATCATCGAGCTGGACCGCAACCGGAACAACGTCGTGCTCTCGCGCCGTAAGTTCCTCGAGGAGACCCAGAGCGAGTTCCGCTCCGAGTTCCTCACGTCGCTCCAGAAGGGCGAGGTCCGCGAGGGCGTCGTCTCGTCCATCGTCAACTTCGGTGCCTTCGTGGACCTTGGTGGCGTTGACGGCCTGGTGCACGTCTCCGAGCTGTCGTGGCAGCACATCGACCACCCGTCCGAGGTTGTCGAGGTTGGCGACGAGGTCAAGGTCGAGGTTCTGGATGTCGACCTCGAGCGCGAGCGCGTGTCGCTGTCGCTCAAGGCCACGCAGGAAGACCCGTGGAACAAGTTCGCACGCGAGCACGGTGTGAACGAGATCGTTCCGGGCGAGGTCACCAAGCTTGTTCCGTTCGGTGCCTTCGTGAAGGTCGCTGATGGGATCGAGGGCCTGATTCACATCTCCGAGCTGGCTGACCGTCACGTCGAGGTCCCGGAGGCCGTCGTTAACGTCGGCGACCAGGTTGAGGTCAAGGTCATCGATGTCGACACCGAGCGTCGCCGCATCAGCCTCTCGCTGAAGCAGGCCATGTCGCCGGAGGCCGCTGCGGCAGCCAACACGTCCAACGTGAGCTACCGCGATGAGCCGACCGTCTCGACGGCGTACTCGTCCGAAGCCGAGTCGGAGGCCGCACCGGCCGCCGGTGGTGCGATGGCCGCCGCGTTCGCGAGCGCTCGTCTTGCTGGTGCCGACGCACCGTCGCCCGAGGAGGTCGCCCTCGCAGAGGCCGAGCTCCCCGAGCCGGCCGCTGAGGTCGCCGCTGAGGTCGCAGAGGTGATCGCCCCTGAGGCGATCGCCCCTGAGGCTGCTGCCGAGGTAACGGAGGAGGTCGCCGTTGAGGCGCCCACCACCGACGAGGCCGCGCCGGAGGCTGACGAGGAGGAGTGATCCTTCCCGTCGCATGACGCACGACGACGCCCCGACCATCTGGTCGGGGCGTCGTCGGTTTTGGACCACGATCGGTGCGCACGAAGATGCAGTCAATCGCTGTCCTAGCCGCAGCCTTTCGAGCCCTCGGAGGCGTAGGCTCGCGCGCATATGCAGACATCACCCCACGCCCTGACCTCCAACGACCGTGGCCCCCGGCGCGTGAACCGGCCTCGCCGGATCGCGAGGCGCGCGAGCGCCCTGTGCGTCGCTCTCGCGATGCTGTCAGGCCTGCCGTCCAGCGCTGCGGACGGCGACCGGGAGAGTCTCGCAGAAACGCGACGTGCGATCGAGGCCACGCTCGCGCAGCTTGATGATGTAGCTGGGCGCGCGTCGCAGTCCGAGGAGGCGCTCGCCGAGGCCCAGGCTGCCGTCGTAGCGCTGGAGCAGGCGCTGAACGAGCTGCTCGCTGAGGTCGAGACGCTCGAGGTCGGGGTTGGCGCAGCCCAGCAGGAGGCGGATGCGGCGCTGGTGGAGGCCGGGCGTATCGAAGCGCTGGTCAACAGCCGTGCCCGACAGGCGTTCATGAACGGGACTCCGTCGGCGTTCAGCGTTTTGACGGACCCGGGCGCCAGCCGCGACCTGAGCGGTGCTCTGGATCAGCTCGCCATGCTCAACGCGCTGGCTGGGCGTGACGCTGCGTCTATCGAGACGCTGGGTGCAGCCCGTGCGCAGGCCGCGGCGACCGCCGAGCGGCTCGCGCGCGCGCTGGTAGAGCTCGACGACGCGCGCGCGACACAGCACGAGCTGCTGGCGAAGGCAGAGGCTGTGTTCTCGCAGCGTGCGTCAGCCTTGTCCTCGCTCTCGTCCGAGCGGGAGCGGCTGCTCGCGGACCAGGAGCAGCTGGAGTCTGAGGCCGACGGCATGCAAGCGATCATCGCGCGTGAGGAAGCTGCCGCGCGCCGCCGCGTGGATGATGCGGCCGCAGCGGCACGCCGCGAACGGGCGCAGTCGGCTGCGCCAGCGGATGCCTCGCAGTCTGCGCCAGCGCCAGCCACAGGCTGTTATCAGAAGCCAGCATCCGGCAAAGTGACCTCCGAGTACGGGGCTCGCTGGGGCCGCATGCACGCTGGCATGGACATCGATGGTGATACCGGTGACCCGATCGTGGCGGCTCAGTCCGGCACCGTGATCTACGTCGGCACGAAGGGTGGGTACGGCCGGTTGACGTTGGTCAGCCACTCGGATGGTGTGACAACGGCGTACGCCCACCAGTCTTCGACCAGCGTCAAGAAGGGGCAGACCGTCTCGCGCGGCGAGTTCATCGGACGGATAGGGAGCAGCGGCAACGTGACCGGCAGCCATCTCCACTTTGAAACGCGTACCTCTGGTGGAGCCAAGAACCCTCGCAACTACCTGTGTTGAACGGTTGCCGCGGGCGCGTGCTGGCACGTTGATGCTCGCGCGGCACCCGCACAGCGGCGTGTCGCTGCTGCCGTGGCACGATGGATGCAGGTCCGCTACGAGCTGGACCGAAGCAGAGGAGCTGGCGTGCGGGTTGTAGGTCTCACTGGAGGTATGGGGGCGGGCAAGTCGACCGTTGCCCGGTTGTTGGCGGCGCACGGTGCGTATGTCATTGACGCCGATGCGATAGCGCGGGCGGTCGTTGCGCCGGGTACTCCGGGGTTAAACGCGATCACGAAGCGGTTCGGGCCGGATGTCATCGATGCCGAGGGGGCGATGGATCGCGCAGCGGTGGCGTCCATCGTGTTCTCGGACCCGGCTTCGCTGCGAGCGTTGGAGGCCATCACACACCCTGCGATTCGGGAGAGCATCGCGGCGCAGCTTCGGGCCCACGCCGATGCAGAGCACTCGGGCAACGAGCGGGTCGTCGTCCTCGACCATCCTCTGCTGGTCGAGACGGGGCTCGCGGCCGACCTGGAGGCAGTCGTTGTTGTGACTGCACCCGTCGAGCTGCGTGTCGCGCGGCTCGCGGCCGGGCGCGGCATCGCAGAGAGCGATGCGCGTGCCCGGATCGCGTCACAAGCGTCGGATGAGGAGCGAGCTGCGGCGGCGACACACGTCGTCTCGAACGCCGGCGATGCGTCGTCACTCTCCCGTGAGGTCAACCGGCTGTGGCAGGCGTTACACCCTTGAGTGTTCGGCCCACTGCGCTTGCTATCCTCGCGCGACGGGCAGCCACCGTCCAACAGCATCAGGAGCCACCTATGGGTGACAACGACCGCACCGCCATGATCCTTGCCGGGTTTATGGGTCTCACCTTCGTCGCCTTCGCTGCTGTGGTCTACGCGCTGGTTTGGCACTACTGATCGGCTGCGATGCCTCCCACGCCCCCGTCTATGTCGGGGGCGTCGTTGTGTTGCTTTCGGCCGATCACAGCCTGCAGATACGGTCCTTGTATGCCTGAGTTTCGCGTCGTATCCGACTTTGTGCCCGCTGGCGATCAGCCAACGGCGATCGAAGGAATCGTTGAGGCCTTCGAGGCTGGCGAGAAGGCCGTGACGTTGCTGGGTGCGACGGGCACAGGTAAGACCTTTACGGCGGCGAAGGTGCTTGAGCGGCTCCAGCGGCCTGCCTTGATCATGGCCCCGAACAAGACGCTGGCGGCGCAGCTGGCCAACGAGTTCCGTGAGTTCCTTCCCGATAACGCGGTCGAGTACTTCGTGTCGTACTACGACTACTACCAACCAGAGGCGTACATCGCGTCCTCGGACACCTACATCGAGAAGGACTCGTCGATCAACGAGGAGATCGACCGGCTCCGCCACCGTGCGACAGCGGCGCTGTTCGCGCGCCGCGACGTCGTGGTGGTGGCGTCCGTGTCGTGCATCTACGGCCTTGGGAATCCGGACGAGTGGCAGGACCATGTGCTAGCTGTGAAGGTCGGCGAGGAGATCGGCCTCCAAGCGTCGATTCGAAAGCTCGTTGAGCTGCAGTACGACCGCAACGATCTGAATCTGATTCGCGGCGCTTTTCGTGTGCGTGGTGACACGCTCGAGGTCTTCCCGGCCGACGCCGAGCGCGCCGTGCGCATCGAGTTCTTCGGCGATCAGGTCGATCGAATCGTGCGCGTCGACACTGTGACGGGCGAGGTCTCTGATCCGCTGCACGACTTTGCCGTCTATCCGGCGTCGCACTACGTCTCTGGACGTGAAGCGATAGATCGCTCACAGCTGACGATTCAGGCCGAGCTCGACGAGCGGCTCGAAGAGCTGACGTCCGAGGGCAAGCTCCTCGAGGCGCAGCGGCTGCGGATGCGTACCAACTACGACCTTGAGATGATGCGTGAGGTCGGTACGTGTAACGGCATCGAGAACTACTCACGGCACTTTGATGGACGTGAGCCGGGCGAACCGCCGTTCACGTTGCTCGACTACTTCCCGAAGGACTTCGTCGTCTTTATGGATGAGTCCCATGTGAGTGTGCCGCAGGTGGGTGGCATGTTTGCGGGCGACAAGGCACGCAAGGATGTCCTCGTCGAACACGGCTTCCGGCTGCCTTCAGCGCGCGACAACAGGCCGCTCAAGTTTGACGAGTTCCTCGAGCGGATCGGCCAGCGGCTGTTCGTGTCGGCCACGCCGTCTGCGTACGAACGACGCGAGTCCTCCTCGATCGTGCAGCAGATCATCCGACCGACCGGGCTGGTTGATCCGCAGATTGAGGTCCGTCCGACCAAGGGCCAGATCGATGATCTCATGGAAGAGATCCGCAGGCGCGAGGAGATCGACGAGCGCGTGCTCGTGACCACACTCACCAAGAAGATGGCGGAGGATCTGACCGACTATCTGCTTGAGAACGGGGTGAAGGTTCGCTATCTCCACTCTGACATCAACACCGTTGAACGTGTCGAGATCCTCCGCCAGCTCCGGATGGGCGACTTCGATGTGCTGATCGGAATCAACCTGCTGCGTGAGGGGCTGGACCTGCCAGAGGTGTCGATGGTGGCCATCCTCGACGCGGATAAGCAGGGGTTCTTACGCTCATCCACCGCCTTGATTCAGACCATCGGACGCGCCGCCCGCAACGTCAACGGGCGCGTCGTGATGTACGCCGATCAGATCAGCGAGGCGATGCGTGTCGCCCTGGACGAGACGGATCGTCGCCGCGCGGTGCAGGAGGCGCACAATCTCGAGCACGGCATCGACCCGGTGTCAGTACGTAAGCGGGTCGGAGACATCCTGGCTGCCGTGCGTGCCGAAGAGGCCGGCGAGCACTACGAGCCCGCATCTGGCCGGATCACTCGCGATCTGCAGCTGGATCCCAAACAGGTACCGACCGAGGAGCTAGGCGCGCTGATTATGAGTCTCGAGGAGGAGATGCACCAGGCAGCCGGCGAGCTGCGCTTTGAGTACGCGGCTCGGCTACGCGACGAGATCGGCGACCTGAAGCGGGAGCTTCGCGACATGCGTGAGGCAGGCGTCTAGACCGGTCGGCCAGTGCCGTTACCGTCGTGGGACCGCTGCCCCTTCTACGCCGGAGCCAGATATGGCCACGCTGTCGCAGATGGTCCCGCTCGGGACCCTCGCACCACCGATCGAGCTACCGACGGCTGATGGGGGGCAGGTGCGGCTGTCGCAGCTCGCTGCGCCTGTGGTGTGCGTGATGTTCCTCTGCAATCACTGCCCGTACGTGGTGCACATCGAGGATGAGATCGCTCGGCTTACGTCGGATGGCGCTTTCGTCGATGTCGCCTTTATCGGGGTGTGCTCCAACGATCCTGTGGCATACCCGTCGGACGGGCCCGACGGGCTCCGAGCGCAGGTCGCCCGTACCGGGTGGACGTTCCCGTACGCGATCGACGGTGCGTCGACCGTTGGCCGGTCGTACGGCGCTAGCTGTACGCCGGACTTCTTCGTGTACGACTCCGACCGGGAGTTGGTCTACCGCGGCGCCATGGACGGCTCGTCGCCCGGTAACAGTGAGAACAACGATGGTTTGTGGCTGCGCAGCGCGCTCAGGGACGCGCTCGCCGGCCGGCCCGTGTCCGAGCCGCACGTGCCCAGCATGGGCTGCTCGATCAAATGGGCAGGGCAGTAAGCGCTCCCTGGATGACAGTCACGGTCACCCACGTGCCGTTGACGGCCGCGTTACCGCTGAACCGGTCCGTGCGTGCGGGGTCGTGTAGCTCGTTGACGTTCGCGCCGCCGTGCGCTGCAGCGGTGGACCAGCCCACACCTTTCTGATCGTGGCCCCAACCGTGCGGAATGGCCACCGTGCCAGGGCGAATCTCGGCGCTCACCTCCACCGGCAGCTCGATCTGACCGTACGGGGACCGGACGAGCGCCCGCGCGCGGTTCGTCAGTGCGCGTGCGTGCGCATCGTCGGGGTGCATCAGCACCGTGCACCGGTCGCGGCCCTTCACCATCGCTGGGACGTTGGCCAGCCACGAGTTGTTTGTGCGCAGATGCCGACGCCCGATGAGCCGCAGGTCGTAGCCGATCGGGGCATCGTCTGGGCGTACTCCCGTCTGCGCGTCACGGATGAGCTCGTCTGCCGCCGAGAGCAGGTCGTCGGGTGCCAGATGCACCCGACGGTCGCGGGTGGCGAGGAGCTGTGCCAAACGGGGCTGCAGTGGACCGAGGTCGATACCGCCGGGCGTGCGGCGCACGCTGTCGACAGTCAGTGCGCCGCGGCCACGACGCAGCCGTCCATGGGGGCCGATCGCCATGCCAGCTGCGCTGATTCGAAGAGGGCTGAGCTGGTCCACGACACGCCGTGCGATCTGACCGGTCAGCCGGCGACCGACCAACGGTGTCACCTCGATCATCAGTCGGGCCAATATCTCCCAGTCCTCAAGACCGTCCGCAGGTGGCTCGAACACACGAGCGTTCCATCGCGCGTTGTTGCGAACTGAGAAGGCTGGGAACAGGAAGTCGAACTCCTCGCGCTCCAGATGTGACACCGGGGGCAGGATGATGTCTGCGTGGCGCGACGTCTCCGTGACGTACATGTCGATCGCAACGTGGAAGTCCAACGCGTCAAAGGCTTCGTCAAGCCGGCGGCCGCCCGGAGCCGACAGGACGGGGTTGCCAGCGTGCGTGATCATCGCGCGGACCCGGTGGTCCGGGTCAATCGCATCCGGTTCTGACACGCCGTCCGGCGGGCCAAGGATCGCGTCGGCCAACGTCGCGACGGGTAGCTCGAACCGGAACACGTCGTGTTCTCCGGCTCGATCGGTCCACGGTCCCTTTGCCAACGGAAGTCGTCGAAGCAGCCGCATGGCGTCAACCGGTGGGGTCGCGAACATCTGACCCCCAGCGCGGTCGAGGTTGCCTGTGACTGCGTTGAGGACGTTCACAAGCCAGTGCGTGAGGGTGCCGGTGACCTGATGGCAGACCCCGACTCGGGCGTAGATGACCGCGCGTTCGGCGGCGCCAAGCTCGCGCGCCATCTGTCGGATGACGTCGGCGTCGACACCAGCCATGGGTGCGGCGTCCTCCGGCGTCCACGCCGCGACGAGCTGTCGCAGCTGGTCGAAGCCCACGAGCATCCCAGCGAGGTGGGCAGGTGGCTCGAGCCCGTCGTCAAACAAAACGTGCAGCATCGCCAGCAGCAGATACGGATCGCCGCCGGGCGCAACCGCGACATGGCTGTCTGCGAGGCGCGCGGTCTCGGTACGGCGAGGATCGACCACCACGACCGTGCCACCGCGCTCGCGGACGGCTCGGATGCGCCCCTTGGCGTTGGGCATCGTTGCGAGGGAGCCGTTCGAGACCGCTGGGTTCGCCCCGATGATGAGCAGGTGATCGGTCCGGTCGATGTCGGGCACCGCAAGCACGACGTTCGAGCCGAACATCCGCCACGCCGCGTGCTCCTGGGGGAACTGGTCGATGGAGCTGGCCGAGTACGCGTGGCGGGTAAGAAGCGCGGCGCGCAACGCGGCCGCGTAGATCACGGACGGGGAGTGCGCCGCGGGGTTGCCGTAGTACATCCCAACCGCGCTGCGGCCATGTTCCCGTTGCACCGCACGCAGACGTTGCCCGATCAACGCGAACGCATCGTCAAAGCTGATCTCCTCCCACGTGTCTCCGACCTTCATCACGGGGCGACGGAGCCGCTCCGGATCGTGATGCAGGTCGGCGAGCGCCGTGGCCTTCGGGCAGATGTAGCCCGCCGAGAGCACATCGTTTGGGTCGCCTTCGATCTTGGTGACCTGGTCTTCCTCGACCGTGACTTTGATGCCGCAGTGCGCCTCACACAGCGTGCACTGGCGCGCGACCGTTCTGGTGGTCATGTCCTGCTCCGTGCTTGGGGACTGGCAGCGCAGCGCCGCGCCGTCGCGGCATCCAACACCATGCGCGGTCATCTCTGCGTGCTGCGCACGAGGTGCACGAGCAGGAATGCCGGTATGTCAGCTGTGAGGCCCCGGAAAGCCGGCGCCGCTCGGTAGCCTCCTTGCGAAACCAACGGAGCTGACATGAACATCACCGCAGAGATGGCGAACGGCCACCGATACCTCGGTTACGCCGTGTTTCTTGTGGTCGTGGTCTCGGTGATCCGAGCTGTGACGCAGGGGCGCGCGGGTGCCGAGTTCAGCGATGGGCTGCCGAAGCTCGCTGGCCTGCTTCTGCCGCTCCAGTTCGTGTACGGCATCATCGTCTACATCCAGGGCGCGTACTGGGAGGCGTCGTGGCCGATGGCCATCGTGCACCCGCTGGCGATGTTCGCGGGTGTCGCGCTGGCCGGCATCTCCACCGCGAAGGCTCGTAAGGCCCCAGACGCCGCCACCGCGTGGGGTGCGATCGCCCGGTTCCAAGGCATCGCCCTTGTGCTGGTCCTGATCGGCATCGGCGCCGCGAGCGCTGCCTGACCTGATCGCAAAGCATGAGTGGCCCGGACCAGCTGGTCCGGGCCACTCGTGTTTCGGCTTCGGTGTCGCCCGACGCGGTGAGCCGCGCGGCTGTGAGTGGGCATCACGCAGGTCAGTCTGACATCGGCCGACGGGATCGGAGCCACCTGACTGCCGGACCGGAGGATGTCAAGATGGTCCGTCGTCTGCTGGCGATCTTCCTGCTCGTCAACGTCGTCGGCGTCGTGGCCAACCTGCCCCGCATCCTGGAGGCCGTCGACGGTGCCAGCGCCGGCCGGACGCTCGCGGAGTGGGTGGTCGGTGTCGGGACGGCTGCTGGCGATCTTGTAGGCGAGATGGGGGAGCAGGCTCTTACCCCTGGCGAGGTCGTTGCGCTGCAGGAAGAGCTACGCGCTGGGACGCTGCAAGACCCGTTGGACGACGCGTCCGTCCGCGCACTGGTCGATCTTTGGTCCACCTTGCGTGACGCGGGCGCCCAGCTGCAGGCTGACGAGCTACGTGAGCTGCTGGTGGGAGAGGGGATCAATCCCTTCGAGGTCGCATCGGATGCTGCGCGCGATCTTCCGATGACCGGCGGTCTGCTTGAGGTAGACGCCGGGCAAGGCCTCGGTGCCCTCGGGCGCTGAGGTAGGAGAGGCATCACCAGCCGCGCGACCGCCATTCGCTCAGGTGCGGTCGCTCGGCGCCGAGGGTCGTGTCATCACCGTGGCCGGGGTAGACCCACGTGTCATCGGGGAGCCGATCAAACACGCGAGTCTGAAGGCCGTCCATGATCTGGGTGAACGCATCCGGTCCCGATGTCCGGCCGGGGCCGCCGGGGAACAGGGTGTCACCTGTGAACAGGTGCGGCTGTGCCCCGCCCTCGACCAGATACAGCAGTGAGCCAGGCGTGTGACCGGGCAGGTGCAGCACCTCGACGCGTACGTCTCCGATCGTGAGCAGCTCGCCATCCTCGAGCAGTCGGTCTGGTGCCTGCGGATACAGATCATCGACGGCGTCACCCGGGTGGCCCCAGACCTCCCACCTATGGGTGTCGTGCAGCGTGTCCCACGCTCGGACGTGGTCCCAGTGGCCGTGGGTCTGCGCTGCGGCTCGTAGCCGTACGTCCGCCGTTGCCTCGAGCAGGCGCGCGGGTCGAGCTGCCACATCCAGCAGGAGTGCGTCGCCGGTGCGGACGCACGACAGCACGTAGACGTTGTTGTCCATCTTTTCGACTGACAGCTTGCGTACGCGCAGCGAACCGTCGGTGCGATCGGACCACGGCCCATCCGGTTCGACATGGCCGGTGTACGTCACGCATGGGCTCCTTCGCCGTTCGCAACGAACGTAGGGCCCGGGCGGAGCGCAGCGCAGCTGCATCGCGCTCGAACGTCTGTTCGTTGAAGATGTGTTCCGGGTAGGGTCTCGGGTCGTGCGGCGTCTTTCAGCTCCGCGCGACACAGGACTGGACTTCATCGTGGCACGTGACTCGATCATCGTCCGTGGTGCGCGGGCACACAACCTCAAGAACGTCGACCTTGAGCTTCCGCGCGACAGCCTGATCGTGTTCACGGGGCTGTCCGGCAGCGGCAAGTCCAGCCTTGCCTTTGACACGATCTACGCCGAGGGCCAACGTCGCTACGTCGAGTCTCTGTCGGCGTACGCACGCCAGTTCTTGGGACAGATGGACAAGCCCGACGTTGACTTCATCGAGGGGCTGTCACCCGCGATCTCGATCGATCAGAAGTCGACCTCCCGCAACCCGCGCTCGACTGTCGGCACGATCACGGAGGTGTATGACTACCTGCGCCTGCTGTACGCACGCATCGGCCTGCCGCACTGCCCGTCGTGCGGCGACGCGATCGAACGGCAGACCTCGGCGCAGATCGTTGATCAGGTGCTCGCGCTGCCAGAGGGCACGCGCTATCAGGTTCTGGCACCGGTGGTCCGCGGCCGCAAGGGCCAGCACGAGGCGCTGTTCCACCAGCTGATCACCGATGGATACGCCCGCGTGCGCGTCGACGGGATCGTCTATCCCGTCGATGAGGTCCCGGCGCTTAAGAAGACCTTCAAGCATGACATCGAGGTGGTGGTCGACCGGCTCGTTGCGAAGGATGACGTGCGACGTCGACTTAGTGATTCGGTCGAGACGGCTCTACGGCTGTCCGAAGGGCTGGTCCAGATTGAGGTGCTGCCGGTCCGCGATGCACCTGTTGCCACCGAGCCGGAGCTCCGCACGTTCTCGGAACACTTGGCATGCCCGAACTGCGAGATCAGCTTTGAGCAGCTCGAGCCTCGCACGTTCTCGTTCAACTCCCCGTTTGGCGCTTGCGACCCGTGCAGCGGGCTCGGGACCCAGCTACGTGTGGACCCGACGCTGGTGATCGGGGACCCCGAGCTCCCGGTCGCGGACGGCGTCATCATCCCATGGTCCTCGGGTCACCAGGCCCGGTACTACAGCCAGCTGCTTCGCGCCGTCGTAGAACAGCTCGGATCTGACCCTGACGATGCGTGGGAGGACCTACCGGAGGCCGTACACACCGCGGTGTTGGAGGGGCTCGAGGAGAAGGTCCATGTCACCTACGCGAACCGTCACGGACGCCAGCGCTCGTACAGCGCAGCGTTCGAAGGCGTGCTGCCGAACCTCGCGCGTCGACGTGTCGAGACTGACTCTGACTGGGCGCGGCAGCAGGTCGAGCAGTACATGCGCGAGATCCCATGTGCGACCTGCGACGGACAACGGCTGAAGCCGTTGGTGTTGGCAGTGACCGTCGGGGACATCAACATCGCGCAGCTCACGCACATGTCGGTGCGTGAAGCGGCTCGGTTCGTCGAGCGGCTGGTGCTGAGCGAGCGCGAGGCCATCATCGGGGAGCGCATCCTCAAGGAGATCCGTGCGCGGCTGACGTTCCTGCTGGACGTCGGGCTCGAGTACCTCACACTTGACCGTGCGGCGGGGTCGTTGTCGGGCGGCGAGGCCCAGCGCATCCGACTGGCGACGCAGATCGGTGCCGGTCTGGTGGGCGTGCTGTACGTCCTCGACGAGCCATCCATCGGGCTGCACCAGCGCGACAACGAGAAGCTGATCGAGACGCTGATCCGCCTGCGTGACCTCGGCAACACGCTCATCGTCGTTGAGCACGACGAGGCAACGATGGAGGCAGCGGACCACATCGTCGATATCGGACCGGGCGCCGGCGAGCACGGCGGCGAGATCGTGCACTCTGGCTCGCTCGCGCAGCTCAAGAAGCTGACTCAGACGTCGCTCACCGGGGCGTACCTCGCGGGGACGCGCTCTATCCCGGTGCCGACGGAGCGGCGGGCGGGATCCGGCCTCGAGATCACGATCCGCGGAGCAGCGGAGCACAACCTGCAAGAGATCGACGTTGCCTTCCCGCTTGGGACGTTCACCGCGGTGACCGGCGTCTCTGGTAGCGGCAAGTCCAGCCTTGTGAACTCGATCTTGTCGACCGCGTTGATGCGACAGGTCTACTCGTCAAAGACAGCGCCGGGACGCCACCGCCGCATCGAAGGTCTGGAGCACGTCGACAAGGCTGTCGTCGTCGACCAGTCACCGATCGGACGCACCCCGCGGTCGAATCCCGCGACGTACACCGGTGTGTTCGATCACATCCGCAAGCTGTTCGCCGCGACCCAAGAGGCCAAGGTGCGGGGGTACCAACCGGGCCGCTTCTCGTTTAACGTCAAAGGCGGCCGGTGCGAGGCATGCAAGGGTGACGGCACGATCAAGATTGAGATGCACTTCCTACCGGACGTCTACGTGCCCTGCGAGGTGTGCAAGGGCGCCCGGTACGACCGTGAGACGCTGGAAGTCCACTACAAGGGCTCGTCGATCGCGGATGTGCTGGACATGAACGTCGAGCGCGCTCTCGAGTTCTTCGCCAACATCCCGAAGATTCGCGACCATATGCAGACGCTGGCCGACGTCGGTCTCACCTACGTCCGGTTGGGCCAGGCTGCGACCACGTTGTCCGGTGGGGAAGCGCAGCGTGTGAAGCTCGCATCCGAGCTGAAGAAGCGTGCAACAGGTCAGACCGTCTACATCCTTGATGAGCCGACAACCGGGCTTCACTTCGAAGATGTTCGTAAGTTGCTCGAGGTGCTGCACCGTCTGGTCGACAAGGGGAACACCGTGATCGTTATTGAGCACAACCTCGACGTCATCAAGACGGCCGACTACGTGATCGACCTGGGCCCTGAGGGTGGAGATGGTGGCGGCATGGTGGTCGCCACTGGCACGCCCGAGATGGTCGCCGAAGCACCGAACTCCTACACCGGCAAGTTCCTACGTGCGGTGCTGCCGTGACGTCCGGCATCACGGTTCTTGTGCTGCAATGGGCACACGCAGGGCGTGCGGCCGAGCTCGGGCTCGTGGAGGACGTGCTGTCACAGCTGGCCGTCGATCATGGCGCCGAGCTTGAGCGTTACCGCGGGACGGGCTTCGGCTCGTACGCCGAGGGGGCAGCACCGGATGAGGTGCACATCCTGCGGTTCCCGCACAAGGAGGCGGTGGACGAGTATGTGGCGGATCCCGATCGGGCACCGTGGGCGTTGCAGCTGGGCGACGTGCTCGCGCGCACGATGGTGATTCAGCTCGACGCCTGGGGCTGACCGGCCCACGCTGGCGCCGTCCGTGGCTCCTTAATCAGGTCGGGGCGGCCGTATGTGTGTGGGGTCATGTGGGGTGCGTGGCTGCAGGCGGCTCAGTTTGGGAGGGATTCGAGCTGTCGTCGTGGCGTCGAAAGCGGGTGGCGCGTTGCTCGGGCGGCCTTCTTCGGGCCAGACGCGCTGGGTGACGTCGACGCCGACGGGTGCTCGCAGTGGTGTGCCGGCGATCTCGCGGGAGGGAAGAGGCATCCGGATTCCCTCTCGGTCGAACGCGATCTTGAGGCGCTCACGCATCTGTCGATTGACGTCGAAGTTGCGAAGTGGACGGGTTGGGATCACCAGTCGCATCCGGATCCCGTCTGCGTCCCACCCTGTGATGCCCCAGATCTCGGGGGGTGCGATGATGTCGTCGAGCCACTCTGGGTCCTCGGCCAATCCGCCGGCGACAGCCTCGATGACGCGTCGGGCGTGGGCGATGTCGACGTCAAGGGGGAGCGGGATCTCGAGCGTGGCACGCGCCCACCGTTGTGTGAGGTTGCCGACCTTGGACATGTTGCCGTTGGGGACGTGCCACACCACCCCGTCCATGTCTCGGAAGCTCGTCGTGCGTAAGCCGACATGCTCGACCTCTCCTACGACACCGTCCACATCGATCCAGTCCCCGACGCCGAACTGGTCCTCCACAAGCATCGAGAAACCGGCGAGGAGATCTGCGATCAGGTGCTGCGCTCCGAACCCGATGACGATGCCGGCCAGTCCTGCCCCGGCAAGGACAGGCCCAAGGTCGACGAGCTGCGAGAGCGAGAGCAGGAACGCGCTCACGCCGAGTGTGATCGCGAGCCCAGAACGTGCTGCACCACCGATCGCATGCAGACGCTGCAACCGCCGCGTGGCCGAGATGGGGGTGCCCCCGGCCGTGCCGAGCTCGGCCGCGCGGGCGACGCGGTTTTCGATCTCGCGCTCGTAACGCCGCGTAAACCTGCCGATCAGCACGCTGCCGATTCGATACATCGCGAGCGCGCCGACGATGATGAACACGACAGCGGCAGGCCGGGCCAGCAGCGCATCAGCGATGCGGGCGGCCTCGGGGCTGTCTGTCACATCGAGAATGAGCTCGCACAGCTTGCCTGTCGACTCGCCGCAGGCTTCCATTCGGTCTCCGGTGTTGCGTGGTGACCCGCCCCTGAGCGGCCACATCGTCTGTGCACCGTAGATGGCCGACACACCATCGCGGGCATGGGCGGTGTCGGGCTCACAAATCGGGACCACCTCGACCCGGGGGCTACCGTTCGGTTGATGCAGAACCCCACCGCGCCCTTTCGGCCGGAGCCCTCCACCATCCCGGACGCTCCGGGGTGCTACCAGTTCAAAGATGCCCACGGTCGTGTGGTGTACGTGGGCAAGGCCAAGAGCCTCCGCAGCCGTGTGGGCAGCTACTTCACCGGTTGGAACCAGCTGCAGGCCCGGACGCAGGCGATGCTGCGGGCGGCCATGTCTGTTGAGTGGATCGTGGTGGACACCGAGGTCGAGGCGCTGCATCTTGAGTACACACTGATTCAGCGCTTTAAACCCCGCTACAACATCCGCTACACCGACGACAAAAGCTATCCGTACCTGGTGCTGACAACGTCGGAGGAGGTGCCGCGGGCTGGGGTGCGCCGGGGGAAGACCAAGCCCGCCGACCGGCGATTCGGACCGTACGCACACGCGTACGCGATCCGTGAGACGCTCGATCTGTTGTTGCGCGTGTTCCCGGTGCGCACCTGTCGACCGGGGACCTACGACCGTGCGGCGCGGCTGGGGCAGCCGTGTCTGCTGTTTCATATCGATCGGTGCAGTGCACCGTGCACCGGTGAGATATCAACCGTGGATCATCGTGCGTTGATTGACGACCTCGCTGCGTTCCTGGAGGGTCGCACGGTGAATGAGGTGCTGTCGCGGCTCGAGACCGAGATGCAGACGGCGGCCGACCATCAGCTGTACGAGGCCGCGGGCCGCCTTCGTGACCAGCTGTTTGGCGCGCGACGGGCGCTTGAGAAGCAGCAGGTCGTCAGCGAGCGACCAGAGAACTTTGACGCTGTCGCGATCTTCGAAGATGAGATCGAGGCCGCCGTGCAGGCGTTCTTCGTGCGTCACGGACGTTTGGTCGGGCGCAAGGGGTGGGCGGTTGACAAGGTGCAGCAGCTGGATCCTGGAGAGCTGCTCACCCAGTTCCTCGTGCAGCTGTATGAGGAACGCGAGGATGATGTGCCCCCGCTTGTCATCGTCGAGACCGAGCCTGCCGACCGCGAGGATCTTGAGCTGCTGCTGG
This sequence comes from Nitriliruptoraceae bacterium, assembly GCA_047610595.1. GTDB lineage: Bacteria > Actinomycetota > Nitriliruptoria > Nitriliruptorales > Nitriliruptoraceae > JBFGFG01. Next base: position 20,302 of record JBLFZR010000001.1, on the reverse strand, counting down.
GCGACCTACGACGTGACGGACCTCGCACGGCAGGTCCGGGCGCGAACCGGACGCGCGATCGCGTCGAGATACGAGTTCCGCAGCGCGGCGACAAGCGCGATGTGCTCGAGACGGTCGCACAGAACGCAAAGGATGCGTTCCAACGCAACCGCCTCAAGCGCGGCTCGGACTTCAACGCTCGTAGCAAGGCGCTCGAGGAGCTGCAGCAGGCGCTCGGGCTCGATGATGCGCCGCTTCGTATCGAGTGCGTCGACGTCTCTCATCTGGACGGGACGAACGTGGTGGCGTCGATGGTGGTGTTTGAGGACGGCCTCCCACGCAAGTCTGAGTACCGACGATTCAAGCTCTCGGAGGACAAGAACGACGACTACGCCGCCATGCGTGAGGTCTTTCGACGGCGGTTCGCGCGTCTGCTGGAAGAGCGCGCGTCGCCGATTGTGGGCGACGATGGTGAGGCTCGACGTTTCGCATACCCGCCCAACCTGGTCATCGTTGATGGCGGGCCGGGCCAGCTGAACGCCGCGTTGGCTGGGGTCGCCGATGTCGTGCGCGCCAACAACGGCGACGCGCCGGACGTATCGGCCTTTCCGATGGGTGAGGATGTGCTGCCGGCAGCTGCGCCGACCGGTGGCTTGTTGGATGAGGTCGCGTTTAGCTCGCTCTCGAAGCGGTTTGAGGAGCTGTGGCTACCCGGCCGGACGGCACCAGTGGTGCTTCCACGGGGGTCGGAGGCGCTGTACCTCGTGCAACGCGTCCGAGACGAGGCGCACCGCTTTGCGATCACCTATCAGCGCACACGGCGTCGCAGCTCGGTGCAGCACAGTGAGCTCGATGACGTCCCGGGCATCGGCCCCGCCCGCCGGTCCGCGTTGCTGGAGCTCTTCGGCTCCGCGGCCGCGGTTCGAAGCGCCTCGGTGGACGAGCTGGTGCGTGTCCCGGGGATCTCGCGAACGTTGGCTGCGCAGCTGCTTGAGGCCTTGACGGAGAGCTGAGGGACCGTTGGGCTCCGGTCGCAGCTGCTGCGATGATCCTCGTAGCGACCCCGCAGCTCGCGTAACCATCTAGACTCGGCGGATGGCCGGGAGTCACAGTTGAGCAAGCGGTTGCTAATCGCGGACGACACACAGGACATGCGCGTGCTCCTGCGTATCGTGCTCGAACGCACGGGCTTCACAATCGTCGCCGAGGCGACGGATGGCACTGAGGCCTGGGCGATGTGGGAGAAGTCTCGCGATGAAGGGCTGTTTGCCCTGATTCTGGACCAGCGCATGCCTGGGATGACTGGGCTCGAGGTGGCGCGCCGGGTGCTCGAGCAGTGTCCGCAACAGCGTGTCCTGCTTCTGACCGCACATCTGAACGACGTGCTGCGCGCGGAGGCGTTCTCGCTCGGCGTGACGGCCGTCGTGAACAAAGAAGACCTGACCGGTCTCGCGCGACACCCCGCACTGCAAGCCTGACGTCGTAGCTGAACGACCGCTGTCGAGCTCGCCGTTAGCATCGCGTGCACCCGACACACGAGACCGTGGTGACAGATATCGATGACCAGACGCACATCCCACAGGCGGATGAGCGCCCGGAGGTCGTGGTCATCACGGGCATGTCCGGGGCTGGACGTACAAACGTCGCGAAGGTGCTCGAGGACGAGGATTACTTCGTCATTGACAACCTGCCGCCACCACTGATCAGTCGCGTGGTCGAGCTGGCGTTCGCGCCAGGCGCGAGCGTTCGGCGCCTCGCTGTGGTGGCTGATGTGCGCGGTCGAGAGTTCTTCGGGGCGCTCGCAGCAGCGGTGCAGGAGCTCCAGCAAGGCCATGAGGCAAACGTCCGGTTGGTGTTTCTCGAGGCAGACGACAACACGCTCGTTTCCCGGTTCAACGAGACGAGACGTCGGCACCCGGCGGCCGAGGATGGGGACGATGTACAGGGTGGCATCACCCGTGAGCGAGCCCTGCTGGCCGATCTGCGCGGCCAGGCGGACCTCGTCATCGATACCTCGAAGAGCAACGTGCACGAGCTCCGCGGACGCGTGAGCGCGCTCCTCGGTAGCTCGGACACCGGTCGTCTACGGGTAAAGGTGGTGTCGTTCGGATTTAAGTACGGCTCGCCTCGCGAAGCCGAGGTCGTGATCGACGTCCGGTTCCTTCCCAACCCCCACTGGATCAAGGAGCTCCGAGAACACAACGGACTGCAACAGCCTGTGCGCGATTTCGTCCTCGGACACCCGGGAACGGCCCCGTTCCTTGCACGCTTCAAGGCGCTGCTGGACGTGCTTATCCCCGGCTACGAGACCGAAGGCAAGCGGTATCTCACGGTGGCGATCGGTTGCACGGGAGGCAAGCACCGGTCGGTCGCGATCACAGAGGCAGTGGGCGCGCATCTGCGGGACGCAACAGATCTGGACATCCGGATACAGCACCGTGACTTAGGCAACGAATGAACGGCCCGAATCGTCCGCCGGTTGTTGCCGAGTCCGCAGACAGGGTTCTTGCCCGCGCGGTCGCTCTCGGCGGTGGTCACGGGCAAGCTCGGACGCTGCTTGCTCTCACGCAGCTGGCGACGCATGTCACCGCAATCGCGACCGTGGCCGATGACGGCGGTTCGTCCGGTCGCCTCCGACGCGAGCTCGGCGTGCTGCCCCCCGGTGACCTTCGGATGGCGCTCTCGACGCTCACCGAGGTGCCGGTGCTACAGGCGCTCGTGGAGCATCGTTTCTCCGCGGGCTCGCTAGAAGGGCACAGCCTCGGAAACCTGATAATCCTCGCTTTAGCCGAGATTGAGGGGGGGTTCACGGCCGGGCTCGCGACCTTGGCTCGCCTTTTAGGCATCGCGCACGCAGTGTTGCCGTCGACCGAGACGGATGTACATCTCGCTGCGACTGGCCCTAGCGGTGCCACAATCGTGGGACAGGCGTCCATCGCGAACACGGCTGGTGTGACGGATCTACGGCTTGTGGGCGGGCTGCCGATCGCAGCACCGGCAGCCGTGGCAGCGATTGAGGCAGCTGAGCTGATCGTCCTCGGTCCGGGCTCAGTGTGCACCTCACTGGTTCCTAACCTGTTGGTCCCGGGGATCGCTGCGGCGGTTGTTGCTGCGCGTGCCCCCGTGCTGTTGGTCGGCAACCTTGACGAGCAGGACGGCGAGGGGGAGGGGCGCTCTGTCTGCGATCACCTCGACATGTTGGAGGCGGCGGCACCAGGCTTGCGCATCGATCACGTGCTGATGCATCAAGGCCCGCTGGTTCGCAGCGATCGTGCACCGATGGCTGCAGGGGCGGGGCTCGCAACGCGCGCGCCGGAGCTGGTGTGTGCCGACCTGGTCGACGCCACGGGTGGTCATGACCCGACGCTGCTGGCTGCGGCAATCCGTCGGCTGGTGACGTGACGTCCAGCGGCTTCACGGACGGGGTGCGGCAGGAGCTGGCTGCGCTGGCTGTTGGCGACGCAGCTCCGATCGAGCTGGGCGCGCTGCTGCGTGCGGGCGGGACGCTCGTGCGACGTGGAGGTGGCTGGAGCATCGAGCTGGTCACAGGAACCGGGGCCGTCGCACGCAGAGCCCACACGCTGATCCGAGCGCTTGGGGGCGATCCTGTGGTCTGGGTACGTGAGGCCACCAACGTCCGGCGGCGCTCGTACGGGGTCGTGCTCGAGCCGCACGACGCGCCAACGGTGGGCGGTGCGGTGGGTTTGCTGGATCTCGACGGACGACCTACCTCGGATGCGCCGCTCACGCACGAGAAGCAGCCGCTCGCGATGCTTCGCGGCGCCCTGCTTGGCGCCGGGTCAGTGTCGGCCCCCGGACGACCGCCGCATCTGGAGATTCGGTCAGCACGGAGCGACGCGGCGACGCAGCTTGCGCGGGTCCTCGGGACTGTGTTGTCGGGACCAGCATCGGTGGGCGAGGTCGGTGACGGCTATCGCGTGGTGCTCAAGTCTGGGGCACAGATCGCCTGTTTGCTAACGCTCCTTGGAGCCGTTGACGCGGGCGCATCGCATGTCGAGCAGCGGCACCGTCGCGCCTTGCGGGCCGACGCGCAGCGGCTGGCGAACGCCGACGGTGCGAACCTCCGTCGTGCGGTGGACACCGCGGTGAGTCAGGTGGAGATGGTGGAGCGGGCGATCGTGGTGGCCGGCTGGGGTGGGCTCGGCGACGATCTTCGCGAGGTGGCACTCGCGCGTCTCGCGAACCCGGCTGCGTCCTTGGCCGAGGTTGGGGCTCTGTGCGATCCGCCCATCGGCAAGAGCGCGGTGCATCGCAGGATGGCCCGGCTCCGGGTGCTGGTCGAGGACGCGGACGGCGGTTGACGCTGGCCCAGCGCGCAGCATCTGCGAGTGCGCGAAGCCCGGCGGTAGCGTTCTAGCAAGCATGATCGCCACACACACCACCATTCAAGGAGCCCACCTATGGGTCTGCGCGTCGCCGTCAACGGCTTCGGTCGCATCGGTCGTAACCTGTTTCGCGCTGTCAAGGAGCGCGGGCTGGACATCGACTTCGTCGCCATCAACGACCTCACCGACCCGGCCAGCCTCGCGCTGCTGCTGAAGTACGACTCGGTCCACGGTCGATACCCAGGCACGGTTGAGGTCGGTGCCGATGGGCTTATCGTCGACGGCGATGCGCTCAAGGTCTTCTCGGAGCGCGACCCGGCAGACCTGCCCTGGGCTGAGCTCGGTGTCGACGTTGTCGTCGAGTCGACCGGCTTCTTCACGAAGCGTCCGGGTGCCCAGAAGCACCTCGACGCCGGCGCGAAGAAGGTGCTGATCTCGGCGCCTGCGAGCGACCCCGACATCACCATCGTGTTCGGTGCCAACGACGGTGACTACGACCCGGCGCAGCACCACATCATCAGCAACGCCTCATGCACGACCAACTCGGTTGTGCCGATGGCGAAGGTGCTCGACGAAGCCTTTGGCATCGACAAGGGTCTGATGACGACGGTTCACGCCTACACGGGTGACCAGAACTTGCATGACGCCCCCCACTCGGACCCGCGTCGTGCCCGCGCCGCTGCGGTCTCGATCATCCCGACCTCGACGGGCGCTGCGCGTGCTGCGGCGCTGGCGCTGCCGCAGCTGAAGGGCAAGCTCGATGGAGGTGCGCTGCGTGTGCCGATTCCAGACGGCTCGATCACCGACCTCACCCTCAACCTTGGTCGCGAGGTGACGGCCGAGGAGGTCAACGCCGCGCTCAAGGCCGCGGCCGAGGGTCCGCTCAAGGGCATTATGGAGTTCTCCATGGACCCGTTGGTGTCGATCGACATCGTCGGCAACCCGCACTCATGCATCGTGGACGGTCTGTCGACGCAGGCCATCGGCAACCTCGTCAAGGTCATGGGTTGGTACGACAACGAGTGGGGATACTCCAACCGCCTCGCTGAGCTGGTCGTCAAGGTCGGCGTCGGTCTTTGACCCGCTGAGCTGACCGCAAGCCCCGGACCCCGCATCGCGTATCGATGCGGGGTCCGTCCTTTGGTTTCGTCTGATGCGTCGCACCAGTTAGCGTCGCCAGCTGTTGTAACCCCACCCGGAGCCTGAAGCCCATGACATCCTTGCTCGACGGCGTCATCCGCCACACCGACCTCGACGTTGCCGGCAAGCGCGTGCTGCTGCGCGCCGATCTGAACGCCCCGTTGTCTGATGGGCGAGTCAGCGACGATCTGCGCTTGGAGGCAGCGCTGCCGACGCTGCGATCGCTGCTCGAGCGGGGTGCCCGTGTGGTGCTGTGCTCGCACCTGGGCCGGCCGACCGGCTTTGAGGACGCGCGGCTCTCGATGGCGCCTGTCGCGGCTCGCCTCGGTGAGCTGCTCGGTCGACAGGTTCCGGTCGCAGCTGACATCACGGGAGTCGACGCGCAGGCCAAGGTTGCTGCGCTCGCCGACGGCGAGGTCGTGCTGCTTGAGAACCTTCGGTTTGACCCGGGTGAGAAGGCGAATGATGACGCGTTTGCCGACGCCCTCGCTGCGCTTTGTGATCTGTACGTCAACGACGCCTTCGGGGCAGCGCACCGTGGCCATGCATCTATCACCGGCGTGCCGGCCCGCAGGCCTGGTGCCGCGGGAGAGCTGCTCGCTCGTGAGCTTCAGGTGCTGGGGGGGCTGCTTGACGCGCCTGCGCGTCCGTACGTGGCGATCTTGGGTGGCTCGAAGGTCAGCGACAAGCTGACAGTGCTCGACAACCTCATCGAGCGGGTGGACGCGATCTGCGTTGGTGGCGCGATGTGCTTCACGTTTCTGGCTGCGGAGGGACTGTCTATCGGGACATCACGCGTTGAGGTGGAGCAGGTTGAGACTGTCCGCCGGCTCGTGGCACGTGCGCGTGCCGCGGGTGTGACGGTGCACGTTCCGACCGACGTTGTGGTGGCACCGACGTTCGCCCGGGATGCCGAGCCGACGGTGGTGACGGCCGATGCGATGCCGGCTACGCAGATGGGACTCGACATCGGGCCGGAGACCGCAGCCATCTACGCCCAGACGGTGCTTGGTGCCGGGGCTGTGTTTTGGAACGGTCCGATGGGTGTGTTCGAGTGGCCAGCCTTCGCCGCCGGGACGCATGCGGTCGCCGAGGCGATGGCTGACACCGACGCCTTCACCGTGGTTGGTGGTGGCGACAGCGCTGCCGCCATTCGCTCGTTCGGTCTCGACGGCCGCGTCACGCATGTGTCGACCGGTGGCGGCGCGTCGCTCGAGCTGCTGGAGGGCAAGGACCTGCCCGGGGTCGCTGCCCTACGCAGCGAAGGATGGCGCAGTGCGCCCGCGTAGGCTGCGCGACCCATCACCCAAGCACTGGACAGATCGATGACCGACCGCCGCCCGATCGTCGCTGGCAACTGGAAGATGCACAAAGATCACCTCGAGGCGGTCCAGCTCGTGCAGAAGCTGGGTTACGTGCTCCAGGAGCAGGACTTTCACGGTCAGGACGTCGTCGTGTGCCCGCCGTTCATCAGCCTGCGGTCCGTACAGACAGTGCTCGAGGCGGATCGACTCGAGATCACCTTGGGCGCTCAGACGTGTCACACAGATGATGCGGGTGCGTTCACAGGAGAGGTCTCGCCGGCGATGCTCGCGCGGCTGAAGGTTGCGTACGTGCTGGCCGGCCACTCGGAGCGTCGTGCGATGTTCGCAGAGACCGATGAGGTGGTCCGTTCCAAGGTCGCTGCGATCCAGAAGCACGGTATGCGGCCCATCGTGTGCGTCGGAGAAACGTTGCAACAGCGCCAGGCAGGCGAGGCCAAGGCCGTTGTCGCCGGGCAGCTTGCGGGCAGCCTCGATGGCATCGAGATCGAGGACCCGGAGGCGTTGGTCGTTGCGTACGAGCCGGTGTGGGCGATTGGGACTGGCGAGACCGCCACCGCGCAGGACGCGCAGGAGATGTGCAAGCACGTCCGCAGCGTGCTCGCGGATGCGTACGGCGATCAGATCGCCAACGGTGTCCGTGTCCAGTACGGCGGGTCGGTCAAGCCGGGCAACGTGCGTGAGCTGCTTGGGCAGCCCGACATCGACGGGGCGCTGGTCGGCGGCGCGAGCTTGGCGAGCGACGACTTCGCGTTGATTGTCGGCTGGCGTCGCTAGCTATCGCCGTGTGCGAAGGACCCCGGCGACTGGCTGGGGTCCTCAGCTGCAAAGGCGTCAGGGGAGGCTTTTCGGCCGTTAGGTCGATGAATCGGGTCCGTCAGGCGCGCATCAGGCTGTAGCCCGTGCGCGGAGGACGCGCACCCAAGTCGCGCTCGTCGATTCGTCCGAGGGCGGTAGTAGGTTTCGTTTTATGAGGCTGGTCGGTAGACACCGTCAGCTCATACCCACTATCGAAGGGAACTGACGGTGGCGATGCAGAAGAAGTTTGGCGTACGCATGCTTGCGGCGCTTGCAGCGGTCGCGATGATCGCGACGGCCTGCGGCACGGACGATGACCCGGAGGTTGAGCCCACGACGGGCGCGACCGATGGCACCGAGGAACCTGTTGCGACCGGCGCAGAGTCGTGCGGCACCACGGACCTTGTCTGGGCGCATGAGCAGGAGCCGCCGGACATGCACCTGGACGACCCGAACAACAACCTGTCGATCACCTCGTGGATCCGTCAGTCGATGTGGGACGGCCTTTACGGCATCACCTCGTCGACGGAGTACTTCCCCGAGCTGCTGGCGGACGAGCTTGAGGTCGTCGAGAACGAGGATGGAACCGTCACGTTCAACGGCACCCTCCGCGACGGTCTGAGCTGGTCCGACGGCACCGCGCTCACGGCGCAGCAGGTCGTCGACACGTACGCCATCATCATGGAGGATTACGACGTCGCCGCTGCTGCGGACGACGACGATGAGACCCTTGCGGGTGGCACGTACTTGATCGGTGACCGCACGGGTTACGACCTCATCACCTCGTTCGAGGCGTCGTCGGACACCGCGTTCACCTTCACGCTCAGCGAGTTCTTCGCGGGCTACAAGGCGCTTCTCACTGAGATCTTCCCGACGCACGTGACCGCAGACGCGGCCGCGGCGAACGAGGCTTTCCCGACCTTCACAGCCAACGGCGAGTCCCTGCCGTCCTCCGGACCGATGCTGTTCGGGACGTGGGACAAGGCCACCTCGATGCGCCTGGTCACCAACGAGTCGTACCACGGCTCGGTATCGCCCGACGTCACGAACACCGGCGTCGCGTGCGTCACCGGCGTACAGATCAACTTTGTGGCGGACACCGACACCCAGATCAACGCGCTGAACGCTGGTGAGGCAGACATCGTCTTCACCCAGCCGCAGCTGCAGTTCGAGGGAGCCATCGCTGAGAACGCCGACTTCACCGTCGCCGCTGAGCCGGGCCCCGTCTTTGAGCACTGGGGTCTGAACCTCAAGAACGCACACCTGTCTGACCCGGCCGTCCGCGAGGCGCTTGCGCTTGCGATGGACAAGTCCGAGGTCATGGCGGGTCTGTACACCCCGCTGTTTGGTGATTCGCTGCCCGCCGAGGGCCTCGGGAACACCTACTGGCTCTCGAACCAGTCCACCTACATCGACCACGCTGGCGATGCTGGCTATGGCAAGGGCGACATCGCCGCCGCCATCGCCAAGCTCGAGGGTGCGGGTTACTCCCTGAACGCCGATGGCGTGATGGAGAAGGACGGCGTTGGCGCGCTCGAGCTTGCTGTCGGTACCACCGGCGGCAACGGTCTGCGCGAGCTGCAGCAGGTCCTGCTGCAGGCCAAGTTCGCGGAGGCTGGCATCTCGATCGAGATCGAGAACGTCGACGGCGGCGCGTACTTCGGTGAGCGTCCGTTCTCGGGCCCTGCCCTTGCGTGCTCCTCCGGTGTTCCTGACGGCGACACGACCGGTGAGGGTGATGATGCTGTCACCTCCGACTGCAACGTCTGGGACATCACCCAGTTCGCATGGGTCGGTGGCCCCTGGCCGGGTGGCCAGTCCGCGTCTTACCGCAGCGGTTCGGGTAACAACCCGTACGGCTTCGCGAACGCCAACTTCGATGCTCGCTCCACCGAGTGCGACGCAACGATTGACGGCACGGAGCGCGCAGCGTGTTACAACGAGCTCGACACCTACGTGACGACGCTCGGCCCCGACGGTGACGGTCTGTTCATGCTGCCGCTGACGCAGAAGCCCAGCTTCTACGCCTACAGCAACGTGCGCCTCGTGGGTGCTGCAGTGGCGCCGGACGCGAACAGCGCCGGACCGCTCGTCAACGTGGTCGACTACCTGCCGGCAGCCTGACCACAACCCTTCGCACGCAGCAGGAGCCCGCCCCCTCGTGGGGCGGGCTCCCGCCGTTTAGGCATCTGGCGGTGCATGACCTCAACAGCAGCAAGCAGCGTGGTGGCTAGGCTGCCCGAATCTCGGTGCTGGGGAGTAAAACGTGTTCGCGTACGCGGTTCGACGGATCATGATGACCGTTCCGTTGTTGCTTTTAGGCACGTACATCGTGTTCGCGTTGACGTCGCAGGTTGCCGACCCGTTGGCAGAGCTTCGGCTAAACGTGAACGCAGACCAATCTGCCTACGACGCGATCATCGATCGTTACAGCCTCGACGAGCCAGTCTCGGTCCGATACGTGAACTGGATCACCGACGCGGCACGGGGCGATATGGGCATGTCGGCTTCGCTGAACGAACCCGTCTACCCGCTGATTAAGCAGCGGGCGATCAACTCGGCGCGGCTGGCGATTCCTGCGTTCATCCTGATCGCGATCAGCGCCGTTGTACTTGGGGTGTACTCCGCGGTGAACCAGTATAAAAAATCTGACTACCTCATCACTGGTTTCTCGTTCTTTGGGCTCTCGATGCCGACGTTCGTTTTCGGCCTCACGTTGCAGGTGATCTTCGTTGTCTACTGGCAGGACTGGTTCGGTGTGAAACCCTTTGTCACCAACCAGATGCTCACAGGCTCCTTTGGCGAGATCGTGTCAAGTCACACGCTGCCTATCGTCACGTTGATGCTCGTGTTCGTCGCCGGCGAGAGTCGATTCCAGCGCGCGGCGATGCTTGAGGTGATGGGTTCGGACTACATCAGAACGGCTCGAGCCAAGGGCCTGCCACGTCGCACTGTGATCTTCAAGCACGCGATGCGCAACGCGATGATCCCGCTCGTCACCATCTGGGCGTTCGACTTCGCTGCTCTGCTCGGTGGCTCGGTCATCACCGAGACGATCTTCTCATGGCCGGGTCTGGGCCCGCTGCTGCTTGGAGCGATCAACAGGTCAGACCTGAACCTGATGATGGGCATCGTGCTGCTTGTCTCGGTGCTGGTGATCGTTTTCAACCTCATCGCGGACTTGTTGTACGCGGTGCTCGACCCGAGGATCCGCTATGAGTGACTCGAGGATGGCCACGGTCGACCTGACAGAATCCGATCTTGCGGAACGCGAGGGGATGCAGCTCGACGACCGATCCTTCGCGCGGCAGGCCTGGCTCCGTTTCCGACGGCACAGGCTCGCACTGGTCTCGGTTGCGCTGCTGCTTGTGGTGCTGATCGCGTTCCTTTTCGGTCCGGCCTTGACGCCGTTCACCATCGATGGGACCGATGTCCCAAGCCGTCTGCAGGGGCCGAACCTGACGCACTGGTTCGGGACCGACGCGCTGGGGCGTGATCTGTTCGTTCGGACGGTCACAGGGGGCAGGACATCGCTGCTGATCGCCGCAGTCGTGTCTGTGCTTACAACCGTTATCGGCACGGTCATCGGGGCTCTCTCGGGCTATCTCGGCGGGTGGGTTGATGCGGTGCTCTCGCAGCTCACCAACCTGTTCCTGATCGTCCCGGCGATCGTGGTGCTTATCGTGTTCTCGCGCTCGTTCGGTGGTTCGGCGATCGGGACCGCGTTGCTGCTGGGTGCGCTCCTCTGGACGCAGATCGCGCGAATCGTGCGAGGCCTGTTCCTGCAGTACCGCAACCAAGAGTTCGTGCTCGCGGCACGGGCGGCAGGTGCCAAGGCGCCACGCATTATGTTCCGCCACATCCTTCCGAACACCTTCGGTCCCATCGTCGTATCGGCGACCCTGCTGGTGGGGATCGCGATCATCCTCGAGTCCACCTTGTCCTTCCTCGGTCTTGGACCACAGCCACCTGCGACCACACTTGGCACGCTGGTGGCCGAGGCCAAGGGCTCTCTGATCGAGCGTCCGTACGAGCTGCTGCTACCTGCTGCATTCATCGTCCTGATCACGTTGGCCATCAACTTTCTCGGCGACGCGATGCGTGACGCCCTCGACCCGACGTCTGGGAGGAGCTGATGGCTGCCGAACCGATTCTGTCAGTCATTGACCTGTCCGTGGCGTTCCAGACCGACGACGGTCTGGTCGAGGCGGTCAACAAGGTCTCGTTCGATGTCCTACCGGGTGAGGCGCTCGGAGTCGTGGGTGAGTCGGGATCGGGCAAGTCCGTGACGGCGATGGCTGTGATGCGACTGCTTCCGAAATCGGCGCATATCACCGGCGAGATTCGGTTCCAGGGCACGGACCTGTTGGCGATCTCGGACGCCGAGATGCGCAAGCTGCAGGGGAACCAGATCGCAATGATCTTCCAAGATCCGATGACGGCGCTTAATCCGGTCTTCACCGTTGGCAACCAGCTTGTCGAGGCCATCCGAATCCACAACAAGGGAGCGTCCAAGCAAGCGTCCCGTGTGCGAGCCATCGAGCTGCTTGACCTTGTGGGTATCCCCGAAAGCGGGATCCGCATCGACAACTATCCGCACGAGTTCTCTGGCGGGATGCGTCAGCGCGCCATGATCGCGATGGCCATTGCGAACGAGCCAGAACTGCTGATCGCAGATGAGCCAACGACGGCGCTAGACGTGACCATCCAGGCGCAGGTCATCGAGGTGATGGAGCGTGCGAGGGACGAGACCGGTGCCGCGATGATGCTCATCACCCACGACCTCGGTTTGGTGGCTGGCGTGACGGACCGCATCAACGTGATGTACGGCGGTCGCATCTTCGAGTCTGGAGACACGCGCACGGTGTTTTACGGCTCCGCAAACCCGTACACGCGGGGGCTGTTGGATTCGATCCCAAACTTCGCCAAACGAGACGCCGCTCGGCTGGAGCCGATCCCGGGAGCACCGCCCTCGCCGATCAACTTCCCGTCCGGCTGCGTGTTTCGACCCCGGTGCCCGCACGTCGAAGCTCGGTGCCACGCTGAGCCTCCGCCGTTGTCGACGGTGAGCGGCACCCACCAAAGCCGGTGTCATCTATGGGACCGGCTTCCCATCTTGGACAGCGCAAAGGCCCTCACATGACCGCGCCCGTTCTTGAGGTCATCAATCTTGTGAAGCACTTCCCGATCCGCGCTGGCCTCTTGCGCCGCGAGGTCGGACGTGTGCACGCCGTGGATGGGGTGTCGCTCAGCCTCATGCCGAACGAGACACTCGGCATCGTGGGCGAGTCGGGTTGTGGCAAGACAACCTTTGGTCGGTCGCTGCTGCGTCTGGTCGAGCCGACATCTGGCGAGGTTCGCTACCGCGGTGAGGACGTCATCGCGGCCGACCCCAAGCGCATGCGTGAGCTGCGTCGTGAGATGCAGATGGTGTTTCAAGATCCCTTCGCGTCGCTGAATCCCCGGATGCCGATCGGTGACTCGATCGGCGAGCCGCTGGTGATTCATGGCTCGCCGAAGGATGAGGTGCAGCCGCGGGTGCGCGAGCTGCTAGAGCAGGTGGGCCTCTCACCCGAGCACAGCAACCGGTACCCCCATGAGTTCTCCGGCGGTCAGCGGCAGCGGATCGGTATCGCACGGGCGCTTGCGCTCAACCCTGACGTGATCGTGCTCGATGAGCCGGTTTCGGCGCTCGATGTGTCGGTGCAGGCGCAGGTGCTGAACCTGCTGGAAGATCTGCAGGCGCAGTTCAAACTCAGCTACATGTTCATCGCGCACGATCTCTCCGTGGTGCGTCATATCTCGGACCGCGTCGCGGTGATGTATCTCGGCCGTGTGGTCGAGCTTGCTGATCGGGAGTCGCTGTACAGCTCCCCGATCCACCCGTACTCGGCGTCGTTGCTATCGGCGGTTCCGGTCGCTGATCCGGATGTGGAGCGCAGCCGCGAGCGGATCATTCTTGACGGTGACCTACCCAGCCCGGCCATGCCACCCAGCGGCTGTCACTTCCACACGCGATGTCCCGTGGCGCAGCCCACCTGCGTGACGGAGTCGCCGCCGCTTGTCCAGATCAGGCCGGGTCACGAGGCCGCGTGTCATTTCCCGCTTGAGCTCGGGGAGTCAATCTTTGATCGCGTGCGGACTGGTGCGGTCGTGACCGTCCCGCCCGCCACCAAAACGGTCGGATAGCTCGGCTCAGCTGGTACGCCGGTGCAACGCGCGCCGGCCACGACCGGCGGGAGTGGAAGTGATATGCGGGCTTCCGGCGCGCAGCATGGTTGCGCGGTTGCGTAACAGCTGTCGGAGTTCGGCGTGCTCTGCGTGCGACTCACTTCGGTCGACGAGGAAGAAGACGCGGCGCGCTCCGACACGTGCGACGAGACCTCGGCCGCGTGGCACAGGCGGCGAGGCGTCTGCCCGTGCAACAGCCCGACGCAGGCCCCCACCGCGGGCGCGTTCGATGGCGACCACCTCGGACCACGTCAGTCGGTGGCGGCGAAGCAGACACACCCTGTTGACGCCGTTCTGGTCAAACTCGACGCGCACAGGCTGGTCCAACAGCAGCACACCCGCGGTCAGAACACCGGCGATCAACAGGCCGTACGCGAGCGGTGACCCATCGTTGGTCATCGTTGCCGATCCAAGCCAGAGCAGCAGCAGCGGCGTTGTTGCACGCAAGGCGAGCCGCGCGACGCTGGAGTGCAGCACCAGCACCGGATCCGGGTGCGCATCGGCCGCGTGAGTCATGTCCATGCCGCGTGACGCTATCGGCCAGCGTCCCTGTTGTGACCGTCGGGCACCGAACATGGTGGCCGTCCGACGTGCCAGCTGCGACTTGGTCACAAATCATCCAAGAGATGCCAGCTCAGATGTGTCATACAGCAGCTCTGCGACGCCGTCGCTGTGCAGGCCTGGGTCAAGTCTGGTGACACGCGCGTGTTGGAGCCCTACGATCGAGTCCTCAGCGACGGAGCATGACTCATGCGGCGAGATGACGAGCTCGATGGGCTTCTGGGTCCGCTCGAGCAGGACGTGATGGACGCGGTCTGGAGCCTCGGTGTCACAACGGTCCGCGATGTGCATGCCGTGCTCGCGGCCGGCCGCGAGATCGCCTACACGACGGTCATGACGACGATGACTCGCCTGGCGGCGAAGGGTCTGCTGCAGCGCGACACGACGGGCCTCGCGCACGTCTACCGCGCCGTGGTCGCCCGCGAGGACTACGCCCGCTCGACTGTCGGAAGCGTGCTGACGTGGCTGTTAGACAGATACCCAGAGCCAGCCGCTGCGTACCTCGCTGAGGTCGTTGACGACGTCGATGACGTCACCCTTGACGCGCTGCGCGGTGCTGTTGCGCGTCGCCGTGCGAACGAGCGCTGAGTGATGTCGGGCGACATGGGTTTTATGCTGAGCCTTCCGACTGACTCGATCGCAGTGCGCGTGGTGTGCGCCTCGATCGTGGCCGTTGTTCTGGGTCGCTTGATCTTGCGTGCCGGCCTGCGCGTCGCACGCGTTCGGGCTGCGGTGGCGCTGCTACCCGGGTTCGCCGTGATCGGTATCTGCGTCGCCTTCGCGGGTGCCCCGTCCTTGCCGTCGCTGTGGCGGTCGGTCGACGCGACCGGTGGTCTGACGATCCCGGTCCGTGACACGTACCTCAGCCTGGCTCCGGCCACGGTGCCGGTGGTGATCGGCCTGTGGGCGTCGATCGCGCTCGCCCGACTGCTGGTCCGCGGTCGCCGCGTGCGGCGGGTTCGGCGCTCGCTCGAAGATCTCGCGATGCTCGGGCACGCTGCGCCGATGCAGGTTCTTGCCACCGTCACACGCATCGCCTCTGCGCTGCGTGTCACCCCGCCCTCGGTCGTTGTCGTCCCGGCGCTGTCTGGGGGCGCTGTGGTAGTCGGAATCCGACGACCGATGCTGCTGGTGGAGGCTGGCCTGCTGCACGCGCTAGACCCGTACGAGCTTGAGGGTGTGCTGGCGCACGAGCTCGCGCACATCGTGCGGCGTGACAACCTTGTAGCCGCCGCGCTTGGTGTGCTGCGTGATGTGCTGTTCTTCGTGCCTGGCGGCTCGTGGAGCTTGACGCAGCTGTTACGCGAGCGTGAGCTCGCCGCCGACACGACGGCCGTTGCGGTCACCGATCGACCTGGCGCGCTCGCGTCCGGGCTGCTCAAGGTGATCGAGGCAGCCAACGGCCGCCAGATCGTGGCGTGCGCGCCGCTGCTGCATGAAGGGACGCTCGTCTCACGCGTGGAGGCGCTGTGCGACGAGCGGCCACCGCCAAGCCGTTCGCGCCGGTCGATGGAGGCGCTGATGGGGCTTACCGCCTTGCTCGCTGCCATCGTGGCGGCCGCGACGCTGCCGTCCGTCGCCGCCGGTGCAGAACGTCAGCGTGATGCCCTTGGTGTGTTGATTAGCGATGTCGCGCAGCCTGCCAGCGACGCGTCCTTCGGCAGCGCCCGTAGCGCGGTGTTTCGTGCGTACGACGCGACGAGCGACGGCGACGGGGCCCGCGAGCCATCCGTAGATGCAGCGCCGCTGTCGACGACGCTGCTTGCGCTGGATGATCCGGAAGCGTTCACACCCGTCACGCTCGATGCGTGCGCCGGTTATCGCGCAGCGTGCGGCACTCCTTCCGTGGATGCACGTGTCAGCATGACGCCGCGGCCCATCATCCGGGTCTCGGACGCGGTTGTAGACCAGTGGCGTCTTGAACCGGTGGTGCGTTCTGCGGACCAGGAGTACGGGATGTTCTGGTTCCAGCGTCTGCCGACCGGCGGCTGATCGTCTTCGCTCTCTTGGTACGGCGTGTCGTGGTACAGCCTCTCGGCGATCCTCGGTGGTATCGTCGCCGACCGACGTCGCAGTCCGTGACTCAGCCCGCGACCTCCTACGACACAGAATCGACGCCCCGTGACCATCGCGCTCATCTCCCTGCACGTGCTGTTCTCGGCACTGCTAATCCTTCTGATCCTGCTGCACCGTGGTGCGGGTGGCGGTCTGTCGGACATGTTTGGTGGCGGCGGCGCGTCCGCGCAGGGCTCGGCGGTCGTCGAGAAGAACCTCGACCGTCTGACCGTGCTGTCGGGCCTCGGGTTCACGCTCACCACCATCGCGCTGGGCCTCGTGCTCTGAGCCTGCGCGGGTCCGCTGCCCTGTGTGTGGCTGCGGTCCTGGTTGTTGCTGCATGTACGGATCCAACGCCCGTTGCCTCGCCTGCCGTGCAGATCCCTGGCAGTGAGGCCGTTGTGGCCGGCGCCGGCACGCTTCGATGGGCGCTTGGCGCGGATCCGACGTCGCTCGACCCTCGCCTGATCGTGCGCGATGAGGACGCGTTGGTCGTTGATGCGCTGTTTGACTCGCTCACACGCCTCGGGCCTGACCTCACGCCACGACCGGCGCTGGCACTGTCGTGGGTGATGGATGACGACGCCCGCCGCTTCACCTTCACGCTGGACCCGGCCGCACGGTGGCACGACGGGACCCCGGTTGTCGCGCAGGACGTGGTGCGCGGGCTGGAGCGGGTGGCCGACGGCACCATCAACCCACCGTCGATCCACGCGCCGTTGTTGCAAGATGTGGATGGGTTCAACGTTGCCCAATCGGGTCGCGGGCTCCGCGGTGTGTCGGCCGCCGGCGATCACACGCTCGTTATCACGCTGACCGTGCCAGACCCAGAGCTGGCGACGGTGCTTGCGCACCCTGCGCTGGCGCCGGTTCCTGCGTCGGCGGTGGACGACAGCGCAGCGTTCGGTGAGTCACCGGTCGGCAACGGACCGTTTGCGCTGGGGGACCGGTGGGCTCACAACCAGTTCCTCCGCCTCGTGCCGTCGCTGATGCATCCGGCGCCGGACTCGGTCGGAGAGGTCGTGTTTCGGATCTACGCCGATGACGAAGATCGCACCGTCCGATACGGGGACCTTGTAGCCGGTCAGCTGCAGGTGGCCACGATCCCGCTCGGCGGTCGCGAGACGGCGCGTAGCGCGTTTGGGACAGCGGACGCGACCGGCGGGCAGGGGGTCCGAGAGGCGCTGACCGACACTGTGTCGCTGCTGGTTCTAGACACCACGCAGGCCCCGTTTGATGATGAGCGATTCCGTCGTGGCGTGTCGATGTTGGTTGATAGGCAGGCGCTGGCATCACGCACCGACGGGAGCCGGAGCGTGGCCAGCGGCATCGTTCCGCCGACCTTTCCAGGCGCGCAGGCACAGCCGTGTCGCTGGTGTGATCATGATCCCGAGACGGCAGCGCGATTGATCGCAGCTGCGCTGGCGGACCGACCCTCAGACGCGGCGCCCCTCGCACCGATCGTGATCCAGACCTCGCCCGATGCGTTGCACGGAGCGCTGGCGGACCAGCTGTCGGTGTCGTTGCGAGGCTTCGGTTTGGCGGTGCAGATCGTGCGACCCAACGCTGAGCGCTACCTCAGGGTGGCGGAGTCGGCGGGCCCGGCTGTCATCCGATTGGGTTGGACGCCGGCAGCCCCAACGCTGCAGGCGTGGATCACAGAGCTGCTGGCGGGCGGCGCACCGGTGGCGCAGCTGTCGGGGTGGCAGCCCGAAGCACTCGTCGCGCTGCTTGCCCGGGCGAGCAGCGCGGTCGACGCTGCGCGCCGACAGACAGCGCTGCAGGAGGTCGAGCGTCTGGCACTCGACAGCGCCGTCATCGCGCCGGTGCTGTTCTACCGCCAAGACATGGTCGTCGGTCCCGGGGTAGCGGGGCTGTTTCTCGCCCCGGATGGCAGCGTCGACCTCGCGGCCGTCCGCTTGACTGGAACATCACCGTGATGTCACGCGTGGCCACGGGCTCTCTGCGGGCGTGCATCGTGGCGCTGGTGTGTGCCGGGCTGCTCGTGGGGTGTCGCGACCTCGCAGCCACGAACGCGCCGCCTGTGCAGGTCGTCGTCGATGGCGCGCTGCGCGACCAGGAGCCTGCGCTGGCAGCTCCGATCTTCCCGGTTGGTGAGGTCGTGCTGGCGTACCCCGAGCCGCACGTCAGCTGGTGGGCACGGGATGCTGACGATGTGGCTGCCCGTGACCTGGCTTCGATCTGGATGCTGCCGCTGTACCGCACCGACCCGTTCGGACGACTTGTCCCGGCGTTGGCGATCGATGCACAGCCCGTAGACGTCGCGACCGAGCTTTCGGTTCCCGACGGGGCAGCGTGGGGTGTACGGGTCACGCTGGCAGCCGGTAGCTGGTCTGACGGTGCGGCGGTCGAACCCGGCGACGTCGTGGCGACCGCCGATGCGTTGCGTGCAGCGCGTCCGGCAGAGTGGTCCGCCTTTGTCGCTGCGGTGCCCGAAGATGTGTCGGTGGTGCTGTGGTTCGACCGTCCGTACGCAGGCTGGCCATGGTTGCTGTCGGTGGCCCCTGGCGTGCTCCCTGCCCATGTGCTTGCCCAAGGCGGTCTGGCTGCGTTCGATGACGCACTGCCTGTAACGGGCGGCTGGTTCACGCTCGCATCGCTGCAGCCAGAGCTGCGTGCAGCGTTCGAGGCGCATCCCACGGGTCCGCTCGGTCCGCCAGCCCTGGCGTCGCTGACAGTGCTTACGGTGCCGAACCATGATGTGGCGTTGGGCTTGTTGGCGGCGGGGGAGGTCGCGGTGGTGCTGGGTTATGTGGCGATTGACCCGGAGACGCGGGCTGCTGCCGTCCCGGACGTCACCTCTGTATCGGCGTTCGGGGGCACCCGCTTTGAGCTGGTGTGGGATGCAGACGGTGACACCGACGTCGACGACCGCAGAGCGCTTGCGGCCCGAATCCAGCCAGCACCGGTGGTGGAGGGGCTGCTGCGCGACGTGGGGCGCCAGCCGGGAGGCGCGCGGCCGGCGCTGACAGCTGTGGCTCCACCACCGCCGGACGGGGTGTCCACCGCCGATGTGTTGCTGCAGCTTCCCCGCACGGTGGAGGGGCTCGGGTTGATCGCACGGGTGCTCCAAGGGCAGGCCTCGCTTGACGACGTCGCGATCGAGCTAGTGCGGGTGGATCCCCCTGCGCACGTCCTCTCGCCGATTGAGGTTGACGGTCGGCTCCGGGTGGCACGCGTGTCACCGGGCCGATCGATGGCCGGCCTGCTGTCAGAGCTGGGGCTCGAGCCTGCGGCAGGTGTCGCAGCGGACGCCGCAGGCACAGGCGGCATCGACCCCGCCGGCCCGCAGGTCGCGGCGCCTTCTGTTTGGGATGAAGCGCTGGCAGAGCTGGCGATGAGCGCGCGGCTGACTGTGATCGCTGAGATCGCGGTTGTGCATACCTGGCGTGCGAGCACGGTTGAGGGGGTTCGGCCGAGCGGTTGGCCGGGCGTCGGGCTGTGGAACGTCGGCGTATGGGCGGTGCCTGCGGCGGGATGACCCGCCACTTTGGCTCCGTGCTCAAGTGGTGGCTATGCTGCGCGACCGGTCAGCCCTGCTGGCCGGTTACGCGCGAGTGGCGGAATTGGCAGACGCGCACGGTTGAGGGCCGTGTGTCTTCACAGACGTGGGGGTTCAAGTCCCCCCTCGCGCACCACAGAGTTACAGGGCAGTTAGCGATGGAAGACCAAGAGACCGCTCGAGACGTACCGTCTCGGGCGGTCTCTTTTGCGGCACTCCGTTACACGCTCATGACACGGCCTTCACCCTCGCCGTTCTGATCACGTGCCGTAACGGACGCCGTCAAGGTTGCATGCCGAAGTGAAGGCCTCGCGCCGCCGATATTTCGCGGAGAGGAGTTCCAGCAT